>JBBQGP010000292.1:0-5234 GCA_038323095.1 Chloroflexia bacterium | reverse complement strand
GTAGACGGGTTGCCCAATACCCTTTTAGAAGCAATGGCGGCTTCCCGCCCCGTCGTCGCCACCAATATTGCGGGCGTTCCCTTAGCAATAGAAGATGGGCTGAACGGAAAACTTGTGGCGCAACGCGATGCCACCGCACTGGCCGGAGCAGTTATCGAGCTTCTCTCCGACCCAATTCGCGCCGAAAGCTACGGCAAGGCTGCGCGTCAAAAAATCGAAACCGAACTAAATTGGACAAATATCGCGAATCGCTATATAGCTATTTTCCAGACCGCCACTAGAAAAGGTAGCTAAAATTGAACGAAAACTGCCCTTTTTGTCACTGGCAAACCCAGCAAGTGCTACGCGAAACCCAAAACTTTTGCCTGATTGCCGACAAGCACCCTTTACGCGAGGGCCATTCGCTGATTATTCCAAAGATTCATCGCCAGTGCCTCGGTGAATTACCTTCCGAGCAGCAAACCGAGTTTTTGGTTCTGTTACAATATAGCAAGCAAATACTTGAACAGCTTTACGGTTATGTCTCATGCTGGGAAAACGGCGGCATCAACCAATCCATCGCCCACGCCCACTTGCATCTGCTACCCGTAAGCAGTAACCGCCCAATCCAGTTCTCTAAAGAAATGTGGCAAAGCGGGCGTATCACCCGTCTGGAAAATTGGGCCGCTTTATTCGAGTGGTACAAAACTAACGGTTATTATCGTCTTTTTCAGAATGGCGGCATTGAACCGCCTCACGTTGTTCGACCCTTGCCAGACCATAACGAAAAATCGCTGGACGAAACCAGTCTGGTACGCTTACGACAAATAGGCTGGTGGGGCTTTATCAAAACCCGTATTATTCGACGTGGCGGCCCGCAAATGTGCAGCCGCTTTCTTGCCAAATGGCAAAACTGGACGCTGAAACAGGAGGAACAGGACTTTGTTAATTGATAAAATTAAATCGAGAAATGCCAAAATCGGAATTGTTGGTTTGGGTTATGTGGGCTTGCCCGTCGGCTTGGCTTTCGCGGATGTAGGCTTTCGAGTCACCGGGCTGGATGTGAATGGCCCGCGTTGCGCCCAGCTTAACCGGGGCGAAAGCTATATTAGTGATATTCCTAACGAACGAATACTGCCCCTGATTGCTTCCGGCCATTTCCGGGCCACTACCGATGCCAGTGTTTTAACCGCTCAGGATATAATCATTATTTGCGTGCCAACCCCGCTTAATCAAACCCGCGACCCCGATTTGACCGCTGTCAAACAGGCCACCGAAAAAATTGCCCATCATTTGCAACGCGGCCAGCTTATCGTCCTCGAAAGTACCACCTACCCCGGCACAACCGAAGAAATAGTATTACCCGCGCTGGCCGGAAAAGGCTTGAACGTGGGCGAAGATTTCTTTCTGGCCTTTTCGCCCGAACGAATTGACCCCGGCAGCGTCAAATATCGCTTTGAAAATACCCCCAAAGTCGCCGGAGGTATCACCGACAAATGTCTGGAAGCTGTGGTTGCCCTTTATTCAGAGGTAGTCGAAAAAGTAGTACCCGTTTCCTCGCCTCGCGTGGCCGAAATGACCAAGCTTTTTGAAAATATCTTCCGGGTGGTAAACGTCGCGCTGGTCAATGAAATGGCCTTACTTTGTGACCGCATGAACCTGAACGTATGGGAAGTGCTGGGCGCGGCCAATACCAAACCTTTTGGTATCATGAATTTCACTCCCGGCCCTGGCGTGGGCGGTCACTGTATCCCGATTGACCCTTTTTACCTGACCTGGAAGGCCCGTGAATTCGACTTTCACACCCGCTTTATTGAATTGGCCGGAGAAATCAATGTTCAGATGCCCCACCACGTCCGCGAATTGGTAATACGCGCCCTAAATCGGCAAAGTCGCGGCTTGAATGGAGCAAAAGTTTTGCTGCTGGGCGTGGCTTATAAAAAAGATGTAAACGACTTCCGCGAATCGCCCGCTCTGAAAATTATCAATTTACTGGAAAACGATGGAGCGCAGGTTAGCTACAATGACCCATTTATTCCCGAATTTTCCGAAGGAACTACTACTCATCAATCCGTCGAGCTAACTGAAGAAACTTTGCAAAAGGCCGATTGCGTGGTTATCGTCACCGACCACACCGCCTACAACTTTGAATGGGTTTTAGAACACTCGTCCGTCGTGGTGGATACCCGCAACGTTACCGCCAAACTAACCCAGAACAAGGACAAGGTTGTTTTGCTTTAGATGAGTGATATTGCCGAGGGGTCGGAAACCGAATTAGACCGGGCCGACCCCTTTTTCAAACTTGTTACCTGCCTGTTTGCCCAATTAGCCATTCACGATAATCCAATTAGCTTTGTGAAAAAGTTTAAGCGTCGATTTCCTGCAAAAGCTCACAAAGGCTTATTGACAAGGTAAAAGAGTTTCCTAAACCTTACAGAGCAATGTCGGTTCAAGACCTGCCTGGTATTTCCTGTAAAGCCCAGCTGTTGCCATCAGGGTCACTAAAATAAACGTATTTGACACCCCCCATATCATTTACTTCGCTCACTGCCACGCCTCGCGCCGCTAACACTTCGCGGGCTTGCTTCACATTTGCTACGACCAGATGCAGACCTTTGATGGAGCCTGGTTTTGTTTCTGTAATATCGCCCATACCAGTTCCAATAACAATTGAACAGGCCGAGCCGGGAGGCGTAAGTTGAACAATACGCATGGTAGGGGTTGGCGAGACATCGTGGTCGGCATGAAATCCAGCTTTTTCAACATAAAAGGCTTTGGACACATCCACATCTGAAACTGGTAATGGTACAAGCTCAAGCTTCATATCAAAGGTAATGCTAGTAGTATCAGGATTAGACATAGTTTACTCCTTTTTAGATTTTCCCGGACATAAATGTCCTGACTGATAACGTAAAAACCAGGCTAAAGCCGTTGGGTGGTTGTGGTAAAAGCCTGGTCTAGCCGTTACTCGCCCTTTAGGGCCGTTTTTATGACATGAGCCAGGAAATTCATGTCCGGGGTTTCTTTTTTTAGTGGTGCTTCAAAAAATTAATAGATTGTCAAAAACTGTGCAAAAGTTAGGCCATCAATATTTATTAAACATCTGAACCATCGGTAGAGCAATGCTCCGCAACTCCTTCCCTGATTTCTTCCGGGCTACGAATGTGGTAAAATTATTTCTAATGTATATAGACCAAATCAAACCCGAAAGAAGTATTACCAAGTTAGGTAATCGTCATGTTATTCTTATTCACGGAGATGCCGACACTACTGTCCCGGTTAGCGAATTTTATCACTTGAGACAGGCAGGTGGGGCAAATATAGTGGATAGCTGGGTACTTCCCGACGTAACCCATGCGGCAGCTTTTCAAAAACAAAAAACTGAGTATTTAGAGCGAGTAGTCAAATTTTTCAGGCAAGAGTTAAATTGAAGCAATCAGGTAGTATTAAACAGGATAAAGTCACGAAACTGGAAGCTGGAACTGAATCAATTTTAGAGCCGAACCCGATAAAGCAATCAGGGCTTGAATTCAAGCTAGATTGGGCAGTGCTGGCAATTTTGGGATTGGGATTACTATTACGTCTTTATGTAATGCTCGTCGCACCCCACCCCAACCCGGTAATTGACGAAGCCGAATATTATCAGATTGCCTCGATTCTTTCAGATGGGCGCGGCTGGCTTTTTTACGAGGATGCCACCTGGATACGCCCGCCCCTGTACGTCCTTTTTCTGGCAGCCAACTTCAAGCTTTTTGGCCCGAACTTGATAATTATTCGCTTCCTGCAAATTGGACTTAGCCTCGGCTCGATGTATTTGCTATATAGACTCGGCCTAAAGATTTTTAACCGCAGAACTGGCCTGATAGCCGCTTTTCTGGCGGCAATTGCCTGGCCCTTTGTCGTCCTGCCCTTCCTGTTGCTTTCGGAGACTTTATTTATGTTTTTGTTTCTGGCGGCTGTTACCCTGCTCACCGAATTTGTAGCCCTGAAATCGCTTAATAAACAAAACCGTCGCCTCTTCCTGCTCCTACCCGCTGCCGGAATCCTGCTGGGCCTCGCCGCCCTCACTCGTGGTCAGGTACTTAGCTTCATCCCTTTCATCCTGATTTGGCTCTTTTTTAGTACAAAACTATTCACCACAGAGGACACAGAGGAAGTATCAAGTATCAAGTATCAAGTATCAAGTATCAACTCGCAACTTCTTACCGACAACCGACAACCGACAACCAACAACCCTTCTCGACTCGCAACTACACTTCTTGCTTGCGGCCTAATTTTGCTTTTTTTCGGGCTAACCATTGCGCCCTGGCTATATCGCAACTATAGCACTTATGGAAGATTTTTTATTGATACGACTGGCGGGCATAATTTTTATTTGGGAGCGTTAGCCGGACGCAACGGCGCGTTAGTTTCCCAGACCTTGCTACCCGTGAAAAATTTATCCGAGCGTGAACTTTTAGGCTATCGCAAAGGGCTAGAAGTGGCGATGGCTGACCCGGCAAGCTTTGTTCAAAAAGGGTTCAAGGAAACGCTGGATTTCTGGCAAATTGATTTTGGCGCATCCGAACGACTGTTGACGGGCTACACCAAAGGGCTAATCCCTCCGGCCTGGCTCATTCCTGATGCTCTTCTGGACGATTTGCTTTATATTATCGTTGGCACGCTGGCCGCGCTCGGCCTGATAATCGCTCCGGCCAGCTCCGGCCATTTCAAAAGCTTTACCCTTATCTGGCTGGGTTATAATCTGGCGTTAGCCTTTGCCTTTTTTGGCGTAACCCGTTTTCGTCTGCCGGTTTACTACTTCCTGTTTATTTTCGCCGCCTATACTCTGGCGAACTGGCGGCAAGTTTTGAACTGGCTTAACCGCCCACTTGCCCTGAACACCAATAAAGGCCGCGCTTTGCGGGTCGCCGCCGGGTTAAGCTTGCCCGCCCTTTTTCTAATAATAGTGTTACCTAGCTACACCCCGCAGGAAACTTTTGTGGGCCTCGAAAAATGGAATCAGCAGCAGCACGTCGTGGCGGGCGATGACTTGCGGAGGCAGGGTCTTTATGATGCCGCCAAAATTGAATACGCCAAAGCTGAAAAATACAATCCTTACACTCAAATCGGGTTGGGCCTCACCGAAGCGGCTCAGGGCAATTACGAGCAGGCTCTATTACATATTACCCGCACTTCGCAGGATATTTCCGAAACACATCTGGCTCTTGGAGCAATTTATTTGCTGCAAAATAACCGCGAATATGCACAAGCCG
>JBBQGP010000291.1:0-5282 GCA_038323095.1 Chloroflexia bacterium | reverse complement strand
AGCAGGGGGCGTGCCGGAATATTGGCTGATTGATATAACCATAAACCAGGCTGAATTCTACCAGCTCGACCAAAACGGGAAATATCAACAAGTTGGGTTGGACGCACAGGGTAAATACTATTCAAAGGCTTTGCCCGGTTTTTGGCTCAAGCCAAACTGGTTCTGGCGGAGAAACATACCCGATGCTGAAAGTGTCTTTGAACTTGTGGCGGGAGAAGATTATGCCATTTATCTTGGCGAACGTAGCCAACGTGCAGAAGGCTTGTAATTATGTCAGCTACTATATTAATCGGCAAAATTTTAGACCATAGATACAACGAGTTCAGACCGGGACGATTGCGGCTGGAAGGTAACAAGATTGCGGCGGTAACATGGGGCGAATTTGGGCCGGAAAAAGGCGCAGTTTATTACCCTGAGAGCTTTATCGCTCCCGGCTTTATCGAGCTACAGCTAAACGGGGGGTTAGGTTACGATTTTACCGAAACGCCGGAAAGCGTCAGCGAAGTAGCGACGGCTTTACCGCGCTGGGGTGTGACCTCGTTTTTGCCTACAGTTATAACTTCACCTACTGAAACTTATCTGTCCGCTTTGCGAACGATTAAAAGCAGAATGAACCAAACAAGCGGAGCGCAAATTCTGGGAGTGCATCTGGAAGGGCCGTTCCTGAACCCGCAGTTTCGGGGAGCGCACAAACCCGAATGGCTGCAATTGCCCACGCTGGCAAAGGCCGAGGCGATTTTGGAAACAGGAGCTTTACGGCTCTTGACCCTCGCCCCCGAATTACCCGGCGCACTCGAAGTTATCGAAATTTTGAGTAAACAGGACGTGCTGGTCTCAATGGGACACAGTGCCGCTACTTATGAGCAAGCGCAAGCGGGATACGAAGCGGGCGCACGCTATGCCACCCATCTTTTTAATGCTATGCCACCTTTGCACCACCGTAAACCGGGCTTGGTCAATGCGGTGCTGACCACACCTGACATTACGGGCGGGATTATTGTAGACGGGATACATTTGCATCCTTCGATTGTCCAATTGATTTATCAGGCTAAAGGTGCGGCCAGCCTGAACCTTGTAACAGATGCGATGGCCGGAATGGGGATGCCTTCAGGACGCTACCAGCTTTCAGGACAGAGCGTAATTGTGGATGAAACTTCGGCCCATTTAGAGGATGCCGTTGGAACATTGGCTGGAAGTATCTTGACGCTGGACGCTGCCGTCCGCAATATGGCAAAATGGAGTAATTGCGGGCTGGCTCAGTCAATTCAAATGGCGACCCTTAATCCAGCCGACTTGCTAAATCTGCCCAACAAAGGTCGAATTGAGGCGGGCTGTGACGCAGATATTGTAATATTAAGCGAGGCGGGCGAAATCGAGAAAACGTTAATCGCGGGCGAAATCGCTTTTGAAAAATCTATGCAAGTAATTTGAAAAAATATAGCTATCAGCTTGTTATTTTTTGTACAATCTGATAAACTTTGGGAATAATCTAGCGGCGGTCAGGGTATCGCTGCCATATTTGAGAATTTGAGTATTTAGGTTTCTGGTTTCTAGTTGGAATGGTTGTCGGTTAGCACAACTAGAAACTAAAGACTAATTTAGGAGTGTGTTATGAGTGAAAAGCCCAATAGTGTGCCTAGTCCGGCGGACTTCTTTGGCTGGATTAATCAAATGATGACCATGACCGCAACTGCCGCCAGTGCCGCGATGCCTACTGCTCCGGGTGGACAGCCGCAAGCCAGCGACCCTCTAGCTACCTGGCGCAAATTTAACGAGAAAAACGAAGAAGCTTTGGCGCAATATATGCAGAAAATGGTGGCGACCCCCGAATTCGCCCAAGTGCTGGGGCGTTCGGCTAATAATGCTGCGACTTACAAGCAAATGGTCAAGCAAACCGCCAAAGCTTATCTGGAAGCGGCAGATATGCCCAGCCGCGACGATTTTGCCCGGTTAGCCGAGCAAATCGTGATGCTAGATGCCAAAGTAGACGATGTAAACGAAAATTTGGTGGATAGCCTGAACGGTGTGCCACAGCTTTTGGGGCGAATGGTCAGCTTGCTCGAAACGATGGGCAATCGGGTAGCGAGTTTAGAAACTCAGCTTGAAAAACTTTCGCAGCAAGGGCCGAGCGGTGTTACCGATAAATTAACGGCTTTGGAAGCCAAGCTAAATCAGATAGAAAGCAAGCTACCCGCTCCGGCAATTCCCGCTGAACTTACTAGCCCAATGGATAATCTGGAATTGCCCGCTTCGGTTACTCCGGCCAAATCCAGCCGTTCCAAAAAAACCAAAATTATTACTGATTTGAGCGAACCCCTTAATACCGCTAATCAGGGAGAGGAGGCAGAATAAATAATGACTACTGAAACCGAAGATTTGGCGAAACAATATCAGGAGGAAATTGACCACTCGGTCAAACGCTATGCAAGGGCGATGGGTTATATGGAAAAGCCGCCCGAAATCCCGGTTGGGCAATCGCCCAAAGAAATCGTCTGGACGCGCAACAAGGCTAAACTATATCACTACATCCCGACCTTACCACCCGAAAAACGCCATAACGTCCCCCTTCTGCTAATTTACGCTCTTATCAACAAGCCTTATATTATGGATTTACGGCCCGGTGCAAGCCTGATTGAATATTTGGTTGGGCAGGGCTTTGATGTTTATATGATTGATTGGGGGATGCCCGGCCCGGAAGACCGTAATATGCGGCTGGATGATTATATTTTTGATTATATTCCCCGTGCTGTAAAACACACGTTGCGCCATTCGGGAGCGCAGGAAGTCAGCTTGCTTGGCTATTGCATTGGCGCAACCCTGACAGCCTGTTTTGCAGCTTTGCACTCTGATTACCCGATTAAAAACATGGTACTGATGGCCGCGCCGCTTGATTTTAGTGAAAGAGGTTTACTGCGAACCTGGCTTGACCCCGAATATTATAATGTCGACCAGATTGCCGACGCTTATGGGCTTGTCCCGGCGGAATTCGTAGATTTTGGCTCAAAAATGCTCAAACCGCTCAATAACTTTGTGCTAACTTACAACAATTTTTGGGATAAGCTCTGGGATGAACGAGCGGTTGAATCGTGGCTCAGTATGAACAAATGGGTCAACGACGGCGTACCGTTTGTAGGCGGAGCTTTCAAGCAATGGATAAAAGAATTTTATCTGGGCAACAAGCTAACCACCGGGCAATTGGTTTTACGCGGCAAACAAGTAGATTTGCAGCAAATTAAGGCCAATTTGCTAAATATCATTGCCGATAAAGACCATATCGCCCTACCTTCGCAAAGCAAACCGATTATGGATTTGGTCGGTAGCCCGGATAAGGAGCAGATGATTCTCCCTGGCGGGCATGTTGGCTTGGTAGTCGGACGAGGGGCGACCAAAAATTTATGGCCTGCTCTTGGTCGCTGGCTGGCGGCTCGTTCCGATAGCTAATTTTGATAGCTAAGAACCATAGTTTTAGCAAGAAAATTTCCCGGACACTACCGTCCGGGATTTTTATTTCAAGTTTTTTGCAAAGGTTTAGGCTTTAGCTGGATTTAGGGCAAAGCTGGTGTAAATCCTGCAACTATATCAAAGGTAGCAATCCTTGAACTGGTCTGCTTCAAGGATGCGTCCGGCTAAAGGCAGGTTCCAAAGATAATTCCAAAAGGCCAATTTTACAGGAGGGTCAAGAAAGGTTAAACAGTGTTTACAATAGTCGCCGGATTAATGATTTTTGGGCTGACCCTTGTGCTAATAATTGTCCGGCCAAAACGGATAAACGAAGCCGTCGCCGCATTGAGTGGGGCAGCCCTGATGCTGCTTTGTGGAGTAGTTGCGCCATTGGATGCCGTGAACGTGCTGGCCGAAAAATGGGATGTATTCCTGTTTTTTCTGGGCCTTATGACGATTGCGGTAGCCGCCGAAAGCGCGGGGTTTTTTGAATGGGCCGCTGCGCTTGCCGGAAAATGGTCGGGCGGGAGCGGGTTGCGTTTGTTCGTAAATGTTTTCTTGCTTGGCACGGTTATTTCGACTTTTTTCTCGAATGATGCCACCGCCCTGATTTTGACCCCAGTAGTTTACAGCCTTGCAACCAGTCTTGAACTTGACCCATTACCTTTTATGTTTGCCTGTACTTTTATTGCCGATACCGCCTCATTTGTGCTGCCCGTCTCTAACCCAATAAATATTCTGGTGCTGGGGCAATTTCCGCTAGATTTGCCGCAATTCCTGAAGCATCTTCTACTACCCGCGCTAGTTTGCATCGCCCTGAATTTAATTTTATTCGGCGTTATTTTCAAAAAGCGTTTACCCACCAAATTTGAGAAAAGCCAGCTTAAAGACCCTGCCGCCGCCATCCATGACCCGGCTTATTTCCGCTATACTCTGTTTTGTCTGGCACTGATTGCGGCAGGATATGTGGTAGGTTCGCTGTTTCACTGGCCGCTTTCGTTGGTGGCTCTGGCAGGGGCGGCCTTGCTACTAATCGGCGGAATCAGGCGACAACAGTTGGCAATACCCAAACTTTTACAGGAAATTAGCTGGCCGCTTTTTGGCTTTATTGCCGGAATGTTTATTGTGGTACGCGGCGTAGAAAACGTTGGACTAACTGCCGCGCTGGGCAATTTTATTATCGGCTCGGCTGGAAATAATCTTTTTCTGGGTGTATTGTTCACTACCTTTGGAGTGGCATTGGGGGCAAACCTGATTAACAACGTACCTATGACGCTGGTCATGCTTTCAGCAATTGGACAACAGGCCACACACCTCAGCCCGGTTCTTCAACAGGGCGTAGTATATTCGACAATGTTCGGGGCAGACCTCGGCCCAAATTTGACTACGATTGGTTCATTGGCGACGGTGCTATGGCTGGTAATTTTACGCCGCCGGGGATTGGAAATTTCGTCGTTGCAATATTTCAAACTCGGCTTATTGGTCACGCCCCTGATGTTATTGGTGGGCAGTTTATTAATTTGGTTAAGCCTATTGTTCTAATGGACAAGTTGCGGAACGTGCTTTTGCTCAACTAAATAAGGTAGCACTTCCTCTCTGGGGTAAGGCAAACCTGAAGTAGTCATCGCACAAATATACTTGAGCATTTTTACTTCCTCCTTTAAACTGATGCTCACTCTTTTGGGTTAAATCCCTTGTACTATAGCTTTAACCGTGTTAAAATAAGTAACGTATTAAAAATAAGTTAGTATATAACGAATATTATATAAGGAAAGGCAAATTTAATTATGTCAGTTTTTAGTGATGAGCAACGCCGTTTGTTTGAAGAACCAAATTTAGTA
>JBBQGP010000290.1:0-5304 GCA_038323095.1 Chloroflexia bacterium | reverse complement strand
TGCGGAAGTTTTAACGGCGCGGGAGGCAGCCATGAAGCAGTTTCTCTTTCTAACCTAGCCTTTTATACTTTTGTTCATTTCTTCCAAAGCCATACGACTAAGAACCAACCCGCCGTTAATCTTAAAATTGGTCAATTTATGTTCAAGCTGCTGCAAAAAGCGAGTACGGTCAGCCTCACTAAGTTCACTTTCTTTTAACAGCAAAGCGACTGCCCGGTAAATCAAGCTGGCATGTTGTTCGATAATCTGAAAATTTAGTGGCTCACCCGCCGCCAGCCGCCGACGGCTGGTTTCCTCGATTTGCTGAATCATTATCCGAATGTTGCCAGTCCGAACGTATTCCAGAAATCGCCCGGTAAATTTTTCAAGACGGCTTCGTAAATCAACTTCCTTGCGCCCCTCGGCCCGCGCTGCTTCTTCCGTTAAATCAAACAGCAAATCTATTAAGCGGCCCCGATAGTGTTCCAACCATAATGAGTAGTCAGCCTTGTCCATATTGCGTCCTTGCCCCTGTAGAAGTCGCTGAAGCGTTTTATTTTCGGTTGGAAGCCTGGTTCATCTGTTCCAGAATTAGTCGGCTATAAACCATTCGAGCGTTAGTGTTAAGAGTGGTCATAGTACGGAGCATTTGCTGGTTAAACCACTCGCACTCGGCAGGGCTAAATTCGCTTTCAGCTATCAAGCGGGCTAAAGCTTTTAGAATATAAGTTGATTGAAGCTCGGCACTTTCAGTATTCAAAGTTTCGCCCCGCGCTATTTTCCGACGATTGGCTTCCTCGATTTGCTGAATCATAATTCGGATTTCGCCAGTGCGGATATACTCCAGAAAACGTCCGACCCATTGACCTACTCTGGAAGTAAGTTCAACTTCAACCCGGTTAGTCTGCCGGGTAGCCTGGGCAGTTTCTTCGCAGATTAGCTCAACCAATCGGGTACGACGCAGCTCTAGCCAGGGGTAATAATCTGCTCTTTCCATGTTAGTCCCTTATTAAGACCTTTGTTACAAACCGCTTTATTAAAGAAGGTTTTGACTATCCACAACCATTTTCTAGCTAAATTTTTATGAATTCATTATAGTACAAAATCTGCTTTTTGGCGATAGCATTTTGTAGAAATAAAAAAATAATAATGAGGATTTGAACCCCATTATTATTTTTAATGATTTTATTACTTTAAAACTCGACGCGCAAGGTCGCGATTTTGTGTCCGCCAAGCAGGAAGCTAAAGAACTCTTCGGCATCGGCTTCGAGTTCGGGCGAATTCGGTGCTTCGGCCAAGTTGCACAACTTTACCGAAACTGGCTTGCGGTAAAACTTTAGACGGGCCGCCGGAATTTCAGCATCGGAAGGATTCCAGATACGAACTATTACCGCCTGAGCATCTTCGCTACGTTTGATGGTGCTAAGAGCCACACTACCCGGCAGAATTTGGGCAAAGCTGGTTTGGGCAGGCAATTCTCCAGCCTGATTCAGAGCGACAACTCCACTCATGGGATGATTAAAGGCATGGGCGATTTGCTGGGCATTAGCCTCCAACCAATCCCCCTTATGGGGCATCAGGGCGTAATGAAAGTAATGCTGACCTTGCACTTGCGCTCCCGGCGTGGGGAGGCCCGGCCCGGCATGACCCCGCCGCGTTTTCATATCGTCACGGGAAAGCCAGCCCACACAGCGTAGCAAAGTTAAAGCGATAGTTGCGCCGCGCTCTTTTTCTTCATTGGCGGGTAGCACTTCGTATTCGGGCAAGCCTCGCGCCATTAGGGTCAGGCCGTTTTTACGTTCCGCGTCGCTGATAGAGACAAAGGTTTTCATTGCCCCCTGTGGCACCGGGTCTTCCAGCCATTTATCGTTGAAAGCAGGCAAATCTACCGGCCTGACTACCACATCAAAAGCCTGCTCCGCCTCGCTCTGGGTAGCAGCAAAAGGAGCAGGGAAAAGCACCTGCAAGCGGTGGTCTTCGGCTTTATTAAGAAACGAAGTTTCAAAATCAATCCGTTTCAGGCCAGGGGTCAGGCTAACCACAGTGGTAAGCGGGCAAAGAGCCTTAGCCGATTGCCGCCCCTGCCGCTCTTCATCCAGCCCGTAAGGAATTTCCAGAGCGGTGTTAATTTCGATAGATTGTTCCAGTCGACTTTTGCGGACAATAATTTCCGGCTCGGCAAACAATTTTTCGATGGGCGTATCGTTGGGTGGCGGGGCAAAATTGTATTCATCTCCCGCGTCGGCCACATCCCGGAACTGGTTCAGCCCGCTGTAGGTCAGGCCAGTTTCTTTGTCTAAAACCACCAGGTAACCGGCTTTAGGGTCTACCGAAACATTATAAAATTCGTTTTCGATAGTTTCAGGCGTACCCTTGAGCGTCGCGGTTTTGGTTTCGCTGGGAAGAGCTTCTTTAGCGTTGCGCGGCCTTACCACAAAGGTTTTGTAGCCCGCACCTGGCACATCCTTTGCCAAAAACGCTACATCCGCCGCTTCCTGACGGTAAGCCCGCAGCCGGAAAGTTTCCACGCCATCGGTAATATATTTCTCAACTTCGGCCATCGTCTCGGCCATCAAACGTCGACTGGTTGGGTTTGCACTTTGGTAAATTGCCAGCACAGCCACTTCCACCAGCTCGGAATGCTCACGGCTACGGTCAAACTTCACCTCAGCCATCGTATAATCCATAATCCGGCCTTCGTCGCCACCTTGCGCCGCCATCCCCTGCAAGGCGTTAGCCGGAATATCAAGGGAAAATAGCAATTCGCGCTTTTGCTGAACTACTTTATAAGGTAAAAGCGTCCCGTCACTATCCACAATCACAAAATCTTCCAAAGCTTCTTTGGTCACTACCGGGGCAACCGCAATTTCAGTGCGAGTATTGGCTATTGAGTTAAAGACCACCACCGGGACGGCCCGTTCATCACCCTGCGCTTTTTCAATTAAAGCTTTGGTATCCAAATTTTGAGCGATACGGCGCTGGCCCTCCCGCTTCAAATTTTCGGCGATTTGCTCGGCCATCGCATAGCGCGGCTTCATTTCCTCGTGAACCTGGTCAATACTGCAACCGCAAATGCTATCGTGCGGGTCGTTTTGCAAAAGCAATTTCCAGGCAGTGTTATACAAACCGCGCAAGGAAGCCAAATCGTATTCGGGCGCGGGCAAATCGGCGGGCAAAGACGCACCCCAGGCCAGTAGCGGCCCAACTTCCCGTTCCAGCAAATTCTCGATTTTGGCGTTTAATTGCTTAATCCACATGCGGGTCGAAAGCACCCCATGCAGCAAATAAGCTAATTGCGAATCGCGAACTTCTCCTTTTTGGCGCGGCGTTTCAGGTCTGTCATATACACCAGTGCTGCGAACTGCGGCTAAATATTGAGGCAAAGTCGTATGGACAAATTCAAAATTCTTGCCCTTTGCCGCCAGACGTGTCTGAACTTCTTTCAGAATTTGAGGCAAGTTAGGGTTTGGCTCTACGTGGTCATCGCCGTTCATCATTAGTACATAGCCACTGGCCGCTTTATCAATCAAAAAAGATTTCACATTTTCGATTTGACGGAAAGCCGCATCCCATCCACCGTTCAGAGCCAGCCCGGTAGCATAGCCGTTGGGCAAATGTATAGCATCTACGGTTGAACCGTCGGGAGCTTCCCAGATAAATTCAATCTGGTTAATTTTCGGCCCAACCCCCCGCCAAAACACCGCGCTATCAATCCCAAAGCCGCGCAAAATTTGGGGCATCTGGCTAATATGACCAAAGGGGTCGGGAATATAGCCAACCATCATTGGCTCACCAAATTTTTTGGAGATTTGGATTCCGCGTAACATATTCTGGATATGAGCTTCACCGCTAATCAGGAATTGGTCAGGCAGAACGTACCAGGGGCCAACCAAAAGCCGCCCACTTTGAATATGCCGCCGTAAATCAGCTTCACGTTCCGGCCTGATTTCCAGATAATCTTCTAATACAATTGTTTGGCCGTCCAGCATAAAATAGGCATAATCCGGGTTGCTATCCAGAAGATTGAGCAGGCGGTCAATCAACCGTACCAGCTTGAACCGAAATTGTTGGAAAGTCAAATACCATTCTCTATCCCAATGAGTATGGGAAACAACCATCAATGTTTTGGTGGCTGCGTCGCTACGCGCTTCGGTTGGAGATATAGTCACGGCTCTAAATCCTTTTCCCTTCTATCTGTGTTATATCTTCATTTAAAAATGTTAATCAGAGGCGAAATTCCGCTTTGCCGTCCATTATACACTATCCGAAAAATGTTGTGGATAAAGACTGTAAACAACGCCTAAAGTTAATAATTGCTATTTATGGTATAGCTCTTGCTCTCTAAAAGTCTGAGTTAGTTCATTAAAAGCAAAGGAGCAAAATTTATGGCTAAAGAAGGAAACGCTCACGGCAAGCACGTTACCGAAGAACAGCGCGAGGATGATGCCCAGCGTAATCATAACAAATCTACCGGGCGACAGCATTTTGAGCCGGACAAGCACCAGCACGCAGGCGGTCACAGCGATAAGCACGCCAGCGCAAAAGGTGATAGCGGCGGTCAGCAACACGAATTTCGGGATGACAAGAACGATGATGATGTGAACGACCATAATAAACCCCAGGACGAAGGCGGGATGCAGGGCGATAGCCGCAACGCTGGTGGTCATCAGGGCGGACGGCACCAGCACAATTAAGAAGTGCTGAGGTCTGAGTGAACAATTCGGAATTCTAAAGAAAAAAAGTTGGTAGAGACTGAGGACAGCCTGGAGCAGTCCTCAGTTTTTGTTATAAAAGAGCCTATTAAGAGCCTGTTCCGGCAGGTAGCGGTTTAATCTATTGGCGGAGCAATATCCTGTAAAATTCAGGCCCAATCAGGATACGTTCCGAGTATTAGTAAAATAAACTCTCGCTCGAATAGTTTTATTCCCCCTTACGCCTTTGCGCCAGTATTAAATTCCTCAAATTAGTGTATAAAAAGCGCAACCACTTTGAAATCTACCCGTTATATTTTTAGAAGGCAGTATTGGTAGTTTATGTATTATTTAGTTTACCTGTTTTTGGATATATTTGTTAGTATAAAAAGTTATTTTTCTATTTTCTTATTTTCTTTTTCCCTATCCGAGAAAGGCGCAAAACTGTGACAATAGAGCAAGAGCAGGAGAGGCAAGTTGAAGGCGGGGCAGAGCAAAAAGTACCTCAACCCAAGCGCAGCCGCCGCCATTTTCTGAAAATTGCGGGAGGGGTCACGCTGATTGGCGCGACGGCAGCTTTACGTTTCCTACCGTTCGACCAGGCTCAAACGATTGCCGAGACGGGCGATTGGGT
>JBBQGP010000289.1:0-5319 GCA_038323095.1 Chloroflexia bacterium | reverse complement strand
AAAATTTTGAGTGGTTCAAACTATTGCGATATTGGATTCGAGAAGGACGAACACAGCAATCGCCTGGTTGTTATGTCTGCGATTGACAATTTGGTCAAAGGGGCAAGCGGCAACGGCGTACAGGCGATGAATGTAATGTTTGGCTGGGACGAAACGCTTGGGCTAGAATTTCCCGGCTTGCATCCAGCCTAAAGAAGTTACAAGTTGCGAGTTGCGAGTTAATTCTGTGAGATATTGCTCTGTCAATAGATTTTGGGCTAACGTCTAGTGACGGAGCAGCATCCTACAAGAATTCTGCCTGGATAGGATAGATTTTGAGGAAAAGGTTATGCAGGAAACTACGTTATTAAATGGGCCGAAAGAAAATGAAATTCTAAAAGAAGCGATTGAACGGGCGACAGTTACCGCTTTGTATTACTACCCGATCAAGTCTTGTGCCGGAACTGCCGTTGGCGAGGCTCAAACGACGGCACGTGGTTTTTTGCACGACCGAGAACTAATGTTGGTTGAGGCTAACAGCGGCGAATTTCTGACACAGCGCGAGTTACCGAAAATGGCTTTGATTAAGCCGCAAATTCTGGATGAGGTTTTGCAAGCTACCGCGCCGGGTATGCCCGAACTGGCGGTTAGTTTGAGCGACAAAAATCGCTTGATGCAGGTGAAAATTTGGAAGGATTGGTGCGAAAGTGTTGACCAGGGCGACGAGGCGGCAAGCTGGTTCAGCGAATATTTAAAGACGGATTGCCGGGTGGTGCGTATGTCACCTGATTACGTCCGGCGGGTTGACCCAAATTATGCTATAAATGCTTCTGACCAGGTTAGTTTTGCCGATGGTTTTGCTTTCCTGCTTATTTCGGAAGAATCGTTGGACGATTTAAATCGGCGGATGGATGAACCGTTTCCGATGAACCGTTTCCGGCCCAATATTGTACTTTCGGGAAGTGGGATTGCTTTTGCTGAAGATTATGTAAAGCGAATAGTTATCGGTGAAGTTGTGATGAATGTGGTAAAAGATTGCGCTCGTTGCTCGATTACTACTAACGACCAGCAAACCGCAACTTTTGGCAAAGAGCCGCTGCGTACTCTGGCAACTTTCCGCCGTATCCCCAGAGGAGTTGTTTTCGGCCAAAATTTAATTCACGAAAATAACGGCCTTCTCAAAGTAGGCGATAGCGTAAAAGTCCTGCAATTAAAGTAATGAGTTGCGAGTTGCGGGTTGCGAGTTGGAACTAAGAGCCTATTCCAATAGGATGGCATTTTAGGATGGCATTTATTGTAGGATGTTGCTCTGCCAATAGATTTTGATTAGGTAAAGTCAGTGGGCAGAGCAACATCCTACAGGGATTGGGGCATCCCTTTGTTACTTGAAACCTGAAACCTGAAACTAATAACATGACCATTCGCAAAGCTAAATGTGAAGATGCCGCCGCGATTGCCAGAGTACACGTCGAAAGCTGGCGCACCACTTACAAAGGCATTATGCCAGACGAAGTTTTGGCTAATCTTTCGATAGAGCGGCGACAGGCCGGGTGGACTAGAACTTTATGCGACCTAACCAGCCCTGAAAGGGTGTTTGTAGCCGAAAATGAGAGCGGGGAAATTGTCGGCTTTACCTCAACTGGCCCGTTACAGGATAACAAGGATTTGCCCTTCGAGGTCGAGCTTTACACTATTTACCTGCTTGAGGCTTATCAGGGCAAAGGTTTGGGCTACCAACTGGCGACGGCGGCGGTAAACAATTTGATTGAGCAGGGCAAATATTCGATGTTGCTCTGGGTTTTGGCCGATAACAAACCGGCGCGGCGTTTTTACGAAAAAATGGGCGGGCAGCACGTCCGCAACCAAAAATTTGAAATCGGCGGCGCATCTTTGGATGAAATTTCCTACGGCTGGCCCGATATTCGCAACTGGCCGAAGAACAATTCGGAAATCTAAAGTATAAAGTCGAAAGTCGCATCACAGAGGAACAAATTATAGGTGTCAATGGTGGTAATCTCCTTGCCTTGAAAGGCTGGGTTGACAACCTGAAAACCCGGCTAAAACCCTTACAGGTCAGGCCAAGTTTAGCTAAAATTAGTGCCGCCCTTTAGGGCCGTTTTCATGTTATTAGCCCGGACATTCCATGTCCGGGAGATTACCATCATTTAGCAAGTCGGAAGTCGGAAGTATTAAGTCGGAACTAAGTTTCAAATTTCAAGTTTCAAGTTTCAATGAAACTGCATTTTTTCTAACAACTAACAACTAACAACTTCTTCTCTAACAACCGACAACCAAAAAGGAGTCAGCATGATTGTCGTCAAGGTGGGTGGGGGCAAGGGAATAAATTATGAGGCCGTCACCAGCAATTTGGCCGAATTGCACGCCGCTGGACAAAAAATAATTCTGGTACATGGTGGTTCCTATGAAACTAATCAAATTAGCGAAAAATTAGGCCACCCGCCCAAATTTGTAACCAGCATTTCCGGCTACGAAAGCCGCTATACTGACCGCGAAACCCTTGAAATTTTTGAAATGGTTTACTGTGGCAAAATTAACAAAAGTATTGTTGAAATGTTGCAGCGCAAGGGGGTAAACGCGATTGGCTTGAGCGGGATTGACGGGCGACTTTTGGAAGGGCCGCGCAAGGACGCAATCAAAATCGTGGATAGCGAAGGACGGCGACGGGTGTTGCGCGACGATTTTACCGGCAAGGTCGAAAAAGTAAATATGGATTTGGTGAATTTGTTGCTGAACGCTGGGTATTTGCTGGCGGTCACACCTCCGGCGATTAGCTATAACGGCGAGGCGATAAATGTAGATGGAGACCGGGCGGCGGCAGTGCTGGCGGCGGCGGTCAAGGCCGACAAGCTGATTATTTTGAGCAACGTTCCCGGCTTGCTACGTGATGTAAAAGACGAAAGTAGTTTGATTACTAAAGTAGACAAAGCTTTTGTCGAAGAAGCTATGAAATTTGCCGAAGGACGGTTCAAGAAAAAAGTGATGGGTGCAACCGAGGCACTCAGCGAGGGAGTTAAAGAAGTTGTTTTTGCCGATGCGCGTATCGAAAAGCCGATAAGCGCGGCACTTGAAGGAAAGGGTACGGTGATAAACTAATGTCGCTCGAAATTGAACTTCCGTTATCTATCCGCGAAATTGAAGACCGCTACGAGGTTGGCGTTTACCCCAAGCGCGAAATTACGGTTGTGCGGGGCGAAGGGGCGCGTTTGTGGGACGATACCGGGCGCGAGTATACCGATTGTATGGGCGGGCAGGGAGCGGCCAACTTGGGCCACGCTAACCCTTACGTCGTGGCCGCTATCGAAAAACAGGCCCGCACCCTGATTAGCTGCCCGGAAGTGCTTTACAACGATACCCGGGCCGAATTGCTGAAAAAACTGGTAGAAGTTGCTCCGGCTGGCCTAAACCGGGTGTTTTTGTGTAATAGCGGTACAGAAGCGGTTGAAGGAGCAATTAAGTTTGCCCGTTTGCTGACGGGTAAAACTGATATTATCGCGACGGTGCGCGGCTTTCATGGCCGCTCAATGGGCGCACTTAGTGCCACCTGGGAAAAGAAATACCGTGAGCCGTTTATGCCACTTGTACCGGGCTTTTCGCACGTTCCCTATAACAAAGTCGAAGCCGTCCGCAACGCGATTACCGAGAAAACCGCCGCGATTATTGTTGAGCCAATTCAGGGCGAAGGCGGGGTTTACATTCCTTCGGACGATTATTTGCCCGCCCTGCGCCAGCTTTGCGACGAAACGGGCGTACTGCTAATTATGGACGAGATTCAGACCGGGGTAGCCCGTACTGGCAAATGGTGGGGGGCAGACCACGCCGGAGTTAAGGGCAATATTATGACCATTGCCAAATCTATTGCCGGGGGCGTGCCGATGGGTGCGGTTTTGGTAGATGAGAAATTGCCCGAAATCGGCAAAAGTACGCACGGCTCAACCTTTGGAGGCAATCCTCTGGCCGCCGCCGCCGCTCTCGCCGCCATTCAGTACGTGCAGGATTACAACTTAACCCAGCAAGCCGCCGACAAGGGCGAGTATTTTATGAATTTGCTTCGTCCTCTGGTCGGGATGGAAAATAGCATTGTGCGGGAAGTGCGCGGGCGTGGCCTGATTATCGGGCTTGAGCTAAAGCAAAAGGTTGTACCTTACCTCAAGGCTTTGATGGAGCGCGGCGTGCTGGCTCTCCCGGCTGGCCCGAACGTTTTGCGCTTGCTCCCGCCTCTGGTTATCGAACGCGAACAAATTGATTTCGCCGCCGAGCAAATTAAGGCGGTGCTAACTCAAACGTTAGAGTAAATATAGTTGTTAGTTGTTAGTGCTGGCATGACGTTCAGGTGAAAGTTACTGATTTACAAGAGTGGTAAGCGTCGCCAGGAGCTAAACTTCTCGGTTAAACCCGGTTGAAAGGTGTAGCACATCTTTTTCAGCCGGGTTTAGCCGGGATACGTGACTCAGCCCGGAAAAGGGATTCCGGGCGATTTACTAACTTTCAACTTTTACCTCAGTCCTCAGCACTTCCTACGCTTTGATAGCGTAAATTACCTGGATATTGACGATAACCTTAAACTGGCCGCCTTCGATTACGGTATCGGCCATTGGTGCCGCCGCCGCAATGCTTTTGACCCCTGCGTCGGATTGGGTTGCAGCGATACGGGGAGGTTGTCCACTCGTTTCACTAATGCTGATGACGCTACCTAACCCGAAGCCGCCAAGCTGGGCCAGTTGCTCGGCTTTAGCTTTTGCGTCGGCGACAGCAGCCGTTCGCGCCTGTTTTACCGCGTCGGCGTTATTATCCAGGGTAAAGCTGATGCCACCCCCAATATTTGCTCCGGCCTTGCCCACTGCGTCAATAATTGCCCCGGCTTTGCTTACGTCCCGGATAGTCAGGCCAAGCTGGGTACGCACCGTGTAACCGTCAAGGCGGGGCGGCTGGCTGTTGTTGTAAACGTAGTTTGGGTAAATATCGTAACTATTGGTAACAATATCTTCCGGCTTTACGCCCAAAGCTTTAACCGCCGTTGTAATCGCGTCAGCTTTGGTAGCGACCTGGGCCTGAGCATCGGTTACAACTGCGGCCCGAACTTCTACCCCGGCAGAAAATTTTACCACATCCGGCTTCACAACCGCCGCACCGCTTCCCTGCACCGAAACACCGCTTGCCCCGTTCGGCACAGCTGGTGCAGCAGTCTGAGCCTGTACCACTGCTTTTTCAGGATTGCGAACCATAAAAAGTGTCGCCAGCACGACCAAAGCAATTGCCGCCGAAATACCCGCTATCGTAAGAATTAAAACTCGCCTGCTCATAAATTTCTCCTTGTCTTGT
>JBBQGP010000288.1:0-5368 GCA_038323095.1 Chloroflexia bacterium | reverse complement strand
CTTGCTACGCTTTTAGGAGAAAAAGCGATGCTAACGGAACGAGAAGCACCTTCACAAAAGAAAAGCGCGAATTTAACGGTACGCCCGCGTCGTACCCGCCGTACCGAAACCTTGCGCCGCATGGTACGCGAAACCCGGCTATCGGTGGATAACCTGATTTTACCTTTGTTTATGGCGGAGGGGATAAATGAAGCAACCGAAATCAGCTCGATGCCGGGCCAATATCGTTGGCCGGTGGCGAAAATCGCGGCGGAAGCGGAAAGTATCGCCAAACTCGGAATTCCGGCAGTTTTACTCTTTGGAATCCCCGATTTCAAGGATGAAATGGGCCGTGAAGCTTACAACCCAAACGGCGTGGTGCAGGCCGCCGTCCGCGAAATCAAGAGGGCCGTACCAGAACTGGTGGTAATTACCGACGTATGTTTGTGTGAGTACACCAGTCACGGGCATTGCGGGGTGTTGTCGGCGGATGGCTATGTCGAAAACGACCCAACCCTGGATTTGTTATCCAGAATGGCCCTTTCTCACGCCGAAGCAGGCGCAGATATTATCGCCCCCTCGGACATGATGGATGGCCGGGTAGCGGCAATTCGGGAAGGGCTTGATGGTGACGGCTTTGAGAATATCCCCATTATGGCCTATAGCGCAAAATTCGCCAGTGGCTTCTATGGGCCGTTCCGTGAAGCCGCCGACAGCACGCCCTCGTTTGGCGACAGGCGTAGCTACCAGATGGATCCGCCCAACATCCGGGAAGCCTTGCGCGAGGTTGAACTGGATGTGCAGGAAGGGGCAGACATGATTATGGTCAAGCCTGCGCTACCTTATCTGGATGTAATCGCGAAAGTGCGAGAACGCTACGATTTGCCTCTGGCGGCCTATAACGTAAGCGGCGAATATGCCATGCTCAAGGCGGCGGCCCGCATGGGTTGGCTGGACGAAGAACGGGTTATTCGCGAAAGCCTGACCGCTATCAAACGGGCGGGCGCAGATATGATTATTACTTACCACTCGAAAGAAATGGCTGAGTGGCTTAACAACGAAAAATAGTTTGGGCAAAATGCAGATTAATTCTAAAATGATTTTTGCTGTTGCCGAACTTGTTAAAGTTTAGACCGGGTAGCGAGTTTGCCGCCCGGTCATTATCGGGAATAAACTCATACTGGAACTTGTTGGTTGTACCCCAAACGCCTTGCCAGTCGCAGACCATCAGTAGGAGTAACTTGACCGAATTATAGTCCGTGTAATTCGGCTAGAAAGTTCATTGAGATGGAACTGGATTTGAACAGGCAAACGAGCCTTAAACCTGAAATAATAAGTGTAGAAGCTTCCAGCAAGGCTATCTGGCCCGCCACTTTGCCGGAAGCTTACGATTATCTTTGCAAACTGGATAACCTTTTGCCACCTATCCCGAACTTGCAACGCTTGCAGGTAGCTCGGCAGGTTGGTAAAGCTCGACTTTTGCTGTCAGTATCGGCAGTTGGTATAAAGATGAATATCGCGATTGATTTGCAGGTTCGCTATTTACCCGAACAAGGTCGCATCATTCTTTCTTCTTGCCCGACGATGGAAACCGCCCTTTTTGGCCCAGTTCCCCAGGGTTATATGCCTGCCCGCTTCCGCACTGAAATCACGCTTGGTCAGGGGCGCACCGGGGATAGCGTGATTGCCGCTTCCTTGCGTTTGGGTCTGGACGAATTGCCCAATGGCATGACCATTAGTCCTTTTGGTGGCTCTTTTATCTTGAATATAGCTCAAAGTATGGCACAGGAACGGATTCAAAAAATCGTAGTGCAGCTAATGGGCCGTCTGCAACAAAATTTCGTCGCCAGCCGCGCCGCCTAGCAAAATGAGTATTTGCCTGAACACCCGTTACTTTTGTAGCGGGTGTTCTTTTATTTGCGCTTCAACACAATATAGCTTTGTTTCTCGGCCAGCGTTTCCCATTGCCCACTTGCCAGGGTTTCATCTACCAAACTTTTATCTTCGGCAGAGCGCAAATCGGCAAAAACGTACCGAACATCACGGGTGGGATGAACTGAGTAAAGGGTTTTGTTAGCCTTGAAAAGCCATAAATCCTGCCGGGGTGGAACATGGGTAGCCCAAACGTTTGTAATTGCCAGAGGCGCGTCGGTGGGAATAAGTTTTAGCAATTCTTTGCCCGCTTCCCAGCGCGGCTCAATCCTGGCGGTGAGAATCCGGGCTGGGCCATTGCTGTTCTTGATTGTGTCGGCAACTTCCGGCCTCGTCCCGTTCCAGTTAAGGCCGAAAATTAAATTAAAAATAAGGAAAATTAGCAAAGTGGCGGCCAAGACTGCCCCTGAGCCAGTTAAAGGATTTCTGAACTTTTGTAGAAATTGGGGCGGCTGTTTCTGCCATTTTTCAAGAGTAAAAATCGTAGCAATTATCAGCCAGGGTATAATCGAACCCTGATAATGATAGTCGTAAGCGTTCCACTGAATCGGGCGTTTGGAAATCAAATTCAAAGCCAGCGAAGGCAAAGCCATCAGCAATACGGATGGGCTGCCCAGCGGCAAAAAAAGTAAAGGCAAAAGTAGTAAGGGAACATATCCCGACTTACCCACCAACCCGTTACCGGGAAAGAATTCGGCCCAATCGGTGAAGAATGCTTTGAGCGCACCAAGCGGCGAACCACCCGCAAAATTCTCGGAAAGAGCAATCCCTCCATTAGTTGAAAAGCCCGGAATTATTAGCAGCGTGGCGATGGCGAACCAGCCTGCCCCCAACACTAGCGGCCCGCTTACCCATTTCCAGCCCTGCGCCCGGTGCTTTTGCCCGATAAAGGCGTACAGGGCCAGCATCACCAACACCAACCCGTTTTCGGGGCGGCAACTCATCGCCAATACGCCGAAAAGCAGGTAGGGCCAAAAATGATTGCGCTCGTAAAAGTAAAAGGCGAACAGCCAAAATCCCATTGCTACCGGGCGTTCGCGCAACTCGTACAGATTGCCGTTCATTACTCCTGGCAGCAGCAAATAAACCAAAGCCAGCATTAGCCCGGCCCAACGGTTGTTCAGGCGGTCACGAGCCAGCCAGTATATTGGCAATGCTCCCAGAGCTACCAGCAAGGTTTCCTGAAAAAGCAGGGTATAGGGTGATTGTACGAGGGCATAAAGCGGCGACATCAGGGCGAAGATAAGCAATACGTCCGTACCCAAAATCGAGCGGCTAAAATCGGTAGCCGAAACCTCCAGAAAACGCCCATGCGCGGTATTCCAGACGGCCTGCTCATAAAAAGCCATATCAAACCCGTTCATAAAACGCTCTTGCCGTAGCCAGTGTAGTAGCATTATTGCGACGATATATATAACAATAGCAAGGGCTAATAATACAGCGGGAAGGCGAGGAAGCACGGTTTTTTCCGGCAGTTTTTCAGGTTCAAGGCCAGTTTTGGAGTTAGAAAGAATCATTCTTTTGCTTGTAGTTATGAGCCAACAAAAATCAGGCTTAATCGTATTACGCCCGTTTGGTTTTGTCAAACTTTTAATGGCTAATTGTAGGGTAAGTTCTGGGTGAATTAGCCGAAACTTATGATTTATTTGCTATAAATAAAAATCGACCTCCAATGCAGGAGGTCGATTTTCAGAAATACTTATTTCTTATTTGTCGTTGCCGCTAATCACGATATAGCCACTTTCGCTATCAGGAATCCCATCGAAGCCGAGTGCGTTAGAAACCAAGCCGCCGGGGAAGCCTAAAATTACTGCTCCCTTGTTGCCTTTTTGGTAGCCAACAATAAACATGCCAGTTTGCTCGATAGCTTTAGCGTCGTCTGCTTTTAGGAAGGAGCTAGTTTTGTCCTCCCAGCCACCCCCCTTAAAGCTGTTCTGGAAACTGGATTTTACAGCATCAGGTTTATCGGTGGTCTTGTAAGCCTCAAAAGAAGCGTTTTTCATGCCTTGAATGGCTGACCCAAATTGGGTTTTTACCGTATCAGGTACTTTAATTGAGGTTGCGCCGGTATAAGTTGGTACAGGGGCCGCTTCGTCACCGCAGGCGACCAGCATCAGCGATACCAGCATTATAATGAAGAAAAGCGGGGCTACACGTCGTATCATAAAAACTCTCCTTTGCACTTAATCGGGCTTTAACAATAGCTACTACTCTAAATCTGGAGCGGAGTTAGCCAAAACAGCAATAATCTTTTAATTCTTAGTCAGCTATCGAATTTTAGTTTTCTTGATTTTATAACAAAATCCAATATAATCATTATTGCTCTAGCTCATTTTATTATAACATTTAATTATTACGCCGAACGTTACGGATAAACATAATCTTTGCACTGCAAGCAGATTTGACACTAATAAAGAGGGAAATCTATAATAAAGCTGGAATTATGAATACTTGCTCATATTTTAGGAACACGCAAAAGGCTTACTATGGCGGAACAATTAGCAATTCAGGATGAAGGTTGTCTAAGTGACCTGATTGACCCCGGCGAAATAGCGGAAATCGCCCGGCAACTGCCCGATAGCCCAACTTATAGTCGTATGTCCGAGCTTTTTAAGCTTTTGGGCGACTCCACCCGGCTTAGAATTCTAGTAGCCTTGTTTCAGAGGGATTTATGTGTCCATGATTTAGTGGCGTTGCTGTCTAACCCCAAAAGTGAAGCAGTCAGCCAATCCGCTGTCAGCCATCAATTACGTTTACTCCGCACCGCTCAGGTGGTGCAGGCCGAGCGGCAGGGCCAACGGGTGCGCTACTCTTTAATTGATAATCATATCCGCGAACTACTTGAAAGCGGTCTGGCCCATGCTAACGAGTGATGAGCAAAATCTAATTAGTCCTTACTCTCTGTAACAATTCAAATGTAGTAGGGATTTCCAATTCCGACAAAACGGGTTTGGGTGAAATCGGGATTGGAAATCTTTACTACAAAACTGCTGGAGGAAGAGTTACTATTTATGAATGGGAATGTTCTTCGTAGTATTCGTTAATTTTTTCGTAAACGTGGTCGGGGAAACGCAGTTCGCTGTAAACATTGCAGCTACCAGTATCGTCCGGGGTGGGGCAAATCGCAAAATCCTGCTTGGCTTGCCATTCCAGAATCCGTTCCCGCTTGGGCGGGTTATAATCGTGCTGCTTGACCTGGGTCAGCAAGGCGTGGGCGGTAGCTTCGCTCTGATCGTGTTGCTTTGCCAGCAACTTGATTAGTTCTGCATCTTCCATAAAATGTCGGGCAATCATGGCAAAAGTCAACCGCCCGTAATGGCCTACATCCTCGCCCTTTTTGAGCGCATCCAGCAAATGCGCCATCATCGGCGAATCCTCCAAATTCTCGCTCTGTCCCTGCTCGTTTCTATTATCTACCTGGCTCATCTTTCGCTCCTTTAACTAATAAATTAGAACA
>JBBQGP010000287.1:0-5514 GCA_038323095.1 Chloroflexia bacterium | reverse complement strand
TGGGATTGAAGGACATTCGGATTATGAATTTTGGTTACGCTTGAGTGCGCTAGGTTGTAAGGTGCAATATTTGCCGCATCGCTTGCTGTATTACCGTATTCACGCTCATAACGTAAGCAAGAATTTGGAACTGATGAATTCATCACGATTAAAAGCTCGCCATCGAATCTTGGACAAATTTCCAGAACTGGTAATTGCTCAAGATGATAAAGTCCAACTAAGATTTCATGCTTTCAAACAAAAATTGCTCGACTATGAAAGAGTAACTCAAACTCAGGCTAATCATATTCAAAATTTGGAGGATAATAAATTTATTCAACAAGCACTAGAAACGACTCAACAAGCGTTGGAGACAACCCAGCAAACGCTAGAAACAGCCCAGCAAGCTTTATCAGCTCTTCAACATTTAAATCAAACACTCAAGCAGCAGATCGAAGTTTATAAAACCAGAGAAGCTGAACTAATTGAGGAACAAAATACTTTATCTAGCCGCTTAACCGTTTTATCTGATATACTTGAACAAGAAAAACTTGGGAAAGACGCGCTGGCGAAAGAAGTTAATCGCTTAAAAAGTTTGTTAGCCAGGTTTGAAAAAGACTTGCGCGATTTACAAAATACTCGTTCAGTTCGTTTTTTTAGAATGGCAGGATTAGGATTGACCAGATTTCAAGTTTTTGTTGTAACCTTAATCCGTAAGACTTTTTTTTAGAAACACTCCGATAAGCTAAAAGTTTTGCAAGGAATATCCAAAAACCTGATTTCAAGAACAGCTCAAACTATTTGGATTGGGAAATATGCAAACACTGGAAACAGTTTTGGATGAATATGGCGGGCCGTTGGATGAAGGGCAGGTGTTGCGCTGGGGAATTGAGCTATGCGCGATTTTGCAGGATTGGCATAGTCGCGAGACCAGGCCACAGGTTTACGGCGATTTGAAACTCGCTAACATTTTGCTTGATGCCGACGGTAGCCTGAAATTGGTTAGCCCAGTCAGGCCGCGTTATTTACAAAGCGGGAAAATGTGGGTCGGCACAGAAGGTTACGCTCCGCCTGAACAATACAAGGATTTAATTTTTCCGGCCAGCGATATTTATGCACTCGGCGCAACCCTTTATCATCTTTTAACCACGAACGACCCCCGCCTCGAAGTTCCTTTTAGCTTTCACGAAAGGTTGCCACGTCGTCTTAATCCGGCTCTTTCGGCTCAGACCGAAGCAATTATAATGAAAGCTTTGGCTTTTTCTATCGAAAACCGCTATCCTTCGGCGCAAGCTATGCAAACCGAACTTATCAAGGCTTTGCTCAATTTGAGTTTCTAGTTTCTGGCTAATCCTTTTTTCAAATATGTGTTATGAAGATAAGAGTTTTGTCAGTTGGTTAAATGATAAATAAAGAGGCAAATTTAAGAATAACCCCATCTGAGCCAGAACTGGACAAAAGGCAGCGATATTAATACACCGAAAGCAAGCGGCGAACTAAAAGGCTATTAATCTTCACATCGTTGTAAAAATTATAAAGATTAGAATTCGTTACCCAAAGCGCAATTGGCGTTGGGTAGTCGTCCTACGCTAGATAAAGGCCAGAGCCGAGGAGGAGGTCAGGGCCGGACGGGCGTTAAGGGCGGCTTCCGCAAATCTAAGCTCTTCACAAAGCCGATAATATTCGCAGCTATCGTTGCTGCTGCGGGCTTTCTGAATTAGCTGGCGGATAGTAGTTATCAAACTTTCTAATTGTATGGTGGTCATAGCGGTACTCCTGGTGACTTTTCGGCTTCGACGTTGTTTGTACTCCATCAAGTCAATAATGACACCCTCTCGTTTTGAGGTATACATATACCCTTCTGCTTCTGTTTCAATTATGTATCTGGAGCTAAAGAAAAGCAGTAGCTTTCATCACACGTTTTCTTTTTGCTCTATCTTAACTTATCAGTCTGTTTAATTATATCACTCTGGTTTAGACAGTAAAGGGGTTTACAAAGGTTTTTCCCCTACTCACTTTTTACTAATCATTAACCTTTTTATGATAGATGAAGTTGATAGGTAAATTATCAGCTCTTTTTAATCAAAAATACAGGCTAATTGCTCTTTTACCCCTAATAGTTTGATGTGCAACAAACTTTGGCTAAAGCTAACATCAAGGCTATGGTCGCTGGGACTATTTGCCATCGCGGGCGAATTTGCCATACTTTCGGCCTGGATTAGTTCTTCGCTCAAGCCCAATTGCCTTGCCAGGTAACGCCCATACTGAAAATCAGTCACACGTTCGCTTCCCGCCAAATGCAGCACGCCCCGGTAGGTAAATTCGGAATTAGCAACTTCCAGCAAAGCTTCCACCAAATTATTTACCAGAGTCGGCGAAATAAAGCGGTCACGGAAACGTAACAAAGTTTGTCCGGCTTGTAATTGCTCGACCATTTTTTGCAGACGGGGGTACAAAGCTCCGCTCAAATCGCGTCCATCTACCACCGAAGTACGGGCAACTATAGTGTTGGGCCAATTTTTCAGACTACTTTGTTCGCCTGCCGCTTTGGTAATAGCATACACCCGGTAGGGGTCGTGGCGTAGTTCCGGGTCAGGCGTTTCCTCCTCGCGGTACAGCCCGCGCCCGTTCCCGAAAACGGTATTGGTCGAAAGATAAACGAATAAAGCTTTTGGATTGACCCGCTTTAGTTCGGCCAGCGTCCTCCGCACACCCTCGACGCTTATCTGTTGCTGCAAATCGTGTCCGGCTGAATACACAAATGGCGGGACGGCAGAATAATAAATTACTTCGGGCCGAAAATCTTGCAAACATTCGACCAACCGCTTATCTTCCCGCTCAAGGGCGATTTGATAAACTTTGGCTTCAAGCGGGACTTGACGAGTAGCATAGGTATAGGCGGTTTCATGCCCAGCTTTCAGGCAGGCCGCCGTTAAATGTGAACCGATAAAGCCACTCCCGCCGATTACTAATATTCGTGACATTTTGACCACCCTTTCTAAGCTGCATCTGAAATTACCGCTTGACCAAATTGACAATAAGGACTAAACTTAGTATAAATCACGCTAAAGACTGCGTTCAATTTTCATTTTACTGCGAAATGTACCAAAATTCTTACATCTTTATGTACTTTTTGTTACGCCGTTATGTGAATCGTTAGGTTGAGATGTTAAAATGCATTAGACCTAAAAGAAAAAGCTTCTGTGATAGCCTTTTCGGGCTAAATTGGACAGGTAGCACCAGGTTATTTTATTACATCTATCAAGCGTGTTGTAGTGGGAAGAGGCGAGAAATATAGCAATGTCTGGTCAAAATGAAAAAATTTTATTAGCTGATGATGAACACGATATTTTAATGCTGGTAAATTTCCAGTTGCAAAGGGCAGGCTATCAAGTTTTGCTGGCCGAAAACGGGCGGGAAGCTCTCGAAGTTGCCCAGCGTGAAAAACCGGCTCTGGCTATTCTTGACCGTATGATGCCCGAAATGGATGGGGTCGAGGTTTGCCGCCGTCTCCGTGAAACTAACCCGGATATTTACGTTATTTTGCTAACCGCGCTTGGGGCGGAAGACCAACGGGTGATGGGCCTTGAAAACGGAGCCGATGATTACATTAGCAAGCCTTTTAGTGGCCGAGAACTGGTTTTGCGGGTAAAAGCCATGCTTCGCCGCAACCAGCAATTAGCCCTCCGCACCGTTGATGCCGAAACCAGATTGGCCGAAGCTCCCGAAGCGGCTCTTGTGCCGGTTGGGGTGGGTGTAGAAGGTGGTCTGGCAGTTTACATTGATGCCGAACGTCGCCAGGTTTGGAAGAATGGTCGCGAAATTGAACTTACCAAACTGGAATTTGATTTGCTCAAGTTTTTATCAGATAATCCCGGCCTGGTTTTTAGCCGTGACCGCTTGCTGGAACGGGTCTGGAACTACAATTATTTTGGGGATGAGCGCGTCGTAGATGTACATATGGCCCGCCTTCGCAAAAAGCTTGAGGACGACCCCACCCGCCCGCGCTACATCCAAACCATTCGCGGGGTCGGCTACAAATACACTTCCTAGAGCCAAGATTTATAAGCTACAAAATTACTAAAAACGCTACCTGGTATTTGAAGGGTAGCGTTTTTTCTTTTTGGGTTCTCAATCTAATTTTACTTCGCTTAAAACTTCATAAATTATACCTAGTGTAGCATAATCTACATCCGGGTTGTGAATAATCTCGCCAAACTGGTAAATCTCTAAATAAATTTGCTCGGTTTCCTGCTTGTTGCCTAGCGGCTCTCCTTGCTGGCTAATTTTGCATAATTGGTTGAATTCCTGTTTGCTTAGTTCAAGCCCAAAGCAATGGGTGCGAAGGGTTGAGCCGGGAGCGTTTATCTGCCTCACGTTGACATAATTAAAACGCTCAATTGCAAAACGTATTCCAACTTCTTCAAAAATTTCGTTCTGGGCATTTTGCAAAGGCGAAATATTAGGCTTAAAGCTGGAGCCGCCCGGTGCTTCCCGTACTCGCCCGTCGCTGGTCATGGCCGAACTGCGAAATTCGGCGATTATCACCAAATGAATTTCCCGGATAGTTTTGGCCTCGCCCGCATAATAAAGCACGACGGTTGAAGTATCAGGGCGCGATAACACTACTTCGTTTGATTTATGCCGATTTTCCGCCGCTACCCAAATATTTACCTGCAAAACCCAGAACAACACAAATTCTTTCTTCGGCCCAACCTTCAAAACCCACTCAGGCCGGGCATCATCCAGACGGTTTCCCGCTTCCTGCAATCTGGCATACCAATTCTGAAATGAACTCGTCTGCCAAATCTCTAGCGGCACTTTCTTTTCAGCTTCGCTACTTTGTTCTAACATTTTATCCCGTTCTAAAAATTCCATTCACAAATTATAGCTTTTTACTACTCTATGTATTATAATGACTCTAATCAATTTTATTCAACCAACAAATCCTTAGTGGTATGTCTTTATCTCAGGGCCTTTTATTCTCAAGTTTTTATTGTATCGTAAAGGAAGGCACATTCTATGGCAGATTATAACGCCGGACGCATCAAAAGTCTTGAAAAGTTACTAAATAACGCCAATAGTTTAAAGGACGCTATAAAAAACTCAATTCTCACTGCTACTAATCCTAAAGATGTGGCAAGGCTTCAACAAGATTTAGAGCAAACCGATGAGCATATTCGAGGCATACAAAAAGACTTGAACGATATGAAGCGTCAAGCTGGAACTCCTGTTGCACCTGTTAACCCTACAGCCAACCAGCCTTTGAAGGTATTTTTATGTCACGCCAAAGAAGATGCAACAACAGTGCGCGAATTCTACGATTGGCTAGGAAATGAAGGATTAAATCTTACGACCTTTTTTGATGAAGAAGATATTCCGGTTGGCATGGATTGGAACTACTTTATCCAGCGAAGCTTGAGGGAAGACATGGATTTGGTGTTGGCGTTTATATCCAGTAGATCGGTAATCAAAGAAGGCTATGTCAATAAAGAACTAAGCGTTACTTTGGATATTGCTCAGGAGAAGCCGGAA
>JBBQGP010000286.1:0-5534 GCA_038323095.1 Chloroflexia bacterium | reverse complement strand
TGACCGGGAGTAACGCCTACAATCCGCTTAAATTGCCGGTTCAGGTGGCTCTGGTCAACAAAACCGATTTCGGCGGCTACTTCAACCGGGGCTTTGCCCTGAGCAAGCAAGATTTTAGCCTGAGCAATCCGAAGCTGGGTTTGATAGGCGTGGGGTGGTAAACCGAGTTCGTGCTGAAAAACTCGCAGGAGATGATAGGGGCTAAGGTTGGCAAGCACAGCCAATTGTTCAAGGGTTACGTTTTCGGACAGATTAGCGTGCAAAAAATCGCGCACTTGCCGTACCGCCCGGTGTTCCTGACCTGGTAAGACAAGCTCAGGACGTTCTTCAGCGTGGCGCAGCACCAGCAAGCCTAGCATTTCGAGCAAGCGCGATTGTCGTTCAAGCGAGGAAAGCGGTTGTTCCAAAATACGATGCAAATAGAGCAGACGCGGAGCCAACCAATCATCCCGCACTACCGCTTCCGGGAAAAAAGGAATAGACTGCTTCCGGCCACTAAGTTGTGAGGCGGCTTGTTGGAGCAGAGCCGCTTCGGGGTATAACATGCGGTAGCTCCAACCATCTTTGGTAAGGCTCTGCCCGGTATGTACTTCGGCGGGATTAATAAAAACCAGTGCGCCTGCCGGGGCAGAATGAAAATCGTGGCGATACTCGAATTGTTCTGCGCCCTTTTCGATAACGCCAATTGCAAAAGTATCGTGAGTATGGCGCGTGAAGCTATGGGTAACATAAGTCGCCTGTAAAAAATCCACCTGACCAAAATCTGTTTCTCGCCAGAATTTGGTTTTTTCGGTACTTCCCTCGTTTTTCATAGATATATTGTGGTTAAATCTCTCCTGATTTTGTAAATAAAATTAGTTATGACGGCGAAACAAAGCCAGGGTAAGGCCCAGCGCAAGCATTAGTAACAGCGTCCCGCCAATCGCTACTAAGGGTAAAAGGCTGTTGACCGCCAGATTATTTTTAGGGCTTACTCCGATTTTTAGCCCGCTAGTTTGAGTAGGGCCGGGAGTCATTCCAGTTGTAGAGGCGGGTGGGGTAGCGGTAGCCGCCGAAACGGGAGCAGTAGAGGACGGGGTAGCAGTCGGCAAAGTTTCCGAAATCAAGGTTGGGAAGGCGGGCGGGGTGAGCGGCAAAGCGGCGGGGACAGGCGTTTCGGTGGGAACGAGGGCCGGGCTGGGGGAAGCGGCGGCAGAGGCGGTAGTCGGTAGCGTACCATCCTTCAGCCAGACCAGCCAATTTTTCTCCAGCTCGTCCAGCGTGGTATTAGTCAAATTGGTAATCACCCGGCTGATACCTGTACCACCCGTTCGGCGGTACTGCTGGATAGTATCCACCAAAATCTTTTCGTTATAAGCTGCTGAAAGATAGCCGAGCAAAGTGGCCGCCTCGGAATAAGCCAAATTCAGGTTAAGGCTGTAAAAATCGCTGGCCGTCACCAGTTTTTGCAAAGGGATAAAAGTATCTGTTCCAGCGGCTTTGTTTACAATCGCCTTGCGAATTTCGGGGTGTGGCTCGGTTGCAAAAGTGGCAAAACCTTCATCAAACCAATTGGGGATAGGTCGCCCAATATAACTATTCAGCACAAGGTGGGTTAATTCGTGTTCCAGCGTGTTTACGTAAGAGCTATAACGATTTGTTCCGGGTGTGGTTGGTGGAAAAAGCAGGACGGTTACTCTTTGTAAAGGCGAGGCCACTCCCAAAAAATTACGGATTTCGGGGTCTTTGAAAACCTGACTCATGGGGTCTTGACGGTCATAAAGCCAAATACTGTATAAATCAATACTGATTAAGCCAAAACGCTGGCGAAGTTTCTCGCGCTGGTTTTCGGCCAATTTTCCAATATCGTCCACAAACTCCGGCCCGCCATTATACCAGTGAATTGCTTGCAGACCGCGCGTGGCATCGTTCCATTCAAAGCGGTTATCAAAGTAAAGCAAATCCTGGCTATCGGTAGTTGCCTTTGAACCATCGTCAAAAGTAATCACCCAGCGATAGCGAACTTTTTCGCCGGTAAAAACAAAATCGCGAGCTTCCAACTTGAAGGCAAGCTCAAGTAAATTAGCAGGTTGGCGGGTAAGGGTGGTGCGGGCAGTGTGGGAACTGCGCGAGTTGAGCAGTTGGTATTCTAAATCGGCTTTAGTTTTTGGCCCAGCCGTTACCGAAGGACGTAACGTAATACCAAATTCGATTGAAAGCGGATAATTAAGGGCATTTTCCCGTTTGATTACTTCCAGTGAAGGCGCAGCCGCAACGGGTAAAACAAAAAACCCTGAAACTAGAAGAAACAAGAGCAAAGCAAGCAAAAGCCCGACGGATTTTCTTACACTAAGGTTAATCATGTGGTAAATCCCAGCTTTCCAGATTTGTTACAGCTTGCCTTTAAACCCTTCTTTCTTCTATTTTATAGTTTAACCACTATTTTAGCAACCAAAAAGATTTGTTAGCTTTAGTGACCGTTACTGACAATCTTGGCAACCAATTCGGCCTCAACTACTGGCTCTTCGGTTGAAATAATTACTTCTGCCGGGGCAGGGGTAATAACTTCGCGCTGCTCTTTGACCGAATCCCGCAAACGAGCTAACGGCCCGTACATACTTTCCAAATCCGCCTCGCTCAGTTGGGTCAAAGCCCCTTCCAGCATAGTGCTATTAACCTGAGTTATCATTTCGGTGGCTTCTTTTCCGGCTTCGGTTAGCGAGGCCCAAACTTCGCGGCGGTCTTTGGGGCTGATAGTGCGTGAAAGCAGGGGCGGCCCCTCTTTGCGCTCAATCATTCGGTTAATAATGCCCGTAATAGTTGGCATAGTTACGCCCAGATGGTTACTAAGGTCGCGCATGTTCAAAGAGCCGTTTTGCCTGAGAATATACAAAACCTTCATCTGCTGAAAAGTTAGGTCAAGTTGAAGCCAATCAGGTAAATTCTGGGAATTTAGTTCCTGAAGAATATCAAAATAGATACCCGTAAGCTCCTGAACGCGAGTGGCGCGGTCTGCCATATATTTTCCCTTCTCCAATCCTGCGGTGGATTAACTTCTAGCAGGTTCACTACAAACCTGATGAATGCGTAATACCAATTGTTACAAAGTTCACAGGGTCTTACGCTCGATAAAAGACTTGTTTGTTATACAATAGGCGAAATTTAAGTTGTATATTAACAAAAAGCTTGCCTGATGTAAAGTAGTTGCGTTGAAGAGATTGCTACAAATTTTTGCAATAAAACCAATTGAACATTAGCACAATCAGCTTTGAATTCCTATCACGATAGAAAGGTATCTTTTTTGTTTCGTCCAAGATTTTGTGGTTAAAAAAGGGTGACGAGAAAAAGCTCGTCACTCCTCACTTCTTACATAACCATTGCTTCTAAGGGACGGGCAATTGTGCGATTATAATTCAACACCGGGTCATCGGCAGCAACCGCCTGAACTTTACGAATATCGCGCAATTCGGCCACCCGGTCAGGGTAAAGAATACCGTCCAGATGGTCAATTTCGTGTTGCAAGACACGGGCATAAAGGCTGTCGGCCTCAAATTCCAGCTTTTTGCCTTGCTGGTCCAAAGCAACAATTCCAATCCGGCGTGGGCGAACCACAAAACCTTCGTAGCCCTTCACCGAAAGACAGCCTTCGCCCGCCTTGAACTTATCGTCCGAATACCAGACAATTTCAGGGTTAATCAGGGCGTGAAGCGGAATAGCCTCGATTTGTCCAAAGCCAACTCGTTCATAAGCCGGAATATCAATTACTACCAGCCGTTGAAACAAGCCAATCTGGGGCGCGGCAATTCCAATCCCGCCATAAACTCGACGCGACAAATTCAACCGCTCAACCCATTGCTGCAATTCTTCGCTATCGAAAAGCTTTTCCGGCATAGCCGCCGAAACTTGCCGCAAGCGTTCGTCCTCAAACTGTAATACCGGGTCAGCTTTTGCGATTTCTTCCTGAGTTACATCAGCCATTTTCTCTCTTTCTCCTTCATCTAAACCTAAACTTAAACCTCATAATCGAATAAAGCCGAAATTTTCATGGTGAAGCCGGCTATAGCTTCTTCACCGGCCAAGTCATCGTTAATAGATAGAGTACGAACAGGCTCAAGACTTTGCTGCAAACGGTAAACTTCGACTTTGCCCGCCTTGCGTTTGGGCGAGGATTTAGGAGGGTAAATCAGCCAAACCAAGTTCCAGCCCGCCGCCCGGTAATCCTCGAACTTTTCTCGATATTGGCCCGCCCGGTCATTGCTCGAGTAAATTTCTACCGCCAAATCCGGCCCAAACTTGATTGACCCGCTTTGCCCGCTTAACTTGTCTTTGGACAAATAAGCGGCATCCGGCGAACGAATACTATCACGCACTTCGCCCGGTATACTAAGTTGGAAGCTGCCCGGTGGAAACATACGACCATGCCAGGTAGTTCTGGCATAGCTATTGACCGCAAAACTCAAGTTACCGTGTACCAAGCCGTATTCTTCGCCGGGATGTGACCTTTCTTTGATTACTCCCCTGACCAGTTCGTGACGGGTAGCCGGGTCTAGCGACATCGTCATAAATTCTTCGGCGGTATAGAACCGGGGCGAGTCAATTGTTCTAATCGGTAAAGCCATACTGCTTGCTCCAGTGCCTTTAGATTAGTCGGTCAAATATAACTTATGCTGGCGGATATAATTTTCTACTTCGGGCGGCACTAAATAACTTATTGGTTCGCCAAGTTGCACCCGGCTGCGGATACAATTGGCGGCAATTTCAATCAAAGGTACTTCTACCTGACAAATTCTTTCCGAAAGCTTTATTTCGGGAAGTCCAGCCTGCAATTTATCTAAAGAAAGAACGTAACCGGGCCGCCCCACAATTGCCAGCTTGACCAATTCCAGCACACGCGCCGGACGATACCAGCTAAGTAGCTCGGCGGCGGCATCCGCCCCAATAATAAAGAAAAGCTCGGTTTCGAGTGGCGAATTATAACGTTTATGCAAAACTTCCAGCGTATTAGCGGTATAGGAAAGGCCGCCCTGCTCTATTTCCAGCGTTTCGACCTGGAAAAGCGGATTACTGGCCGTCGCTAACCGCACCATTTCCAGCCGATGCTCGTTAGGCGTAATGTGCTGGTGTTTTTTGTGTGGTTGGATAGCGGCGGGCATGAACAAGACCCGGTCTAGTTCCAGTCGCCAGCCAGCTTCCTGAGCAATTATTAAATGCCCAGTATGTACCGGGTCAAACGTCCCGCCCATTATTCCAATACGCTGCATGGCTCTCCTGAGTTGTTAGTTGTTAGAGGGAACAGAGTTTCAAGTTTCAAGTTGTTCTTACCGACAACCGACAACCTAAATTATTATCGGACGAAATCCGGCGACGCTTACGTCAGTTTCGGGTAACTCGTGCTGGATGGCGGCGGCGATGCGCGGGCCAAGCGAATTCACTTCGCCTTGCCGTGTCCAGACTTCTACCCGCAAAGTAGTTTTGCCTTCGGTTACACTTTCCAGAATAATTGCCGGAGCAGGATTTTGCATTATTTCTTTTTCATCCATTGATTTGAGCAACTC
>JBBQGP010000285.1:0-5581 GCA_038323095.1 Chloroflexia bacterium | reverse complement strand
ATTTCAGGGCGAAAGACTTTACAAAGCCCGGTCTGCAATTTAGAATGAAACAAGTGAAAGTAGCTTTAATTTGAATAAAGGGGAGCAATTATTATGTCAACCAGTATTACAATTGAATTAACCGAAGAATTAATGCAAAGCTTGAATAAAATTGCCGAAACTGAGCAAGTTTCAGTTAGCCAGATTGCCGAAGCCGCCTTGAGTACCTATCTCAATAATTGGGCAATTCTTGAAGAAGATGAGCTAGGTGAGGAAGAATTGGCTATTCTGGATGCCTCAGTAAATGAAGCCGAGCAACCCGGTGCAATCTGGTACAGCGACGATGAGGCAAAAACAGAACTGGATGCAGTTATGGCCGAACGACGTAACCCTAAAAAATCTGGAGCGGTGTAAGATGACAGTACGCTGGACAATAAAAGTTTTGCTTGATTTGGCCGATATCAGTGATTTTTGGGATAGAATGAAGTTACCAGTAAATACAATTCTAGCAAAAATAACCTTGCAACCTGACCAAATTACTCCTTAGACAATTTAAACATTGGAGCAAATTTTGATTTCTACTAAAGTTCTGGCAAAAATATTTTTGGGATTATGGTTGGCTTTTTTGCTCTTGCCTTTGGGAGGGGAGGAATATCGGGCCGCAGCACAAAGTACCGGGAATAAGGCCGAAGCCAGTTTGGAGCGTAAGGGCGAGAGCTTGCGCCTGACGATTGGCAATCAGGCTATCCGAAGGGTGGTTGAGCTTGGGCCACGTGGCGCACGTACTACCGCAATTATAAATCAATTTAGTGGCAATAATTATCTTTCGGATAGCCGTAGCGAATTTCGATTAGTGCTTTCCCGCGAATTGGCTCACGAAGACCGCACGATTACCCTGACTTCGGACGATTTTACCCTCAAAGATTCTCGCTGGATTACCCAGAGCGATAAAGAACAGCAAATCAGCTTTACCTTTCAGGGGGTTTTTGAAAACGCACCCGTAACGCTGGTATTATATTATCAGGCGTTGGCCGATACTAATTTTGTGCGAAAGTGGTTTAACGTTGCTCCATTTCAGGCTAAAAACTGGTCGATAAAATGGGCCACGCTGGAAGACTGGCAAGCCGGGCCGGATTTAGCTCCGCTAGGTCTTTTCCCGCGTTACAGCCAAACCTATAGCAATAACCAGCCCAAATATGCCGAAGCGGACAAAGATAATTCGGTTATAACTACCAATCCAGGTCAACGCTTTGCTCCCACCCAAGTTTCCCGGCAGGCCATGCTCCATACTAACGCTAAAGAAGGCTTGTTTTTCTTTCAGGAATCGCTTTTTGGGCAAGAAGTTTTCAAGGATGATAGATGGCTGGGGATAGGCAATAGCGATTTCGTAGACCCGGCAGAAGGCTTTAGTAGCGGACGTTCAGTATTGGGGGCATGGCAAGGCCCAGCCGAAATAGGAATTAAGCGTTATAACGATTATATTTATAATCAATATGCTGTTATCAAAAACAAGCGCGACCCGGTTTGGTTTAGTACCTGGTACATTTTCGAGAACCAGATAAACCAGCAAAATATGCTCGATATGCTCAACCGAATGCAATCTGCCGGGTTTTATGATTTGCTACACCTGGACGCGGGTTGGGAAGAAAACGCCCCTTTACAATTGGCGACCTCGCCCCAAAAATTCCCCAATGGCCTGACTCCTCTGCTCAACAAAATGAAAGCCACTAATTACACGCTGGGTATCTGGATGAGTCCTTTTAGTGGACGTTATCAGGATTATGTTTCGTATGCCCCCTTTTTCAAGCAGCATCCCGAATGGGTGCAGCCCAATACCAGTTTGCTTTGCCCTTTGAGCGGAGCAGGCAATTATATTCGTGACCGGCTTTTGAAACTGGCACAGGATTGGCCGCTTGAAGAAATTTACTGGGATGGGCTGGATTGGCATATTGCCGCTTGCAACAGCCCGGAACGTAACTGGACTACGCCCGACCAAGCCTATATTTTGACCTTGAAGTATTATGCGAAGCTAATGCAAGATTTACGGGCAATCCGGCCTAATATTCGGGTAGTGCTATGGAGTCCGCCAAGCGACATTCATTGGCTGGGTGCAGTCGACCAGCTTCAGTTAAGCGATATGTACGATGTACCTTTGGGCGCAAGCGAATTGTCTCGCCGCCAGCAGCTTTATTATGCTTCAATGACCCTGCCCAATTCGGCAATTTGGGGCGACTGGTACGGGTTGGGCTTTCGTCGCAGCCGGGAAGAAGGAATTGGCGCACCACTAAATTTGACCGAATTTGCCACCATGACCCAACTTGGCAACGGAGCGACACAGGCGGGCGGCTCTTTTGATTTAGCTAACGTTTCGCCTGATTTGGTTAAATTCGTGGGCAAAATGTTTGCTTTTCGCAAAGCTTTTGCCGATTATTTCAAGGTTTATCAAAATATTTTGAATTTCCCGGATGGACAAAGCATTGATGGGGAGGCGCACTTAATCGATGGCAAAGGCTTTTTATTGCTCTACAACCCTTCAAAAGCAGGGCTAACCCTAGACTTGCCTTTGAATGAGCCGAGCCTGGAACTAAATCCTGACCAGATTTATACTTTAACAGATTGGAGCAATCTGGAAAGCGGGCAGGTCATAAATCAAAGCAAACCGGGCGATAAGGTAAACATTACCATCCCGGCGAGTAGCTGGAAGATTATTGGCTTGAATATGCCCCAAAGTTTGCCAAAGCCCTAGCCCTTTTTCTCCAAATCAAGTGCCATTGTAGCGCGGCGGGCCAACTCGTTAAAAATAAGGTCAACATTTTCTCCATTGCTGGCCGAAGCGGTTAGATGGGGCGCACCGGCATAATTAGCAAAGATTTCGCCCCATTTTTGGGGAAAGCGATAACCTACGTCAATTTTGTTGCCAACTACCACAATACCGGCGTGAGGAACAGTCGAGCGGCAAACGTTGAGCCAGGTAGCAAGCTGTTGCAAGGTTTTTTCTTTGGTAACATCATAAACCAGCATACAGGCGGCGGCATTGCGGTAAAATTCGGTACGCTCGAAATATTCACCAGCAATATCCCATAATTCCAGCTTGACGGGTCGGTTAAAGGCCATTGCAATATGGGTAGTCACATTCAGTCCCAAGCTGTGACTATACTGTCCGCTAAATTTCCCCAGAGTATATTGCTCTACCAAACTGGTTTTACCGACGGTTTTTTCGCCCGCCACAATAACCTTGACGCTCCGTAACATTGGCCCATCCTTCCCGATTATCCCTAGTCCGCGTTTTCGTTTTACTGGTAGCTAACCAGATTTTTAGTTAAACTGGGGTTGTTTCCTTATGTACTAAACGAAATTATAGCCCAATTTTACGAACTGCACAATAGTTGTAGTTAAAAGTTGTTAGTTGTTAGTTGTTAGTTATTAGAGCGATTGCCAATACTTGAAACCTGAAACTTGAAACTTGAAAATCTAAACTCTAAAAAAATCTGCTACCCGCGCCTTGAGTTTGGTGTAAGTGTCGGGCAAAAGTTCGGGCATAGTCCGAGCGTTGCCGGTAACGGGCATGAAATTGGTGTCACCCGTCCAGCGCGGTACAACATGCTGGTGCAAATGGTCGTCAATCCCTGCTCCGGCAGTCCGGCCCAAATTCATGCCCAGGTTAAAGCCTTCGGGCTTTAGTGTTTCTCTAATAAGGGCGACGGCCCGTTGAGTTAAATTACCGATTTCAGCCATTGTAGCGGCTTCAAGGGCGGGTAAATCATTGGTATGCAGATAAGGCACAACCATTACATGCCCGGTATTATAGGGATAAAGGTTCATAATGATAAAGCAATGTTGACCCCGGTATAGTACCAAATTTTGCGAGTCGCTGGTTGGGTCAGCGTGAATTGCCTTACAAAATACGCAGCCCGGCTCTTTTTTACCCAAAATATAATCAATCCGCCAGGGTGTCCATAAAATGTCCATTATTTCTTTCGCTCCATTTTTAGTGTGAACTTTTGAATTATAGCACGAGCCGAAAACAGGTTCAATAATGAAACGGATTTATTTTTTAACGGTTGCAAATCAAACTATTGAGTTCCAGTCTTGTTCAAAAATTTAGTAAGACTAGCAAAATACTGGTCGGCAGCTTCGACGTGGCAAAGATGTGAACAATCCTTTAGCAAAACCCATTCCGCGCCCCTGATACCGTTATGTAAAGTCTGGTTCATAGCCGGAGTAGATTCATCGTATTCACCTGAAATAATCAGGGTGGGCAAATCGATTTCAGCCAGGCGTTCGCGGCGTTCCCAATCTTTCAGATTTCCGCTAATAGAAAACTCGGTTGCGCCCCACATTGTATTGTAAACTTTTTGGTTTATCTGCTCGAAAGCATGAGCTACAAAGGGCGGCCAGGGAATCCGGCAAACGTGCCGCTCGTAAAAAAAGAGGGTCGCATCCTGATATTCGGGATTATCTAGCGTTCCGGCTTGCTCGTGCTTATCGAGAATAAGCTGGATTTCTTCGGGTAAGGCGCGGCGCAAGCGAGCTGCTTCGCTGGCCCATTGTGGCATACTGGCGGTAGTATCGGCCAAAATCAGGCGGGAGATTGTACCGGGCTGGGTTAAGGCGTAATCAAGGGCCAGCATCCCGCCCCAGGATTGACCGAGCAAATCCACTTTTGCCAGGCCCAGCTTCTTTATTACCTGCCCCAATTCAGCTACAAAACGTTCTGCCCGCCATAAGGATACCTCGTCAGGCTTATCTGAAAGACCCGAACCAAGTTGGTCATAAAAAATAACTTCACGCTCAGTAGTCGCCAGTTCTCGCAAATTTTCCAGATAATTATGAGGCGCACCCGGCCCGCCATGCAGCACCAGCAAGGGAGGCTGATTTGGGTGCGACCCGCCAAACCGCCGGTAGTAAATTTGATAGTAATTACCTCCGGCCTCAATACTAAGATAGCCGTCTTTTTCGTCCACGCTAATTTTCTCCTGTAGATAATTTTTAGTACGAATTATTATAGCAAAACAACTTGTATTAAACCTGTATGGTTTCACCTAAAATACTTATCTTCTTGGCAAATCGGCCCAAATTAAAAATATAGCTTTTTGAATAGACAACAATCCCGATTTGGGATATGATAACTGTAACTGCAAAATGATTTTCTGTTAAAAAAACCAAAAAGCCGGATAGCTGCAAATATTTGAAAGAGGGCGAGCATGAGCGAAAAAGCCAAGCCAAAGATTTATGTAACCCGCCGGATTCCCAATGAAGGGCTGGCGGTGCTGACCGAGTTTGAGGCTGATATGCAAATGTGGGAAGAAGATAAACCTATTCCCCGCGATATTTTGCTAAAAGAAGCGGCAGAGTGTGACGGGCTGTTGACCATGCTGACTGACAAGGTAGACGGTGCGCTTTTGGACGCTTGCCCCAAAATTAAGATAGTCAGCAACATGGCGGTAGGCTACGACAATATTGATGTTCCAGCCGCTACCGAACGTGGAGTGTTAATCGGTAATACTCCCGGCGTATTGACCGAAACTACCGCCGATTTAGCTTTTGCTCTGATTTTAGCGACGGCCCGGCGGGTGGTCGAAGGAGTGGATTACATTAAAGC
>JBBQGP010000284.1:0-5590 GCA_038323095.1 Chloroflexia bacterium | reverse complement strand
TTTTGCTGGTTAGATCTATGAATTTAGTCATTAGAGTACCCAAAGATTATAAAAAACCGCTCACTCCATAATATAATTCTCTGATTTTAAAATATTTCAAATGGTTAAATAAGCACGTTTGTGCTATAATATGCGGAGACTCTGCTGTTTACTTTATTTTTTGCGTCTTGCGATGAAAACTTTGTTAGAAGTGGCACTAATTTGGGAAAAGCGCGATATGATAAATGGGCGCGGTGGTTCATCAGACGCTAATAAAAATATTGAGCCGGAACTATAGATTTTTGAGCCGAAACTTTTAATTGAGCTGGAGGAATTACCTGTGTTTGATGCGAACCTGGACTTAAACTTGAATAGAACGCTGGAACAGGCGGAAACAGTTTTGCCCGAACCAGTACCAGAAGAACACGCGCGGCCTTTGCAAGATGGGCCGCAGGATACAGATTTGGTAGGGGCTTACCGGGAAGCGGCAATGCGTTTTGGCAAAAAAAGTGAGGAAGTTTCGCTGGCCTTTGAGCCGATTTTCCGAAGGTATTGGCCGCAGGTGCTAAATTTGGCCCATAGCCGAATGGGGACGCTTTACGCCGAAGATTTGGCGGGTGAAACGATGCAGACGATTTTGGAGCGGTTGAACGGGAGCGAAGTTATTACCAATTTTCGGGGGCTGGTTCGTCATTCGTTTGAGCGGGAGTATGCTACTTTGCTGGAGAAATTGTTTCAGGGTAAAAAGTTGCAACGCGCCCAGATAAGTGCCGGGTTGGTGAGTGCCGATGATGCGGAAAACCGGGTAAAAGGGGCGGTGATGGTTTCGCTAAATGCGCCGGTTGCCGGAAGTGAAGCGGAAGAAATGGAACTGATGCATTCGCTGGATGACCCTACCGCCGATGTAGTCGAAGCTGCCGCTCGCCGTGAACTGGTGCGGGTCTTACATCAGTTAATCGAAGATATGCCGTCGCAGTATCGCGCTCCACTGGTTTGCCAATGGTTGTTGGGTATGCGGATTAAAGAAGTGGCCGAAGAACTAAACCTGAGCATCGACCAGGTGAAGCACAATACGGCGCGGGGTATCAAGTGGTTGCAAAAAAATATGCCGGGTAGCCCGAACGACTGGTTATTATAAGTTTTGAGCTTTAAGTTTTGAACTAAAAACAAACAAGACAACTCAAACAAGCTAACTCAAAATTCATTACTGAAAACTCAAAATTGTTAAAGTGGAGGCGGTCAATGCAAAATGATGTAAATAAACGCAATACTGAGCCGGAAGCGGAAATTACCGGGCAATTCAGCGAGTTTGTAGCGAAATATTTCGAGCAAAAAAATAATGGGGCATCCCCGGCGGAACTGGCAAATTTAATGCAGAGCGCGAATACCGATGAAGAATTGCGGCGGGTGGTCGGCTTGATAAAATTAACTGAAAAAGCGGCTCAGGATAAAACGGATATAGATAAGGCATGGCAAAGTTTCCGGGCGCGGACTTTTAAGGCTGCTCCGGCAACGGCAAAAGTTAATTTGGGTAACTATGTTAGCGAAACGCTGGCAAGCGGCGAGGCCGTCAAAGTTTCGGGCCTTCCACGCGAAACTTTGGAAGCCTTGCGGCAGGATAACACTCCTTTGACCGAATTAAAAGATTTTGAGCTGGCTGATTATGCTGCCCTTGCCAAACGCTATGGGGTTAAAGACACGCTCTTTCCACGTATGCTAAAATGGCTCAAGGGCTTGGGCAAAAGCTTCGCCGCCCCGACGACGTTTGGCCCGTCCCGCCCGACTTTGCGCTTTGCCCGCGAAGAAGGTTTTGAATATCAGGCTACCGAACAAACTTTGGCAGATGAACTGGAACGGGCGGAGGACGAAGGCAAGCGCAAGGAGGAATAATATTTAATGGCGCGGGTAGCGGGTCGCTGGTCAACTCGGCCAAACCCGAAACAAATTGAGCAACAGACAGCGCAAGTGCTGGTCGAGTTCCGGCAAAAGCTGGAAGAAGCGGGGCTAAGTGTGCCGCCTATTCCGCCTGTGCCAACTGAATATTTAGCTCTGACTACTACTAATTTGACGGTACGGGGGGTGCGCGGCCTGACCGCCGAAGGCAAAAAGCTTTCGGGCCTGCTTGACCCGGAAAAAGCCGAAATTTGCTATGAGGAAAACGACCCGTTAGGCCGCCAAAGCTTTTCTATTGCCCACGAACTCGGCCATTATTACCTCCATTTGCTTTTACCCCGCCAGCAAAGCCAACAGCCCAATTTGTTTGAAAGCACTGCGCCGGAAGGAGAAATTAGCGGCTTTTTCCGGGAACAGGCGGAAATGCCTCCCACAAAGTTTTATCGTTGCAGCGAAACCGAAATTGGCTTGCCCGAAGAAGAAACTAAATCCGCCAAAATTCCCCTTTCCGACCCAATTACTCAGGCCAGACTTTCTCAAATTATGCGCCAAAAAGAATGGGCCAGCCGTCTGGAATGGGAAGCTAACACTTTTGCTTCCAGTTTGTTAATGCCTAAAGAATGGATGAAAAATCTGCACGCCCAGTACGCCGAAGATTTGGAAGCAATCGCCGAGGTTTTAGGCTTGACGATTGGGGCGGTGCGCTACCGTTTGAACAAACTAAATTTGCGGCAAGACGAAGATGGCGGGTTTTCCGGCAAAAATCGCAGCCGTTCTAAAAAGAATTCGCCCCAACAAGGCACTCTTTTATAATTTTGTAGATATATTCTTTGTAGTCCCTTGCTCAAGTCGGTCAAACTCAATCAACGAACGAAGGGGAACAAAGAATGAATCCAATTTTTGCGCTGTTGCTGGTAGTTTTGTTAATAAGCTTACTTAGCGTATACCGTTATTTTTGCCCGGAAGCGCGGGGTGGCCTGAAATCTTTTGCCCGCCATCTTGCGTTTTCAGTTTCAATTAGCCTTGCAGTCTGGATGTTCAATTTATTAACCGGCTGGGGGCCAGTGCGCGAACTCGATTCGGTTCTGGCCGGGCTGGGTGTGCTTTTTACCGCCGGGTTGTTGGTGGGATTTGTTTCTGGCCTGATTTTACATCTGGACGAATGTAAGGCTGCTTTCGCTTTTTTCTGGCCTAATCAAGCTCCGTCCCCGCGCTTACGTCCCCGCTTTGAAAATGAAGCTGCCACCCCGACTTATTTTTCTCGCAAGAAGAACCTGGCCTTGCCCCGCCCCGCTAAAAATAACCGCCTTGATTGGTGCGAAGAATGTGAACGCTGGCATAGCGCACAAACTAACCACGAGCATAATTTGGTCGGCTGATATATGCTAATCCCGCCCGGAATTCAGTTCCGGGCCAATCGTTTACACACAATTTCAATTGCCTGGGGTAAAATTTCGTCCTCGGCGGCGTGGACGCGCTCGGATAGGGTCTCGAGGGTATCGTTGGGTAGGCGTGGCACTTCGCGCTTGAGGATAACCGGGCCAACGTCCATTTCGCTCGTAACATAATGCACGGTACAGCCCGTTACGGGTACGCCCGCTTTCCAGGCTTCTTCCAACGCATAATTCCCCCGAAATACCGGGATGCGCCGCCCGTCTTCAAGGCTTACTTCTTCGGCCAAATTATCGGTAAGCAAAGCCGGGTGGACGTTTATCAAGCGATTTGGAAATTGTTCCAGAAACGCTGGACTTAGTAGCAAACCCCATCCCGCCAGCACTATCAATTCGATTTGCCGAGCGTGCAGTAATTCGGCCAGAGCCAAATCGAATTCTGCTCGCTGCTTGTTTTGGGCTTTCCAATCAATCCAGCGAAAATACTCAGCAGGTAGCCCCAGCTCGCGCGCCCATTCCAGCCCGCTTGATTTACGCTTGAAGCTAACCACCAAAGCTAATTCTGCCAGCGCGTCCGGCTTCTGCGTTCCCGCGTAAATAGCCGGAAGCCGCCCGCCCCCTCCAATTAGTGCCGCAATTTTCATAATTTTGAGTTTTATAATTTAAAATTTAAGAATAATATACTAAAATTTATTATTTGACCAAAGAGCCTGTCTTAATAAGGTCGTATCTTTTGCAAAATATTACTCTACCACTAGACCAAATGACAACTTTCCGGGATAGGCTCTTAGTATTGCTCCACCGACAGATTTTTGACCCCCACCTGTTGACACAGATTCCTGCCAAATCAGGCGGGAGGGGGCGCGGCTTCTTCTGGCGACGGCGAAGACGATTGGAGAGCGTGGGGCAAGGCCGATGCGTTAGCTTCTTTAGTTCCCTTGCTAAAATCGGCGGCTTCGGTTTCAGTTTCGCGTTCCCGCTCTTTGTCCCGTTCTCTATCCCGGTTTCGCTCTCGCTGACGGCTAGTTGTCGGCGTGGGGGCAGGTTCGGGCGGGGGCGGTGGAAATTTACGCTCAAGCCGAAGCTGTTTTAAACGCTGGCCTTCGACAGTCAGAACGCTGACAATAAAATAGGGATTTTCAGCCTCACCCTCATCTGGCACTTCCTCCAGAATTTCGCCGTTTTGGGTAACAATTAGCTGGTCGCCCACTGCCGGGATACGTTCCAGACTATCATAAAGAAACCCACCGATAGTATCTACATTTTCCGATTCCCAATGGGTATGAAAGAAATCATTTACATCACTCAAATTCAGGCGGGCATCTACCAAAAATTCATCTTCGTTGATGCGCTCGTATTCTGTAGTCTCCAAATCGTATTCGTCCTGAATTTCGCCAACGATTTCTTCCAGCAAATCTTCAATAGTAACCAGGCCCGCCGTTCCGCCGTATTCATCTATAATGACGGCAATGTGTACCCGCTTGTTTTGCAATTCGGCGAAAAGCTCGTCTACTTTTTTGGATTCAGGTACATAATGCACCGGGCGCAAAAGCTTTTCCAAATCAAAAGCCGGATTTTTGGCTCTGTCACGCAAATAGCGCAGCAAATCTTTAGCATACAAAATCCCGGCAATATGGTCTATATCTTCGTGGTAAATCGGCAAGCGGCTGTGGCCCGAACTGATGATAATATCAAGGGTTTCATCCAGATTACTTTCGGCAGGGATAGCTTTTATATCCAGACGTGGAATCATTACTTCGCGTACAATTGTACCGCCAAATTCAAAAATAGAGCGAATCATTTCGCGCTCGTCATTCTGAATAATACCTTCTTCTTCGGCTACATTTGCCAGCAAGGTTAATTCTTCTTCGCTGACCACCGAATTAGCCCGAATTGGCGGCACTTTCGCCATTTTCAGCACTAAATTGGACAAAAAGCTGATAAAACTAACTAATGGACTCATCATCGCGGTTTGGGTGTTGACATAACCGGCAAAATTTACCGCTATGCCCTCCGGGTTGTTCATGGCAAACCCTTTCGGGACAGTCCGAACCAGCACCAGTATCAAAAAGGCCACCAGCAATACCCCTACCGTAACATCCGGGCCATAAAGATTAAACTGATGAATGGCGGTAATAGTCAGGGCGGTAATGGCAATAAGGCAAATAGTATTCAAAGTATTAATTGCGGATAGCACTTGATTGGGCCTGTCCAGCAAATTCTCGATAACGACCACCCGCCGTTCGTAGCGTTCGAGCATGGATTGGAGGCGTAAACGATTGATAGCAGTCAGAGAGGCTTCCACCGCCGAATTAAACAGCAGAAGT
>JBBQGP010000283.1:0-5592 GCA_038323095.1 Chloroflexia bacterium | reverse complement strand
GGTTGCGGGTCGCCCAGCAATCAGGCAGCAAGGTTTTAGTACCTTCGACATAAGCCCGGTCAATTTCGTCGGCTAATTTGTTTAGGGCGTGGCGGAGTGGGCCTTTCCATTGTGGGGTCGGCGCGGCGAAATCTTCTGGCTCACACTGGCAACGGCTTTCCCAACGCGCCAATCCATGAAAACAACTCCAGGCGGTATTCTCGGCAATTTTGATTTCGTCTACTGGCTTGTTATCGCGCAAGTAAAGACCCGGCCAGCTAATTTTCCAATTATTTGCCGGAGCGTACTTGTTTAGTAAATCGGCCAGAAAATGAGCGTGACCTTTGAAATGGTGGCCGTAATATTCGCCATCGGTGGCGGCCAGCACCATCTGATTTTCCTTGCGGGTATTTTTGGGGCGGTTGATGGTCAGGGGTAAGCTATAGCGGGCGAAATTGTCGGCATCCCGCAAAGCCTGATTGTGCAAATTCCAGCTTAACGCTCCATTAAAGAAGAAAACCGTGATACTGCGCCCTTCGGAAGTACGAACGGTGTAGGGCTGGCTGGTGTCCACTTCCCGGCGCAAAGCCTGCCACTCGGCCAGCACCACAAATTTTACGCCACATTCGGCCAGCGCATCCAGCGTGGCTAAATCTACTGCGCTTTCGGCCAGCCACATCCCCTCGGCGGAATGGTCAAAGCGGTGCTTGAAATCCGCTAGACCCCAGCTAATCTGAGTAATTTTGTCGCGGTAATTTGCTAGAGGCAAAATAGTATGGTTGTAAACCTGAGCCATTGCGTTGCCAATACCAGTTTCGCGCCAGTTATGATGGTCGGCCTTGATAATGCGGTGATAAACTTCGGGCCGATTTTTTCCCAGCCAACTTGCCAGAGTCGGCCCAACGTTAAAGCTCATCTTCTCGAAATTACCAAGCATCGCCATTGGTTCATAACATTCAAACGAAATGCGCTCGTTCCAATCGTGAAACGGCTCGGCTCCCACTTCCTGCGGAATCTCCCAGTTAAAGGGATTTTCGCGCGGCGGCTGATAAAAATGACCGTGTATCGCTAAATGATACAAATTTTCGCCCTCGCTATAAAATAAAGGCGAGGTAAATACTAACCTTTAATCAGGAATACTACCTACCTCACTCACTCTGCCTTTTCTAAAACAAGATTACTCTTTCTTGGTATCTTCGTCCTTCTTGCCCAGCCCCATTTTAGCTTTAAGCTGGCTTAATTCGTCGTCGAGATTTTCCTGAACGGCTAGTTTATCAATCTCGGATTCAGCCGCCGCGCCGGGTACTTCGTTCATTTCGGCCCGTACCTGCTCGGCCATAATCTTTTGCTGCATCCGCCCGTAATCGCTGGTGGGCAGCCCTGTCGCGGCATCCCGCCCGTCAATCTGATTGGCAGTCTTTAGAATACTGTGGCGGGCGATGATAGTGGTTTTGTCGCGCTCAAGCTGGCCGTATTTGGTCTGAAGTTCCTTGTACATCTCGTTGAGCTTCTCGCGATTGGTGGCCTGTTCGCGGGCCTGATTTTCGTAATTATCGGCCTGCTGCTCAAAGCTTAACTTCTGGCGCAAAGCTTCCTGAGCCAAATCATCCCGGTTGGCGCGAACGGCGGTTTCGGCCCGCTTCTGCCATTCGTCGGCCTTCTTGCGGGCTTCGCTGGCGTTCATTTCAAACAATTTCTGTTGGGCGGTGGCATCCGTTACCGAATGCTGGGCCTGCTTCATACCGTCGGTCATTTCCTGCATAAACTGATTCATCGCCATCTGGGGGTTAGTGGCTTTGTCGAGTACCTCATTAACGTTGGAACGGACAATCATCGTAATGCGGTCAAAAATACCCATCGTTTTCTCCTTTAGCCTTCTTTATTAGCCCTTTTAAGCTTGCTATTTCTGTAAACACTCGCCATAGATAGACTACGCAAAATACAGGCCGAAAGTTTGGTACAACTCTATTTTAGCAGAGAAAAGCGGGGCTTATGCTATAATATTTTTTAAGTTAATTCAGGAAGAAAAAGAACAGGAGACTCCTTAAAATGTCTGAAAACGCTTCAATTGAAAATCGTCCTTTGGATGCCGTTAGCCTAGCTGCTATGTTCGACCATACTTTGCTAAGGCCCGAAGCCACGCCCGCCGACGTTATCAAACTTTGCGAAGAAGCTCGCTATTACCGTTTTGCCAGCGTTTGCGTGAACCCGGTGCATGTGAAGTTGTGCCTTTCGCAGCTTGCCACCACCGAAAAGCCAAAAGTACAGGTTTGTACCGTCGTTGGCTTTCCGCTAGGGGCAAACGTCGAAGCCATCAAAGTTTCCGAAGCTCAAACCGCCCTTAATCACGGGGCAAAAGAAATTGATATGGTGATTAATATCGGCGCACTCAAGGCCGGAGATTTCTTTTTGGTACAGCGCGAAATTGCCAATGTTACCAACCATTGCCATACCAGCCGGGCGATTTGCAAAGTAATTATCGAAGCCGCTCTTTTAACCAATGACGAAAAAATTAAAGCCTGCGAATTGGCCCGCGATGCCGGAGCGGATTTTGTGAAAACCAGCACCGGCTTTGCTCCGGCGGGTGGCGCGACAATAGAAGATATAGCCCTGATGCGCCGGGTAGTCGGCAACAAATTAGGGGTCAAGGCGGCGGGCGGGGTGCGTTCCTTGCAAGATGCAATGCGGATGATTCAGGCGGGAGCGAATCGGCTTGGCTCTAGCAGCAGCGTAAAAATTATGCAAGAATTTATGGCCGGACAAACTGGCGCAACTCAGGCGGACGAAAGCGAACAAGGAGGTTACTAAAATGACCAGCTTAATAACGAAAGAAGCCGAATTATTAGATCTGGACGATTTGGACGAACTCGACCTGGAAGACGACGACGAGTCACCAATCGTTCAAGAAGAAGAAGAGGAGGAAGAGCAAAAGGAAATGGCCGGAGGCGAACACGGCGAAATTGCCAGTATATTGATTTACCATTTGGGTGGTATAGTTTATCCCCAAAAATTGGGCCGAATTTTTGATGGGCAGACCAGTTTCAGGCTTTCCGCCGGAAAACCGCCCCGTCGTATACCCGATGTAGCTTTCGTCAAGTTGGAGCGGATGCCTCATCGTATTACAGGTTCTGCTCCTTTTGCCCCCGATTTGGCCGTCGAGATTGTCTCCCAAACCGATTTGGTTTTCGACCTCGAAAATAAAATTATACAGTATTTAGCCTCTGGTGTTCGCCTAATCTGGATAATTTACCCGGTTAGCCAGACAATCGAAGTTTACCGCTTGCCCGATGGTATGCGCTCTCTTCGCCTCTTAAAAGAAGATGAATTGGATGGCGAAAATATTGTTCCAGGCTTCAAGCTAAAAATTAGCGAACTTTTTGAAGATTTACTTGAGCAAAAAGACGAATTAGAAACCGAAGAAAGCGAATCGAGTGCTGAGGACTGAGGGAAAAGTTGCGAGTTGCGAGTTGCGAGTTGGAAGCAGAGGAAGACAAAGTTCGATTCGTTGGTTTAGAGTTTAGTTATTAAAGCTGAGATTGGTAAAATAGGGCAAAATAATGCAAATGGATAATCTGGAAGAATTGCGGCAAACGCTATGCGCTACTGGTAAAAGAATGTATGACCGGGGGCTAATTGCTTCGTTGGATGGTAATCTTTCGGCTCGAATTAATCAAGAATATTTGTTGGTAACACCGAGCGGGGTTTGCAAGGGCGAACTTGTACCGGAAAAGTTGGTAATTATTGATATGGAAGGGCGACCTACTGACCCAACTATGGGCCAGCCAAGCAGTGAACTGGCGATGCATCTTGAGATTTACCAGCAGCGTCCCGACGTTCAGGCGATTGTCCACGCTCACCCGCCGACAGCCGTTGCCCTGACGCTGGCTGGAGTATCGCTGGCGGGCGGGATTTTGCCGGAAGTAGTGGCAACTTTAGGACATATCCCTACCACCGAATACGGCACGCCTTCCAGCCAGCGCGGAGCAGAAGTTACCCGCCAGATAATCCGTAGCCACGATGCTTTACTATTGGCCCGACATGGGGCGGTGGCGGTTGGGGCGGATTTATGGGACGCTTTTTATAAGATGGAAACGTTGGAACACTTAGCCAAAATAGTGCTAACCGCAAAGCAAGCCGCTAACGGTCTGCCAGTTCCCGAACTTCCCGCTGCCGAAATAGTTCATTTCTCGGATAAATATTGGGTGGCCCGCCAGAAAGCTGAAAACCGGGCGGAAATTTGCTATGGGCCAGGTCGCTGCCCCTTCGACAAGTAATTTTTTGAACTAGCCCAGATGTTACAATGAGCAGGGATTGTGCAAAGTTTCACATCTTTTGGGTTGCCGCTCGGCCCGCTTTATGATAAGCTTGTTTCAAATAATGCAGTCTGATTTATCCAACTTTTACAATAATAAATAATGCTAATAAACGAGGGTGGTTTCTTATGTCAATGGAGAGCGGTAAGAACACTGTAGCGGCAGGCAAAACCGGGCCGGGTACAAACGGAGTCGAGCCGGTTAGCAGTGAAGCCAAAATTGAACAATTGCGGCGTTTGCGAGAACAGGCTAAATTGGGCGGCGGCCAAAAACGAATTGATGTGCAGCACGCCAGAGGCAAGCTTACAGCCCGCGAACGAATTGAATTGCTTTTGGATGAAGGCACGTTTGAAGAACTCGATATGTTTGTAACCCATCGCTCCACCGATTTTGGGCTGGCCGAGCAAAAATATATGGGCGATGGCGTTGTGACCGGCTACGGCAAAATTAACGGGCGGCTGATTTTTGTTTTCTCGCAGGATTTTACGGTTTTTGGCGGCTCGCTTTCCGAAACTTTTGCCGAAAAAATCTGCAAAGTGATGGATATGGCCGTTAAAAACGGTGCGCCGCTAATCGGGCTAAACGATAGCGGCGGGGCGCGAATTCAGGAAGGGGTCGTTTCACTCGGTGGTTACGCCGATATTTTTTTGCGGAACGTGCTTGCCAGTGGAGTAGTGCCGCAACTTTCGGCAGTGCTTGGCCCTTGCGCGGGTGGTGCGGTCTATTCTCCGGCTATGACCGACTTTATCCTGATGGTCAAGGATACCAGCCATATGTTTGTGACCGGGCCGAACGTGGTCAAAACCGTTACTCACGAGGACGTAAGTTTTGAAGATTTGGGCGGGGCAATCGTCCATAACAGCATTAGTGGCGTAGCTCATTTTGCCGCCGAAAACGAAGAACAATGTTTGCTGACTCTGCGCGATTTGCTGGGCTATATGCCCTCCAACAATATGGAAGACCCCCCTTTCGTCCCAACCCAGGATGCTTCTAATCGCCGCGACGAGGAATTAAACCACATTATCCCCGCCGTCCCGACCAAAAGCTACAACGTAAAAGATGTTATCCGCCGGATTGTGGACGATGGCAAATTTCTGGAAGTACACGAGCTTTACGCCCAGAATATTGTGGTCGGTTTTGCCCGGTTGGGAGGACGTTCGGTTGGGATTGTTGCTCAAAATCCTGAAGTGCTGGCCGGTGTACTTGACATAAACTCCAGTGATAAAGCCGCCCGCTTTGTGCGCTTTTGCGATTGCTTTAATATTCCCATCGTAACATTTGTGGATGTACCAGGCTTTTT
>JBBQGP010000282.1:0-5679 GCA_038323095.1 Chloroflexia bacterium | reverse complement strand
GGTTGGGATTGTTGCTCAAAATCCTGAAGTGCTGGCCGGTGTACTTGACATAAACTCCAGTGATAAAGCCGCCCGCTTTGTGCGCTTTTGCGATTGCTTTAATATTCCCATCGTAACATTTGTGGATGTACCAGGCTTTTTACCGGGTGTCGGGCAGGAGCATGGCGGGATTATCCGGCATGGCGCGAAGCTTTTGTATGCTTACTGTGAGGCTACTGTCCCCAAAGTTACGGTTATTCTCCGCAAGGCTTACGGTGGGGCGTATGACGTTATGAGCAGCAAGCATATTCGGGGCGATATTAACTACGCCTGGCCGACGGCTGAAATCGCGGTTATGGGCGTAGACGGCGCGGTAAATATTATCTTCAAAGACCAGATAGAAAAAAGTGATAGCCCCGAACAAACCCGTAAACAGCTTGTGGCCGAATATACCGAGAAATTCGCCAATCCCTATGTAGCGGCGGCGCGGGGCTATCTTGATGATGTTATCGAACCAAAAGATACCCGTCCGCGCCTGATTAACGCTCTCGAAATGCTCAAAAACAAGCGCGACACTAACCCCCCAAAAAAACACGGCAATATACCCTTGTAGAAAAGTATCAAGTAACAAGTATCAAAGAACTAGCAACCAAAAGCTGTAAGTAATAGAGAATTTTATTTTACTTTCACCTTTAACCTCAGTCCTCAGTACTCTGTCTTGATACTTGTTACTTAGTTCTGGTTGAGGTAAAAGGATGAGCGAAGAATTGAAGATTAAAAAAGTACTGGTAGCGAACCGGGGCGAAATTGCGGTACGGGTGATGCGGGCTTGCCGGGAATTAGGGCTGGCGACGGTGGCGGTTTACAGTGAGGCTGACCGCAAGGCGATGCACGTGCGCTATGCCGATGAAGCTTATTTGATTGGGCCTGCTCCTTCCCGCGAAAGTTATTTGAAAATAGACAAGATTATCGAAGCCGCCAGGCAAAGCGGGGCGGACGCGATTCACCCTGGCTATGGTTTTTTATCGGAAAACGCCAGTTTCGCCCAGGCTTGTGCCGATAACGGCATTGTGTTTGTCGGGCCTTCTCCGCAAGCTATCCGCGATATGGGTGATAAGGTACGGGCCAAGCAACTGGCGCGAGAAGCTAACGTCCCGCGTGTTCCAGGTACGGATGAAGAAATCGCCGACCCCCAAGAAGCGGCCCGGATTGCCGCCGAATTTGGCTACCCGGTGCTGATTAAAGCGGCGGCGGGCGGGGGTGGCAAAGGTATGCGGGATGTGCGTGGCCCGGAAGAAATGGAGCAAGCGTTTCAATCGGCTACCCGTGAGGCCAGTGGCGCGTTTGGCAACGGGGCGGTTTACATTGAAAAGCTATTGGAAAACGTCAAGCATATCGAAATTCAGATTTTGGGCGATAGTTTCGGCAACATAATTCATTTGGGCGAACGAGAATGCAGTTTGCAACGTCGTCACCAGAAATTGGCCGAAGAAGCTCCCTCGATGATTATTGACGAAGAATTGCGGCAGGAAATGGGGGCGGTAGCGGTAGCTCTGGGCAAGCGGGTTAATTACGTTAGCTCCGGCACAATTGAATTTTTGGTTACACCTGAGCGCAAGTTTTACTTTATCGAAATGAATACCCGTTTGCAGGTGGAACATCCCGTGACCGAACTGGTGATGGGCATTGATATTGTGGTCGAGCAATTGCGGATTGCGGGCGGGTTGCCCTTGCGGATGAAGCAGGAAGACGTTAAGCCGAAGGGTTGGGCCATCGAGTGCCGGATTAACGCCGAAGACCCTTTTAACAACTTCTTGCCCTCGGTGGGCCGGGTGCAAGGCATTATAGTACCGGGTGGGCCGGGAGTGCGGCTGGACAGTGCGGCTACCGAAGGTTACGAGGTTTCACTTTTTTATGACTCGCTGGTCGCCAAACTTATTACCTGGGGAAATAGCCGGGAGCAAGCTTTGGCCCGGATGCAACGGGCCTTGCAGGAGTACAAAATCTTTGGCCTGCACACTACTATTCCTTATCACCGGCAGCTTTTGGAAACACCTAACTTTTGGAACGGCCAATTTTATACTACTTCGCTCGATATTGACCCTTCGTTCAAGCCCAACCCGGATTATCATCACGAGCATAAAACGCTGGCGGCAGTGGCGGCAGTTTTGACCGAGCATTTCCGGCAAAGCGGCGGCTCTCCCGCTGCTACTTCTAAAGAAGCTGGAACGTCTAACGGTATGGCCCGTACCGATGATGGTTACGAATGGCGGATGGCCGGACGGCGTTCGACTTTGAGAAGGAGCTAAGGGATTAGAGATGAATTACAGTCGCAATATCATCTGGCGATACTTAACACTTACCGTTAATTACAATACTTTTCAAGTACAGGTAAACGGCCAGATTCGTCCAATGGGCGATTTAACTCAAATGATGGACGAATTCGGGCGGGATGGCTGGGAATTAGTTACCGTCGTGCAAAACGTCGCCGACCCCGGCCTCTGGGGTTATTTCTTCAAAAAACCAATCAGTTAAGAGTTGTTAGTTGTTAGTTATTAGTTGTTAGAGGGAGCAGAGTTCCAACTTTCTAATTCATACTTCCGACTTGTTAAATAGGGGCAATCTCCGGGACATAGAATGTCCGGGCTGATAACATGAAAACGGCCCTAAAGGGCTGAGGTGGGTCTGGTTCAATTTGGCCTAACCCCTATCGGCTTTAGCCACGTTTTCATGTCATCAGCCCCGCCCTTTTAGGGCAGGGAGACTAGGTCGGTTATCGGTTAGAAGAACCAGAAACCAGAAACCAGAAACTTCTTCTCTAACAACCAACAACTCAAAAGGAATTCTATGTTTTACTATACAAGTTGCGACGATGAACAATTGAAAATCGAGGTCATTGACGACCCGGACGGGCATACCCGCGTGATTTTGCCGGATGGTCGGGAAATGCGGGTGGATTTGCAGGCTGCGTTGGGTGAGAATTTCTTCTCGCTATTAGTGGATAAGGAATCGCACGAAGTTTACCGGGAGAAGGGCGAAGAAGCCGGAGATTACAATTTGACGCTGGACGGGCAAACCTATCAGGTTAGGGTCGCGACGGAGCGGCAGCATCGTTTTGCCACGCTTGCCCCTAATGCCCACGCCCAAAGCGGCGAAGTAACCGTTAAAGCTCCTATGCCCGGTCTGGTTTCGATTGTATCGGTTGAAATCGGGCAGGAAGTGGCGCAGGGGCAACGGCTCATCGTGCTGGAAGCCATGAAAATGGAAAACGAATTGCGTGCGCCCAAAGCCGGAAAAATTAAGGCAATTAACGTTAGTGCCGGGCAAACAGTTGAGCAAAACCGGGCTTTAGTGGTACTAGAATAAATTAAAAAGATTTAAGCCTGAACGTAAGCTTGAGCGTAATCTAGCCTTGTTACAATTTAGTTAGTGGGACTGGGGTAAAGTGCTGCTTTAATTTAATTAGTACGTCACAAAATGTTTAGGATAGCCCAGGAGACAAATAGTGGCATTCAATATTGATGATATTTTGCTAGAAAACGATTTATCTGACAAAATTACCGTCCAGATTCAGGCTGTTTACCAAACACACGGCCAGATTTATCCACTAGATTACGCTTTTAGCTGGGTGCTGGCTAATCAGGTAGTTCAGAGATACTACGGCCCACAGGGATTGGATGCTATTCCAGTCTGGCGGGAGAATTTTGGCTGGTCACAGTTTAACCTTGTCCGCGCTCAAAGCTGTTTTTTGCCTACTGACATTTCCAATGAATCACAGCGTTATATTGTGTTTGACGCGATAGCGGTAAATTGGCGTAAGCGACACGGCGGCTCGGAAATTCAATATGATTTGCTACACGCTATCGATTTCCAAAAGCAAACCCCACTTATGGCAATTAACGGGGGATTACAGCATTTGGGCCTGGAGGAGGAAAAAGGCGGCGACCACTCAGCTTGCTTACACAGCCCACATTCCTATACCTATACCAAATTATTTGAAGTAGTGACGGATTTAATCTGCCTTGCACCCGAAATGGTTGCCAAGCGGGAGTTTACGGTAGATTTGGATGATTTTGGCAAGCCTCTGGCTAGGTCGGTACATCCGCTCCGGCAAGTCGGTTTGGTTGAGCCGGGAGTACAGCGTGACTGGTTTCAGATTTTTTATGGGCCTACCAATCGTTCCGTCTTTGTAAACATTTTCACCGGGGATTTATGCTATACTGAATCGAACGATATCCCACGTACAATGGAGTATCCGGGCTGGAACGAGTTAAACGAGGAACAATTAGCCACCTATTTAGGCGGAATTTTAGGCATACCAGTTAAAAAATTTGGACTGTGAAGCTTGCCTGAAATGGCTTCACAGCCTGGGTGAGAGAAGCCATGAAAGATGTAAGCAACGGAGCTGACGGGCGTGAAGCTTGGGAAGAAAAAATGGTCAACCCGGCTTTGAAGAAATCGCCTGAACGTAAACCCGCCGAAAAATTTGAAACTAATTCGGGTTTACCAACAAATCGGCTTTACGGGCCGGAAGATTTGGCCGGACAAGACTATGAGCAAGACCTGGGCTATCCCGGCCAATACCCCTTTACTCGCGGGGTGCAGCCGACCATGTACCGGGGGCGTTTCTGGACAATGCGCCAGTACGCCGGGTTCGGTTCGGCTCAGGAATCCAACCAGCGTTACCATTACCTCTTAAATCAGGGGCAGACCGGGCTTTCGGTGGCCTTTGATTTACCTACCCAGATGGGCTACGATGCCGACCACGCTATGTCGGATGGCGAAGTGGGCAAGGTTGGAGTTTCGATCTGTTCGCTCGATGATATGGAAGTTTTGCTCGACGGCCTTCCCCTTGATAAAATTACCACTTCAATGACCATTAATGCTACCGCCTCGATTTTGCTGGCCTTTTATATTGCTGTCGCCAAAAAACAGGGCGTAACTTTGGACAAAATTGGCGGAACGGTGCAGAACGATATTTTGAAGGAATATATTGCGCGAGGGACTTATATTTACCCGCCGCGTCCGTCCTTGCGGCTGATTACCGATATGATTGCTTTTTGTACGACAGAAGTGCCGAACTGGAATACTATTTCGATTTCGGGCTATCATATCCGGGAGGCGGGCAGCACTGCCGTTCAGGAAGTCGCTTTTACGCTGGCGGATGCGGTGGCTTACGTCGAGGCGGCGATTGCCAGTGGGCAGGACGTGGATAAATTCGCTATGCGCCTGTCGTTTTTCTTTAATTCGCACAACGATTTCTTTGAGGAAGTCGCCAAATTCCGGGCGGCGCGGCGGCTTTGGTCTAAAATTATGAAAGACCGGTTTAAGGCCAAAGATTCGCGTAGCTGGATGTTGCGCTTTCATACCCAAACCGCCGGTTCGATGCTGACTGCCCAGCAAGTCGAAACTAATGTGGTACGGGTAACGATGCAAGCTCTGGCGGCAGTTTTGGGCGGTACGCAATCCTTGCATACTAATGGTATGGATGAGGCTTTGGCTTTGCCCACCGAAAAAGCGGCGCGGATTGCCCTGCGAACCCAGCAAGTGATTGCCTACGAAAGCAACGTTGCCGATACAGTTGACCCTCTAGCCGGGTCGTATTATGTCGAAAGTCTGACCAACGCGATTGAAGAAAAGGCTCAGGAATATTTGGACAAAATTGATGCGATGGGCGGGACGCTTCGCGCTCTGGAAAAC
>JBBQGP010000281.1:0-5680 GCA_038323095.1 Chloroflexia bacterium | reverse complement strand
GGGGTGTTGTAGTTGTAGGCGATAAAGGTGGCGGCGGGGGAAAGGTCGTTGAGGATAGCGCGGCGTGGGCCTAGTTTGGAAAAGGGCTGGTTTTCTTCATTCAAAATAGTGCCGTCGTCCAGCACCCGGTAGCCCAATGATTGAACGGTAGCCTTATCACCGCAAAGCTGGGCGGCGACCCCGGTCATGCCTGTGCCGCAAAAGCCGTCAAATACCAAATCACCCGGCTCGGTATAGTGCAGGATATAGCGCATAATGGCTTTGTGCGGCACTTTGGTATGGTAGGAATGAGCATTGTAAATCGGGTCATTTTTGCCTTCGCTTACGTCGGCGGCAAAGGGTTCGCGGCTGTAGGGCTGGTCGGGCGAGTAAGGCTGGCCGTAGATACGCACGAAATCTTCAATAAAGGGGTTGGGGCAGGCGGTGTAATAGGGCGGGTCGGACAGGGCCAGAATATCTTCGTCCGAGCCAAGCGGAAAGCCTTCAATCTGGCGAAAGGCAGGGTCGAGCAACTTTTGGCGCAATTTTTCGGTAAAGTGGGCGCGGCGGGTCGCTTCGTCGGGGAAGATTTGGCCCAAACATTCGGTTGTCGGTTGTCGGTTGTCGGTTGTCGGTGGGGTACGGGTGTCGGCGGCGGGGTCGGTGGCTAAATCGTCGAAGCTGGTTTGCTCCGGGTCGTTGAACAAATTAAATTTAGGTTGATTCTTATTGCTTGCCATGACTTTATTCCTTCTCTTCGGTCTCGATTACCAGCCGGATACGGTCAGCGTTTTTATTGCGGAACAAATCCTCCATATAACGCTTGAAACGGTCTTCAAAATCGCGGCGGGTGACGGGCGAACCGCCTTTTTGGAGGGCCGCCAGCAATTGAGCGGGCAGCACGGTCAGGCGTTCCAGCCCGGCTAATACTTCCTTGACCGCGTTGATGAAATCGTAGCCCAATTCGTCGGGCAAGCGGCGCGAACGATAAAAATCATCTATTAACTGGCGGGCTTCCGGCTTGAGCAAGCTCAAATCCCGCTGGACGCTTTCGGCCTTGAGGCTATCCAGTAAATTATCCGTCCATTCTTTGAGCAAATTATCGAGCTGCTCGTCCAGCCGGGTAATTATCTCGGCAACGGGGGCGGGTAACAGTTCGCTTACTGGCTGGAAACGGCAATCCGGGCAAAGCGGCGAAGTTTCCAACTTGACTTCGTCCAGCGTCGAACATTCCCTGACCTTTTCCACTTCGGCCTTGAAAGCCTCCAACTGGCGGGCGGGCAGCAATGGAATACCGCGCAACATTTCCAGCTTTTTGAGGCGGCCATCCTGCTTCAGGGCGTTGTAGCGGCGGGCTTCGGAAGCACCCCGCCGGGAGCGGGTATGCAATTCGGCGTAGGCCCGGATATAATCCTGCTTTACCTCGCTGAGTCTTCGCAAGGCTTGCTGGCGGAAATTGGGAGCTTCCCGCCTTTCCTCTACCTGCAAATCCATCACAGTGCCAGTACGGGTCATTTTGATAATGCCAAGCAGGGGATGAGCGGGTGTGAGGAAATTTTCGGCCTGAGAAAGATAATTTGCCAGTGGCAACAGTTCGGATACCAGACTGTCCAGACTTTCGATTTCGGCCAGAGTAGACAGGGCCGCCCGGTTAGCGGTTTTCTGGGCTTCCTCATAGCTGAAATTTTTGAAGCGAGCCGGAGTATTGTAAGCCTGTAGCGATTCCAGAAATTGCTTGAAAGTGTTCAACTTTTGGTGCGTAGCGGCTTGCTTGTGATTATCCAGCAAACGAGCATTCCAGACTGGCAGGCCGCCGCTTACTTTTTGCTGGACGCGCAATATCCGGCTAATCAATTGATTAACCTGTACCTGCACCGTCTGGACGAATTCGGTTTGCCCCTGCCCCTGCGCCAGCATCTGAGCTTTACCCGGCTCGATGCCAAGCAATTCGCACAAGGCCCGCAAAGCCGCCACGTTCCAGTCTTTGGGCCGCTCAACGTGCTTGAAATTAGCCAAATCGCTAAAAGAAGTAGTCGCCAAAGCTTCCAGATTGGCGGCATCAAACTTTTTGCCCGCAATCGCCAGCGTTAAATCCCCGTTGTAGACCAGCGCGGCCAGCAGCACCACCACCCATTCTACTTCCAGCCGGGCATTTGGGGGGTCAAGATACTCAACCTGATTTTCTTCTACTTGCAAAAGTTCAGCCCGGTTCAGGACTTGCCCGCTTGTTTTGGCGGCCAGCTTTTCCAGAATCAGGCGGGTGTAAATCGCTTCGGAGCGGGCCAAATCCAGCCTCTCCCCGTCCAATAGCTTCAAGGCATCCAGCGTTGCCGCCCCTTGTGCCGTTTTAGTACCACGCAACCAGCGCAAAGCTTGCTCGGCGGCGTTCTGGCGGCTGGCCGAAGTTATCAGGACAGGGAAAGCGGGGTAAGCCGGCGCTAAATCTTCAAAACAGCCCGCCAGCGCGACCCCGGCCACCGCGTTTATAGTATCACGAGCAGTAGCCCGCGCCAGATTGAGCTTGCCGCTTTTAATCCAATCCAGCATAGTACGGGTGCGGCCTTCGTAGCCGACCCTGAAAATATTGGTCAAATTGTCCTGTAACCAGCGTACTACCATTGCCTGATACTGGCGGGCCTTTTCCTCGTAGGTACGTCTGGCCGAGCCGGAAGCACTGAGCGAAAGCTCAAGGGCGGCGGCGTATTTATCCAGATTTTCCTTGAAGACGGGTTCAATGCTGGTCAGCCGGAAATAAACTTCATCATTCTTCTCACTTTCGGCAGAGGGAGCGGGCGCAAAATAGGGCAGGAAATACAGGTAAAAATCGCGGGGTGGCTGGGCGGTACTGCGCTCGTTGGGTGCGCCAAAGAACAAATAGCCCTGCCGGGTGGCCTTGCGTTCGCGCCATTCCAGCTCGTATTGCCAAATTTTGTAGCCAGTCAGCACATCGGTCAAATCGTGGCATTCCATCACCAGTTTGAGAGCCTCGAAGTAGTAGCGGTCACGGTAGCGGTCATCCAGGCTTTCGGCCTTCTTTTCGATTAGGGCATCATAATCTTCAGTCTTTTTCAGGTCTAAATAATACTGGCGATTATTCGGGTTATGCGAAATAAACTGGCCGTTGACCGTCTTGAGGATTTCGCGCAACACTACCTCGACCTGAGAAAGTAAATCGCTGGCCGGGTCGCCGCTACCCATATCAGCAATAGCCGGATGGTAAAGGCAAAGGCTATCCCTTAGCTCCTCGGCGGTTGCCCCAAGCGGGGCGTTTACATCGCCGGTGGTCAGACGATGCACCGCCAGCCCCTGAATAATTTCGAGAGCCATCGGGGTGTAAGCCTTGCGGGTAAAGGCCATCCGTACCCGCGAATCCAGCACCGCCACGCAATCAATTACCGCCCGGTAATCCGGGTTAGAACGGAAGCTGGCATCTTCCTGCAAGGTGTTCCAGTAGCGGTTATAGGTTAGCAATCCCGGCTTGTCGGTGGGGAGAGGCTGGCCCAACAGCTTCTTTATTTCCTGCGAAATGGATTTCAGGATAGCTCTTTTCTCGACGGCAGTTACCCGCTCCAAAGTATCAATATAATCGGGGTGAACCGGGAAAAGATTTACAAATTCGTCCATACGCTCGTTCATTTTGCCATAAAAAGGGGCAAATTGCAGCAGATGAGCGCGAATCTTGTTTTTCTGGTCAGGGCTTTTCCTGAGCAACCGCTGCTCGACCACATATTTTACGTCGCTGCGGGCTATGAGAAGCTGCTCGAAGCGGTCTTTTACCCGCCGGATAGATTCGGAAACAAAAGAAAATCTTTGGTTATCGAACAGGGTTTCTTGAATACCAGCCATAAAACGCAAGCGAGAATCCTTGCAAAATTCACCAATCTCGCGCAAAAAGCCCAAATCTATAATTAGTTCCTGCTCGTTCCGCGCCCGCAAAAATTCGAGCAGTTCGTCTACCACAATCAGGAGGCCCACTTCTTCGTTAGCTTCCTCAAAAGCCTGCATCATCTGGCTCAAAGCTTGTTTATGGTTGATTAGAGTGGTATTGGACGGGAAGCTGAAGGATACGCCCATCGCGGCCAGCTTGTTACTCAAATCGTCGGCCAGCACTTCATAAAGGGAGCGTCTGACTGTGCCTACTTCGGTACGAATAACCTTGAATTGTCCGGCAATGTCTTTGGCCCGGCTGCGTACCTTGTCGTTTTGCAATTCGTCCAGCAAATCGGCGTGTTCAGCCAGAGCCGATAGCACCGACATTAAGTGCGATTTACCCGTACCGTAGTTACCGACAATAAACAGCCCCTTGTTGTCTACCGGCTGGTTATATTGCAATTGGGGCAGTACCAGCGAAGCCAGTTTGTCGGCCATATCGTTTGAAATAACGTAGGTGCGGACGAGCTGGCGGGCCTCGGCTTTGTTGTCGGCATCTTTTAGCTGGATAACCGATTCAAGCGGTTCAAACTGGACTAAATCGGCGTAAGTATAGCTGGGCATAAGGTATTTTCTTTCGTTTAGTTTAAGAAATAAGGACTTCGCAGGCTAAATTTTTAAGTCGGTATTCACGGTATTCGGGATGGCCGGGAGCGTAGGTCAGGCGTTCTTCCTGCACTTCACCGGGCCAGGCAGCGATAAGGTAATACTGGCGCGACAGGGTTTGCAGCAAATCCAGCGGGTCGTGGGCCAAACTCGGTTCAAACAGCAATTCCAGATTGTCTAATAGCAAAAGCTTTTCTCCCCGACTCACCACCAGCTTTTCCAGTTGCGACCTGACGGCATTAAAGCGGCGGTTGGCCGGAAAATCCAGCAAAGCCTGAGCGAGTTCAAGGCCCACGTTTATTAAAGGTAGCCCCTTTTGTCGGGCTACTGCTTTCAGGACTGAGGTTTTACCGCCGCCGGGAGCCACCAGCAGGAATAATCCCGGTGTGGGGGCAAGGAGTTGTAAATCTATTTTGGCAAGGAGGCGGCTGGTCAGGCTGATTGGCAAAGTTCTGGACGTTTCTTGCTAATATTTGGCTTCGCGCTCTACCGCTAATACTACTATGCTGGAGAGTTAATGCAACCCTATTATAGGGTGAGTTTAGCCTGATGTAAATAATCCCTCCAAAATTGCAAAAAAAGCTACATACTGAAATATAATTGTTAGAATTGCAAATCTGGTTCAAGCTAAAGCTTCGTGGCTACTACCTCAAAGGTTCAGGAAATGGCTGAGATGTGAGTATAGCTCCGGCTTATCCTGTTCAAGCCATTTCAGGGGAGCGAGTAAACCAACCGGGAGCTTTTTCTCCAATGCTTTTTCCAGCATTTGGGCCGCTTCGACAGGCTTTTCCTGATAAGCCAAATTCAGCCCCTGCCAAAACCAGGCATCCCATTCGTCGGGTTCTATTGGATAAGCCTGCTCAAACCAGGTATTAGCCTCATCATACTTATGCTGTAGAAAACAGGCGACTCCGTGACATACTTTCGCCACGTAAGTATCTTCATCGCTGACAGCAAGCTCTAACAATCTGTCTTCCAAAGCAGGGGCTGGCCTGTTCAAACATAGATTTATCCACTCGACCATCCAGGCAGTATTTATATCTTTGGGTTCTAGCTTAAGACTTTGCCTCATATCCAACAAAGCCTGCTCAAAATTCTTCAAACATAAACAAGTGAAAGAACGAACATAAAAAGTCCAGCTTGATTTAGGGTCGAGTTCAATAGC
>JBBQGP010000280.1:0-5691 GCA_038323095.1 Chloroflexia bacterium | reverse complement strand
GAAAAGGGGAATGTCTTTATCGGAGGAAGCGGGGCAGGAAAGAGCAAATCAGAAAGCTGCGCCGCGCTTGCATTATGCCGTTATTATGGTCGGGGTTGGCCTACTATGTCTGATTGGGTCGCTGGGGTTTAGCCGCTTTTGCTATGCCTTACTGCTTCCGGCTATGCAAAAAGATTTCCAGACTAGCTATACTCAAATGGGTTCGATTGCTACCGCTAACGCGCTGGCTTATATGATTTCGGCCCTAGTTTGTGGACTTTTGACCAGTCGCTTCGGGGCAAGAGGGGTGATTAGTGTATCCCTGTTTTTGTGCGTGGCCGGATTAGTTATAACAGGCTTTGCCGCCGGAGTAGAGCAAGCCGCTATCGGACAATTTATTTGCGGGCTAGGGACAGGCGGGGCGGTTGGCCCGGTTTACAGCATTGCTGGCCCCTGGTTTGTGGCACACCGCCGAGGAATGGCAACCGGGATTATTCAGATGGGTTCGGGGGCAGGGCTGGTACTGGGCGGGCTACTTGTACCGCAATTACTGGCGGCGGGCGGGACGATGGGCTGGCGGTTCGCCTGGTATATTTTGGCCGGCCTGGTGCTGATTACGGCAATTCTGGCAACTTTGTTTCTCAGCAATCATCCTTCCGAAAAGAATTTAGCTCCGCTTGGAGCAAACGACCAGCCTCGGCCTGACCGAAAACGCCCGGCGGCGATTGCCCCGGATTCATCTTTACCTACTTTGGGCAGTATTTATCGTTCGCCACGTCTCTGGCATGTGGGCCTGACCTTTACCTGCTTTGGCCTGTCTTATGTGGTCTACACTATCTTTTTTGCAGCTTATTTGCTCAGTCGGGGCTTTAGTAATGAAGAAGCCGGGTTAGTCTGGGGCTTGGCTGGTCTGGTTAGCGTTGCTGGTTCGGTATTTTGGGGGTGGCTGGCGGACAGGCGCGGGCGACGCTTTACGCTGGTAATGGTATTACTAATACAGGCCGTCGCTTTAGCCGAACTAAGTTTGCTGCACGCTCGTCCGACCCTTTATTTTGGAGCAATGCTTTATGGGCTGGCTTTATGGGGTATGCCGGTAGTAATTTCGCTGATTGCCGGAGAAATAGCCGGGCCAAAATTCGCGCCCGCCGCCGTTGGGCTGGTAATCGTCCTTTTTAGCGTGGGGCAGGTAATCGGGCCGCTACTAGCGGGCTGGCTCAAGGACACGAGCGGTTCACTCGAACTACCGCTGCTGGTTGCTTCAGCCATCGCCGGATTTGGCGCAATTCTGGGTCGGTTTATCCGCGTTTAAGGGGCGGCATCAATATGCTATAATGGGCAAAACTAAAGTTGATTTGACCGAACGGCCTGTTAGGGTTCGGTTGTAGTTTAAGATAAGGATGCTAATGCTCTCTGGTTTTGGCTCTGGCGGGGCTGTCCTCGACGCAACCGAACGCCCAATTACTCCCGATGAACGCGACAGGCTAACGATGGTGGTTGTTCCTACCTATAACGAAGCCGAGAACTTGCCCAATTTGCTAAAAGCTCTCTATAGCCTGGAAATCCCTGATTTACGTGTCCTGATTGTGGATGATAATTCGCCAGATGGTACAGGCCAACTAGCCGAGCAATTAGCCCGTGAAGATTATAGCGGACGGCTGGAAGTAATTCACCGGGAAGGCAAGCTTGGTCTGGGGTCAGCTTATGTTACCGGGTTCAAGCACGCCCTGACGCGCGGCGCAAGTTACATTGTCGAGATGGATGCCGATTTTTCGCACGACCCAAAAGTCCTTAAAAAATTTATGGCGGCTATCAAGGACGCTGACGTTACAGTCGGTTCGCGCTATACGGCGGGTGGCTCGATTGACGAAAGCTGGAAACTTATCCGGCGAGTAGTAAGCAAGGGTGGCTCGATTTACGCCGGGCTGGTGCTTGGTCTAAAAGTAAAAGACGCAACCGCCGGGTTCAAGATGTTTCGGGCCGAAGCTTTGCGTTTGTTGCCTCTGGATAGCGTGCGGAGCAACGGCTACGCTTTTCAGGTCGAAATGGCTTATTTATGCCAAAAACGCGGCTTGCGGGTAGTGGAAGTGCCAATCCATTTCAATGACCGCACGCTGGGCAAATCCAAAATGAGTCCCAATATTGCAATAGAAGCCGCCTGGCGGGTCTGGCAAATCAAGTTCAGGTATTAAAGCATGGCTAAAGAAGTGGGGGAAAGCTTGCCCCTCGGCCTGAAATATACAACCCCTTCTGCTCAAGCAAAATCAGGTCAACCAGGTAAATTAGCTTTACTGCAACGACCCTGGTTACTGGATGGGCTAGTTTTGGCGTTCTTTTTTGCCCTTAGCCTGATTTATCTTATTCCCCTGACTGGCAATCTGGCTGAATCCGCCATAAACGAAGGCGACGATTTACAGCAGATGTGGTCAATGGGCTGGGTTATTCATGCCCTAACCCACGATGTTTCCCAACTTTTCAACGGCAATATTTTCTATCCTTACCCCAACACCCTGGCTTTTTCCGACCATTTGATAATTCAGGCAATTTTGGCCTTCCCGATTGTCCAATTTACCAATAATCTGGTGCTTGGCTATAATCTGGCGATGGTTTTTGCCTTTGCTATGAGCGGCTGGGGTATGTATCTTTTGGTCAAGGATATGAGCGGTAGTCGCAGCGCGGGGCTTTTCTCCGGCCTGATTTTCGCCTTTGCCGCTTACAAATTTGGCCGTCTTTCTCAACTAAATCTGCTTTCTACCGAATGGATACCGTTTTGCTTTTTGTTTTTGCGCCGCCTTTTGCTAAGTTCCAAGTACCAAGTTCCAAGTTCCAAGTCGGAATTAGGAAGTCGAAAGTCGGAATCACTCCCTGACAGTCCTAATTCAATCGTCAATCCTATTAACTCGCAACTCGCAACCCGCAACTTCCTTGTCCCCCCCGACAACCAACAACCGACAACCAACAACCCCTCTAACAACCAACAACTAGCAACTAATAACTTCTATGCTTTCGCTTTCGCCTTTTTCTTTGTATTAAATGCTTTATCCAGCACTTATTACTTAATGTTTATATTGCCTTTGTTGGGATTATATTTTGTTTTTTTTCATGTAGCTCAACGCCAATGGCCGCGCCCGGTGCTAATTTTGCAATTGGGGTTGGCTTTAGGGCTGGCTTTTATAGTGCTGCTGCCGACTTTCCTGCCTTATTTGCAAGTTTCGTCCGAGCAAGCCGCCGAGCGCACTCCCCGCGAAGTTGAACAGTTTTCAGCCAATTATCGTTTTTATTTCGGCTTATCCGAGCGTAATATTTTATGGGGTAACATTCTTTCGCGTTTTTCCGGGTCGGGCGGAGAGCGACAACTTTTTCCGGGCGCACTGGCAATTCTTTTTGCTTTACTGGCGGTGGCTGCCCCGTTAGTTAGCTGGCTCTGGCGCAAAAAGCGACAGCCCAAGTTTTCCGCCCCATCACAACCCCAATCGCTCGAACCTACTGCCCAAATTCTGGAGCGGGACAAACGCTGGCAACCTTATATCTTTGTGGGACTGGGCCTGTTTGCCTTGCTAATGAGCTTTGGCTTTGTGCTAAAAGTCAAAGGGCTGGAAATCCCCATGCCTTACCGCCTGTTTTACGACTATGTACCAGGTTGGCGAGGCTTGCGGGCGGCTATGCGTTATGGGGTATTCGTCCTGTTCGCCGTCGCAATCCTGGCCGGACTTGGCCTGAACTCCGTACAACTGATTATCGGCAATTTACTATTAAAAAATAATCGCCGGATTGTGGACAGTAACCGACAACCGACAACCGACAACCTTTCTAACAGGGCGGAAGTCGGAAGTATAAAGTCGGAAGCAACTCGCAACTCTGTTTTTTCTAACAACCAACAACTAACAACTAACAACTTCTTACTTCCCGCTTTACTTTTGCTGGCGGCTTTTATGGAGTATCGGGGCGAGGTGACACGAATTAACCCGGCGGTTTTGAGCAAGCCGCCCGAAGTTTATCGCTGGCTGGCCGCACCCGAAAGAAGCGGGGTAGTGCTGGAACTGCCGATGGCAAAGCCGCCCGATATGCCTTCGATTCGGGATTATTTCAGTACCTTTAACTGGCAACCGACTATCGGCGGGCAAACTGGCTATATGCCGCCCGTTTACAACGATTTGTACGCCCTTTCGCAAGATATTACTTCTAAAGAAGCTCTGGCAACTTTTCAGGGGGTAGGAGTGCGTTGGCTAATAGTCCATCTGGACGATGAAAATACGCCGCTACCGCCCGAAGCCTGGCAAAAGCTTGAGCCAAAATTAAACAGCAATAAGGCTATCAAGCTGGTGCAGGATTTTCCCAAAGATAAAATTAAGGTCTACGAACTTGCGCCGGATGCCTGGATGCAAAAACTGGTAGATACGCTTCCGGCAAAAGCCGAAGTTATCGTGAGCGATTATCGGCGCAACCAGCCTGCTAATATCGAGCTAATCGAAACCTTGCTCCGGCGCAACAATCACCAGATTTACGGCAATGACCGGGCCGGGTATCGCTTTTTGTCCGCCGCGCCGACGGGTCGCCCGGTTAGCTACGGTTTGTTTAGCGCGGACGAAGACCCCCGGCCCTACGGCTTTAATCTGGACGAAGTTAGCTGGAGCGGGCAAAATCTAAAGTTTTACAGCCGTAAAGTTGCGCCTGCCGCCGCCTATGACTTGAGCCGTGACCCGAAATTAAGCGAGTTTAGTAATTTGAAAAACGTTTTAGAATTAGAGGTAAACAAAAACGAGCTAAAGTTCAACGGTAAAAGCGTCGGTAGCGGTAATGATTGGGGAAGTGGCCCGGCTTCGGTCAAATTGCAACTTTCGAGTTTTAGCCCGCAAACTTTGAAGCTAAAGCAAGTCGGTCAAATTAAAAACCTGGAAATTGCCGCCGGGCTTTCGACCTTAGCCATCGGCCCGTTTAATCCCGGCGATAAATTCAGCCTTGAACCTGCGTCAGGCGCAACGCTTTATCTTAACCGGGTGGAATTAGGCGCGGGCGACGAGCAATCCGCCCCGGCTGCTGTCCCGGAAGCGGCTTTGCTTCTGGCGACTACCCACCAGCAAGACAACCACCTTATCACCGCGCTGGATTTGTACGCACCTGTGAGCGGGCAGGGTGAGGCCAATAATTATTTACTTTCGCTGGACATTTATCGCCGTCCCTGGGGGACGCATCCGGGCGGTCATTTCGGGGTTTGGTCGGTGGCTTTAACCGGGTCAGGGCAAAGTCATCGCCTCGAATTTGATTTTGACCCGCTTGCTAAAACCACTACCGTTAGCCTGGATGGGGCAAAGCTGGACGTTGGGGCAGATGTTATCAAGCCGGGAGATGGCGATTGGGCTACTTTTATCGCCTTGCGACGGGCTAACCCAAAAAATCCCAAAGATTTTGAACTGGTGGGAGTTTCCCGCTTGTACGAATTCAATTTGAGCGGGGCGTTGCTACGTGAGGTAAATGTGCTTCCCGCCCGCCAGCAACTTTATAAGCCACCCCTGAAATATTGAATTTCACGCGAAGCTATTAAATCATAGGTCAGGAGACGAATGAGCGAAAAATTGTTAAAAGATAAGGTAATATTGGTTACGGGCGGGACGCGCGGGATTGGGCGGGCGATTGCCTTACACGCTGCCGATTTAGGGGCTAATTTGGTGGTAACTTACCGCGACCCGGCAAAAAAGGCGCGGGCCGAAGAACTTC
>JBBQGP010000279.1:0-5700 GCA_038323095.1 Chloroflexia bacterium | reverse complement strand
ACCGAAATGACCGCTAATGGCTACGTAGTTTGTCTGGAAGCTCGACCCGAAACGATTTACGTGCGCCTTCTGCTGGATAGCGGCAAGGTTGACCGCCCTTTGCTAAAGGCCGATGACCAATTCGAGCGTATTCAGGATATGAAGGCAGCGCGGGCCGCTTTTTATGCCGAAGCGGACTGGACAATTCATACCGATTTTCTGAACCCGGAAGAAGTGGCCGAAGAAATCGAAAATATTTTGGAAATTATGCGACGACGTAGCAAAAACAAGCGCGGCCAAAGCGTTTTGAGCGGGGTACAATCCTCTAGCGAAACTGAAATTGAAAGTCGTAGCCCCAACGGGCCGTTAATCGTCAAAACCAGTGGCGGTACATATCCCGTATTATTTAGCAAGGATTTGCTAGGGCAACTGGGCCTGATTATACAGAGCTATTTGCCGGAAACGGCGAACCGCCACCTTTTTATTATTACCGACCAGCAGGTTGCCGAGCAGCACGGGCGCAAGGTAATGGCCGCGCTCGAACAAAGCGGGTACAAGGTAACGATGGCGGCAGTTCCGGCGGGCGAGGAAAGCAAATCGCTAAAGCAGGTGAGCGAGCTTTACGATTGGCTACGGGCGGAACGAGCCGAACGCCAAGATTTGATAATTGCGCTGGGCGGCGGGGTGGTCGGCGATTTGGCCGGATTTGTGGCGGCAACCTGGTTGCGCGGCATTCCATTTATTCAAGTGCCAACTACTTTGCTGGCGATGGTGGATAGCAGCGTGGGCGGCAAAACTGGCGTAAACTTGCCGCAGGGCAAAAATCTGGTGGGCGCATTCTACCAGCCGCGTTTGGTGGTCGCTGATGTAACTACGCTGGCGACTTTGCCCGATAGAGCGCGGCGGAGCGGTTGGGCCGAAGTTATCAAACATGCCGTTATTCCTGGTGCAGACGAAAACGAGCGTGGGGCTTTAAAACGTTTTGCTCGGCTGGAACAATACTGCGACCAATTGGCGGCGGGTGAGCCGGAAATTACCGCCGCGATTTTGCGCGAATCGGTAGCGGTCAAGGCCGGAGTGGTCGCGGTTGATGAGCGCGAAACCGGGCTAAGAATTACTCTGAACTACGGCCATACTTTCGGTCATGCTCTCGAAGCTGCCAGCAATTATAACCAGCTTTTGCACGGCGAAGGGGTTGCTATCGGTATGTACGGTGTTTCCTTATTGAGCCAGAAGCTAGGGCTTTGTGATGCCGAATTTGTAGAACGGCAGCGACGGCTAATTGAACGCTTTGGTTTACCGCTTTCTGCCCCGTCAGGGATTAACGCAAACAAGGCTTTGTCGGCCTTAAAACTGGACAAGAAAAGCGAAGCCGGGTCGGTACGCTGGATTTTGCCGCTTGGGATTGGCAAGCTCGAAATCCGTAGCGACATACCCGCTCAAGCCGTCGAAGAAGTGTTGCAAAAGTTATTGAGTTAAGTTTTATCAAAGGCAGTTTGCGCGATTAACCTTGATGTTCTATTATAGCGCACTCTTTGGCAAGCAAAAAAGGAGTCGCTTTAGGTAACAGCAGCCCATTAAATGAATTTGAGGGAAGTCATGAATGAAGTTAGAGAAGAAAATAAAAAGGCTGAGTTAGCAACCAGGAACGGCTCGAAAAAAACTCAACTTTCCCCATTAACTTAAATCCCGGTGCAAGAAGAAGAAACTACCATAAACCATACTCAAAAAGTGCTGGCCGTTGCAGTAAAGGCCGGAGAATTAATGCTCCGAAGTGGGGCGGAAACCGCTCGTGTTGAAGAAACCGTTGGTATTTTGGTCAAAGCTTTTGGGCTGAAAAATGGACAAGCTCTGGTGATGCCAACGGGCCTTTATTTGACGGTAGAAGACCCACAGCCCGCTCGCTACCCCTTAACGGTAGTTCGGCGGGTGCGGCAGCGTTCCATTCATTATCAGCGTTTAGCCGATGTCAACGATTTGTCGCGGCGGGTGGCGCGGGGTCTAGTGGTGCTGGACGAGGCCGAGCGTGAACTTTACAAAATCGAACATGCCCCCAATCCTTACCCCTTTTGGCTCTGGGTTTGCGCTGGAGCAGGGTCGGCAGCCGGAGCAACGGTATTGCTGGGTGGCGGCCCGCTTGACGTTGTTCCGGCTTTTTTTAGTACAGTTTTGGTGCAATTGCTTATCTGGCTGCTGGCCCAAAGCCGGATACCAGCCCTTTTTGGTGATTTTTTTGGAGCGACGCTGGCGACAGTGATTGCGCTGGGTTTGGCCCGCGCCGGATTGCCTATCAATCTGACCATGGTAGTGGCCGGAGGAATATTAAAGCTTGTGCCGGGTGGTGCGCTAACTGCCAGTGTACAAGATGGCATTTCGGGCGATTTGTTGAGCAGTGCGGCGCGAGGGTTAGAAGCTTTGCTCAAAGGGGCGGCTCTGGCAAGCGGGGTTGGGCTGGCCCTTAATCTGGGCTTGCAATTCAATTTGACCCGCAATTTGAACTTTGACGATAAAATTAGTGGCGAAGTTTGGCAAATCCCGATACAGGTTGCGGCAGCTTTTTGTGCTTCCGCCTGTTATGCGGTGGCCGGATATATTCCACGCTTCGCGATTGCAACGGCTGGATTAGGTGGGGCCTGTGGTTGGCTGGTTTATTTGCTGCTGGTTCGTTCCGGCGAATCGGTACTACTGGCTACTTTTGCGGCAGCCTTTGTAGTTGGCTGGCTGGCCTGGACTTTTGCCCGTTTGCAACATGCTCCTATCACTATCTACATTATCCCCGCTATTTTGCCCTTGCTGCCCGGCCTGACGATTTATCAGGGTATGTTGAGCCTCGCCCGTAACCAGAATATCGAGGGCTTGCTGCAATTGGTTCAGGCTAACTTTTTGGGTGGCGCACTGGCAGCGGGGGTCGCCCTTAGCACTTCTTTGGCTCTAGCCTTGCCCCATTTCAAGAGAAGAAAAGGATAAAAGTTGTCAGTTGTTAGTTGTTAGTTGTTAGAGGAATAAGGTTGTCGGTTGTCGGTTATCGGAGGGGACGGAGTTGCGAGTTACGAGTTAATTTCCGACTTTATACTTCCGATTTCCGACTTTTCTTTGATACTTGTTACTTTACTTTACTGGGTAGATGGTGTATTTTGGCAGGCAGGGAAAGAGTGATGGCTAGAAAGGAAACGTAGCAAATGTCGGGTGAAGGGCAGGAGCAGGCGGGGACAACTTACGAGACAAGCGAGGCCAAAGCCAGCGAAGTAGCGGCGGGTTATTTCGTGGCGCGGGAAGATGAGCAAAATCGCTTCCGTGAAATGGTCAGGGCTATGATTGGGCCGCGCCGGGGTATTGTCGGCAATTTGTTTGGGAGTGGCGTACCAAAACAAACTAGCGTTGCCGCACCAATCAAAAGCCGGGTAATTTTGATTAACGGGCCAGAGGGAATTGGCAAAACTCGACTGGGCTTGCGTTTGCGCGAAATTTGCCAGAAAGAAAAAGAATTTGTCCGGCGGTTGAAAATCTCCCGGTTGGACTGGCGCGAGGCCCGCTACCGTGACCAGCGTTTGGCCGCCTTGCGCTTTGCTGAAATTGTGCCGCCCGATGTTGCGCTGGACACCCTTTTTACCCATTTTGTGCGCGAGGATTTTGCCGCCCAACTAAACGAGTACCGTGAGGCCCTCGAAGAAACCCGCCAACTGGCCCGTAAGGTGAGCGGGGCGGAACTCGAAGCGGTTTGGGAGTACCGGGCGCGGGCGTTGGGACGGGGTTTGGGCAACGTCAGTGCGGAACGTCCGCTAGTTTTTATCCAGGATAATTGCGAATGGGCCAAGGGTGCGGATAAATGGGTCAGATTGGTAATGGAAGAAAGCGGGCCGCTAGTTATCTGGATTATTATCGGGCAGGATGCGCCCGATGATTACGCCGGACAAATCGCCGCCGAACGCTTTGAGCAGATGCAGCCGGGCCTACTTTCGCCCGAAGAACTTTTGCGCTTTTTTAGTGCTGAAATGAACCGCTATAACGACACTGAAGGCGAAAAGGCGACTCGCTCTCCCGACCAAATCGGCAAGTTGCATACAGTTACTCAGGGCTGGCCGATTGCGGCGAAACTGGCGGTTTTTTTGATGCAAGCCGAACTGGATGCCAGCGATTTGCCTATTTCGGCGGCGGCTCAAACTTCGGTAGAGCAATTATTGCTGGAATTTTTGAATGGGCCATTGGGCGCAGGTCATCCTGACCGCCTGAAATTGTATTCGATTGCTTTGCTGCGTCGCCCGGAACGCGGCTTGCTGACGGCTTTGCTGGATTTGCGCCCCGATATGCTAACCTCTGGCGAGATTTTGAAAACGTTACAGGCCCGTTATTCTTTTTTGTTTGAGCCTTTGCAAGATATGATGCTTCATTCCGCCATTGAGCGGCCTTTGCGAAGCTGGTTACTAACCCCCGAACGCCGCGACGATGAGCAGGGGTTGGGGCGGCTTAACAGGAGGGCGATGGGTTTCTTGAATGAACGGCTGGAAAATTGGGGGCAGAACTTCCCGACTTTGCAGAGCCGGGTACAGGAAATCAAGTGGCGGGAATGGGCTTTGGATAAAGTTTGGCACGCCTTTTGGCTGGGGCAGGAGGAAGGCTGGCGCGAGGCTTTGCCGCTTTTTGTGGCGGCTCTGGCCTACAAGCCCGATTTTGTACCTCAAATTACAGGGGCGATTAGCTGGTTTGAAGATATGGGCGTACTTGATAAAGACAGTCAAAGCTTGTTGCGACAGCTTGAGCAGGCTACTACTACTGGCCCAGACCAAAAAACGGCTCTCGCCCAAATTCAGGCTTATGAAGTTGAGCATGGTATTTTCCGCCAAAAAATGCCCCGTTTTGCCAGCGAATTAAGTTCTATTCTGGAACAAAGCCTGGAACAAAAATTGAAAGGATAGACTAAAGCCCGAAATTTTAGTGGGCCAAAATTGGAATAGTAGTACAAAACATGAATTTAGAATCTTTGAAAACTTTAATAGAAAATTGGGGCTATCCTTTAGTGTTTGCCGGAATTGCCATCGAAAGCGCGGGCATCCCTTTTCCGGGCGAAACAATTTTACTGGTAGCGGCGGCAGTGGCGGCTATGAGCAACCAGTTACATATCGAGTGGGTGATTTTGTGGGCTGCACTTGGGGCAATTTTTGGCGACAATTGCGGCTATTGGGCCGGACGCGAACTTGGTCGAAAGCTTTTGGATAAAGTTGGGCCAATCCTGCATTTTGATATTCGCAAGCAAGCGCGGGTCGAGAAGTTCTTTGAAAAACATGGGGCGAAAACTATCTTCCTGGCCCGGTTTGTAGCTTTGTTGCGGGCTTGGGCCGCTTTTTTTGCCGGAATGAACCATATGAATTACCCCACTTTTTTCAAATGGAACACGCTCGGCGGGGTTATATGGGCGGTCTTGGTCGGTTTGCTTGGCTATTTCTTCGGCCAAAATTTGCCTTTGCTGGAAAAATGGCTGGGCAATTTCAGCTATATTGTGCTGGGTTTGGTGATATTTGGTGGGCTGGCCTTTTTCCTTTTCCGTCGCCGCGCTCACGAGTCGGAAGTTTGAATTAGTTTCGAGTTCCAAGTTTCAAGGAAATGCCTGATGCTTTGTAGGATGCTGCTCCGCCAGTTGATTTAGATTAGGTAAAATTAATAGGCAGAGCCGGATTCTACAAAATTACTTATATTGCCGAATCTAGCCTAAAACTTTTCCAGCCC
>JBBQGP010000278.1:0-5759 GCA_038323095.1 Chloroflexia bacterium | reverse complement strand
ACTTCCGGCAACCTGGGCAATGCGCTCAAATTCGGCCCAATTATGCTTTTCCAAAATTTGCACATGGTCAAGCGGCTTAAAATCAAATTGGCGTGGCTCGCCCCAGCGTTTTACTTCGACGTTATCATCTTCGCTGGTGCCGATGGGCGCATCGGGGGCGGGGATATTGGGAACAAGCCATAGATATTCCTGAACCTTAGCGTCGGCCTCGCGCTGCCGGGCTTCCAATTCTTTAAGTTCTTCGCCAATTACTTTACCCCGCTCAATCAGGTTCACCCGTTCTTCGGGACTGGCCTTGCCGGTACGCTTGGCATTGGCGTTACGTTCTTCACGCAATTTCAAAACTTGTTGTTCGATAGCTCTGGCTTCGTTGTCGGCGGTCAACAAATCGTCCAGACTTAAATCTACCAATTTCAGTTCAATCGCTTTGCGAACCTCTTCCGGGTTCTTTCGGATAAAATTAAGGTCAAGCACTCGGCTAACTCCCGCTTTAATTCATTTTCTAAAAGGCTAATTTAAAGTAATACTCCTCTATTTTAACATTTATGACTAGCTCTGCCAATTCTGCAAATCGCTGGCTGAAAATACTTTGTTATTGCATGTAACAAACAAAGCTAAAGGCAGGAGACTGGAATAAAGCTATAAAAAGCCGATTTTGCAAGAGTAAAGCGGCAAATTAGCCAATTACTATTAAACTGGCTGAAAAAAGGCCGCAATACTACTGGACAAAAAGGTATGTTCTGTATTACAATGAAAGTGTTAAGTCTAGTCTGCTAGTCAAATAAAAAATTGTTAAAATAAAAGTTAAACTAGCGGTGCTGGTAATTCGCTATCCGCCAACCCCGGAAGTGCGATAAAGGTCAGAGTTGCAATGTTTGCGTTGTTGAATTTTTCAAGGAAATGAATAAAGTAATCGTTTTCTGAAATTTAGTCTATCGCCAAATTGCACCTAACCCCTAACTAATCTGCTAAACCCAATATATAGGTTCAAAGTATTGGGTTACTTTGTTACAAACAAGAACAAACCAGATAAACGAAGCTAAATTCGCCTTTGAGGTTCTTGCAATTGCCTCTACCGCTTGATTTTGCTTTCTCAGGCATTTTCGAGCGAATGGTTCAACGACTCTCCCGGCGTGGTTTCGGTTCAATTGTTAAAATAAAAATGGCCCTATCCGGCCACGTCTACTGTTGAAATCTCTTTGAAGGAGGAGAAACTGTGACCAATAAGCTTTATAGAAGCTTTGCTGCCCTCGCAGCATGTATGTTATTTGCGCTACTATTGGTAGCTTGTGGCGACCCGACGGCCACTACAGTTGCCCCAACTGCGGCAGCTACTACCGTAGCCGCAACAACGGCCCGCGCTGCCACTACTGCGGCTGCCACCACCGCCGCCGCCACTAGCGCAGCAGCTACCACGGCTGCCGCTACCACCGCCGCTGCGACGACGGCTGCCGCTACTACTGCCGCTGCCACCACGGCTGCCGCTACCACTGCCGCTGCTACCACTGCGGCTGGCAGCACCACTACGGCTGCGGCTGGCGCGGCTGCTCCGGCATTCAACGCAGCGACTTTCAGCGCGGCGAAGGGCTGCAAGAATATCGGCATACTCTTGCCGGAAACCGATTCTTCGGCTCGCTGGGAAGCGTATGACCGCCCGCTCTTGCAGAGTGAAATTATGGCGGCTGTACCGGGAGCGCAAATCCAGTATTTTAATGCTAACAACGATGCCGATGCCCAACAGAACCAGGCTGACACCGCTTTGACCAAAGGTGCTTGTATTCTGGTAGTTGGCGCAAAGGACAGCGACAAGGCTTCGGCGATTGTTCAGAAAGCCAAAGCCGCCAAAGTGCCGGTTATCGGTTATGACCGCTTGATTCAGGACAACGATTTGGCCTTCTATGTTTCGTTTGACAATGCCAAAGTTGGACAGCTTCAGGGCAAGTACATTGCCGATGCTTACAAGGCTGGCAAATTCGGCTTGACCAAAGGCGCGAATCTGGCGATGGTCAATGGTTCGCAAACTGACAATAATGCCCTTTTGTTCCGCCAGGGGGCTTTGAGCCAGTTGCAGCCGCTAGTAGATAGCAAAGACCTGAACCTGGTTTACGACCAGTACACGCCGGACTGGAACAACGACAAGGCCCAGCAATTGATGGAAGGCATTCTGACCTCGCAGAAGAACAATATCCAGGTGGCTTACGTTGCCAATGACGGTATGGCTAACACTGTTATCGCCGCTCTCCGCGCCCAGAAACTGAACGGCAAAGTTCTGGTAACTGGACAGGATGCGACGGTAGCTGGTATCCAGAACATCATCACTGGCGACCAGGCCATGACGGTTTACAAGGCTATCCCGCTCGAAGCTCAGGCTACTGCCAAATTGGTTGGCGCATTGAGCGCGGGTACTGATACCACTTCGCTGGTCAATGGTGGCACCAAAGCCAAGACGGGTGGAAACATTGCTTCGGTTCTGGCTATCCCGGTAGCAGTTGACATCAGTAACATCAAGGAAACCGTCATTGCCGACAAATTCCTGAAAATCGAAGATATTTGCAAGGGCCTTCCGGCTGGTGCAGGCAAAGTCTGCCCATAGTTTGAATTGACGATTGACGATTGACGATTTTGGAAATTCTGGTTTACCTGTAGTTACAGGCTCAAAGCCAGATTTTCCAAAAGATGAAGTCGTCAATCGTCACTTATTAATCGTCAATTGAATTTGAGTAGAGGGATAACTAGCATGGCGGAAAGTACAATGACGACTGTCGCTAACCAAAGGCCGAGCGGCGAAAGAGTACCGCGCTTGCAGCTAAAAGATATTAGCAAAACCTTTGGAGCGGTACGCGCTTTATCACATGTGGATTTCGAGGTATACGCCGGTGAGGTAATAGGGTTGGTCGGCGACAACGGTGCTGGCAAATCTACCCTCATCAAAACTATGTCAGGGGTCAATATCCCGGACGAAGGCGATATTCTGATTGACGGGCAAAAGGTAGCTATTGCCAGCCCAACCGATTCTACCCGTCTGGGCATCGAAACGGTTTATCAGGATTTGGCTCTATGCGATAATTTAGACGTAGTGGCTAATTTGTGGTTGGGCCGCGAAGCCAAGATTCCGATTATTCCGCGCATTTTCAACAACTTGAACGAAACCGAAATGGAACGCCGCACGCTGGAAGTGTTGCGGACGCTGGATGTAAAAATTCCTTCGGTGCGCGTGCCGGTAGCCGCTCTTTCGGGCGGGCAACGCCAATCTATTGCCGTCGCCAAAACCATTTTGCGTAATCCCAAAGTAGTGCTGCTGGACGAACCTACTGCCGCGCTGGGTGTACCCCAAACTCGTCAGGTCTTAAATCTAATTTTGCGTCTTAAAGAACAAGGTTTGGCGGTAGTGGTAATTTCCCACAATTTGCACGATGTATTTGAAGTAGTAGACCGGGTTGTGGTGATGCGTTTGGGGCGCAGGGCCGGTACTTTCGATATTAAGAATACAACTCCCGAACGAGTGGTAGCCGCCATTACTGGGGCAGAGTTCGGCGATGCGCCGTCAGCGGAGGTTTAGTCAATGGAGACAAAAAATCGCCCACCTTTAACTGGGATAGCCGGAACGGTAGTTCAATCCGAGCCGGAAAAACGGACTATCCGAACTTTGTTACGAAACGACCTCGGTTTTATCCCGGTCTTGCTAACCCTGTTGGTCATTGCCGTTTATTTCGAGATTACCACTAACGGTATTTTTCTTGACCCCGGCAACCTCTCGAACCTGACCCAGCAAATTGTACCGATTGGCATTGTGAGTTGTGCCGCCGTTTTGGTACTAATTTTAGGGGAAATTGATTTGAGCTTGGCGGCAGTCGCTCAAGCTTGTTCGGGCGTGACGGCGGTGCTGTCGGTTTACCAGGGCTGGAATCCCTGGCTGGCAATTTTGGCCGGATTACTTACCGGGACAGTTATTGGTCTGGTAAACGGCTTTTTCATTGCTTACCTGCGGGTGCCGTCTTTTATTGTGACGCTGGCCGGTTCAATTGGTTACGCCGGAATGTTGCTAATTATACTTGGCAAGCAGTCCACCCTGATTGTCCGGGATGAAGTTATCCGTAATCTCGCGCCAGTTTATCTGGATGGCATTGCTGGAATTGGCTTACCACTTCTGGCGTTAGCGGGTTATGTGGGAGCAGTGCTTTACGACCAGCGCACGCGGGCGCGAGCCGAATTAAAAGTCAAAACTCCTTCCCAGTTGGCTTTGCAACTTGGTGGAATAAGTTTGTTTGTAATTTTGCTGGTAGTGCTATTCCAGGTTGACCGAGGGCCAGACCAGGCTAAAGTACACGGTATTCCGCAATCCACTATGATTTGGATTGGTTTAGTTGCCTTGATGTGGGTAACGCTCAAGCGCACTCCCGTTGGCCGTCACCTTTATGCCGTTGGTGGTAGCGTGGAAGGGGCGCGTCGAGCCGGTATTAACGTGGTAATGCTCAAGATGGGGGTTTTCGCCGCCGCTTCGACCATCGCCGCTTTCGGCGGGATTATGCTGCTTTCCCGCAGTACCGCCGTTGCTACCGCCATTAATCCTACTCTGCTTTTGAGCGCGATTGCCGCCGCCGTAATTGGTGGGGTTAGCCTCTTTGGTGGGCGTGGGTCAATCTGGGCGGTAGTGCTGGGTTCGCTGGTTATTGGCGCACTCGATAGCGGCCTGAACTTGCTCAACCAGGAACAAAGCGTTAAAAACATTGTGCAAGGGGTCGTGCTGGTACTGGCCGTCACGCTAGACGCGCTGGCTCGTCGTGGCAACGCTACCCGTCGCTGACCTTTCTGGATTTACGTTTCCTCCCTAATCTCTCCTCCCTTCCCCGGTTTGCAAAAATCGGGGAAGCCTTTTTTTATAGAGTTGTTAGTTGTTAGAGAGGTTGTCGGTTGTTGGTTGTCGGGGGACAGAGGTTTCGAGTTCCTATAGATAATCAGAAAGAGAAGCGGAATTGTTAAATTAGTGGTAGTGTGGCCCTAAAATGAATTTCGGGCTAAGATACCGCAAGTTGGTTGAAACCAACTAACAATTATCTCAATCGAGGTTGGGCAAACGTCAACTGGCGGAGCAGCATCCTACAGAAAGTAGTGGCATCTTGTAGGATGTGGCTTGGCCCATTGATTTTACCCAAACCTCAACTGGCAGAGCAGCATCTTACAGGGGAAGTGGTTTTCCTTGTAGGAGATTGCTCCGCCAGTTGACCTCTTGGGATAGATTCTACTTGGGATAGAGCAAAAGTTTTTCAGTTGGTTTGAACCAAATTCCCATAACTTAGCCCGAAATTCATTTCAGGGCGATTGGACGTTAGACGCTTTTCTAAATTATTACCTGACTATCTAAAGTTCATTGATACTTGATACTTTTAGAACAGCGTTCCCTGAGTGAGGCCATCGTCGTTAGGTGCGGCAATTTTGGGGGCGGGGGAGGAGTCGGCTGACCCGGCGTAGTTATGGGCGGCGCGGGTGGTTTCAGGCAGACGGTAGCCGCGCAAACATTTTTTGACGAAATCTACTGAGGTTGGCAAATCAATTTTATGGCCGAGCGAAATAATAAGCGGGTTGGTGCGTACCTTACTGCGTAGGGCGATACCAATTACTTCTTTTTTGCCTTTATTGTAGGCGATTAGCTCGGCCTGGTCGCCTGCGTTTGGGCCTAATTCCCCAAATTTCCCGGTTAGCACTGATTTGGCGCAGCCGATACTCGGAATATCCAAAAAGACCCCCAAATGACAGGCAAT
>JBBQGP010000277.1:0-5781 GCA_038323095.1 Chloroflexia bacterium | reverse complement strand
TCTGGCCGCGCAAGGCTTCCAGTGCGGCGACCACTCCAGCGGGTGAAGTAGCGGTAGTATCGTTGATAAAGCGAATTCCGTCTACCTCGCACACCAGTTCCAATCGGTCAGGAACGCCCTTGAAATTTTCCAGACCTTGCCGGATAAATTCATTTGGGCAGTTAATCGCTTTTGCCAGAGCAATTGCGGTTAAGACGTTTTCCAGATTATGCGCTCCCGGCATTTTCCAGCTTTCGACAGTGGCAACTTGAGTTTCTGTCCCGTTCTCCCGCCAGATAAAGTGACCGTCTCGCACATATGCCCCGTCTTGCCCTTGAGCAAGCGGGCGGGGCGAGAACCATAGCACCCGCTTTGGGGCATCTTCGGCAAAAGTTTTGACTACCGCATCATTTGCGTTCAGCACTACCGCCGCGTTTGCCTGATGCTGCCAGCGATAAATATTGCGCTTGGCTTCGGCGTATTCTTGCAGGTTGCCGTAACGGTTCAGATGGTCGGGCGACAAATTGGTAACTGCCGCATACATCGGACTGAGATGCTGTTCGCCAAAACCTTCAAGCTGGAAACTGCTTAATTCCAGCACTACCAGAGTATGCGGCCTGATTTCCGGCAATTTAGCCAGAGCCGAAATTCTTAAATTTCCGGCGATTACTGTTTCAGGTTGCCAGGCTTGCATAATCGCCCCAGTCAAAAGCGTCGTGGTAGTTTTGCCACGTGTCCCGGTGATACCCAAAATATTGGGCGAAGGGCAAAGCTTGAAAAAGAGGGTCAGCTCCATTTCAATCGAAGCCCCGCTTTCACGGGCGATTTGGATAAAACGCGAAGTGCCGGGAACAGCCGGGTTTTTTATCACCAGTTCGGCTTGCCGGAAATCTTCTTCGCGGTGTTCGCCCAAAACGTATTTTACGGGCAAATCGGCCAGCTTTTCCAAAGTAGGCCGCAAAACTGCTTCCGGGCGCAAATCGGTTACGGTTACTTCCGCCCCTTGCTCAACCAGAAAGCGGGTTACACCCAGCCCGCCATCGTGCAAGCCTAGCCCCATTACTAAAGCTTTTTTGCCTTTTAGCTCCAACTTTTGCTCCACTTACAATAGAGCCAGGGCCACGCCCATCATAGCGAAAACCATTCCAATCAGGGTAAAGCGCATCGTCACCTGATTTTCGCTCCAGCCGCTTTTCTCAAAGTGGTGGTGCAAGGGACTCATTTTGAAAAGGCGTTTGCCCTCCCCGGTCAGGCGTTTGGTAATTTTGAAATAACCTACCTGTAAAATTACCGAAACCGCTTCGGCTACGAATACGCCGCCGATAAGTGGGAGCAAGAGCCATTGGTTCGTTTGGAAAGCCAGAATCGCCAGCAACGCCCCTAGCGTTAGTGAGCCGGTATCGCCCATAAAAACTTGAGCCGGGTAAGCGTTGTACCACAGAAAGCCCAGACAAGCCCCTGCCGCCGTAAAGCCCATCAATACCACGAATTGCTGACCCTGCAAAAAACCGACAATGGCATAAGCCACAAAAGCAATCGCGCAGGTTAGCCCCGCCAGCGTATCCAGCCCATCGGTCAGATTTACCGCATTGGAAAAGCCGGAAATTACTATAACCGCAATCGGGATATAAATCCAGCCCAGCGAAATTGGCTGCGTGATAAACGGCACGTACACTTTTTGCAAACCGAGCGGGACGTGCAGTACAAAGGCCGCCACCAGCGAGATAGCAATTAGCCACGACATCTTGAAGCGGGCCGATAACCCTCGACGCTGCATCCGTTCCCGGCGACGACGCTGACGGGCAGTTTCGTTTTCGGTTTGAGCCGGAATCTGGTCACGCCCGACTAGACTGAGCAAATCGTCAATTGCACCGAGTGCGCCGCAAGAAATCAGGATACCAATCGGCAAAAGCATAGCCCGGCTGCCGGTAATGTACATAATGCCAAAAGCCACAATCAAAATTGAGGCGATTATCATTAGCCCGCCCATCGTAGGTGTGCCGCTTTTGACCATATGGCTGGCTGGCCCTTCATCCCGAATGCGCTTACCGATTTTTTTAGCTCTCAGCCAAATTAGCAAAGGTTTGCCAATAATTAGCGAGAGTACAAAACCAACCGCACCCAATGCCAGAGCATAGGCAATCCATTTAGCCTCAAGTGCGCCTTTGGGATTGGGAACAATAGGGTTTGAAACAATTTGCTCTTCGATTATGTCGGCTACCGCAAAGAAAATGTTTTGAGCAGTTACAATCATTATTTTACGACCTCCGCTTGTTTGGCTGAAGCCGAAAATAAATTGCAAATTGTTCGGTATGTTTTTATTGTTAATGTGCCTGACTTCTTATCCAATCGAAATCTCTCCTACGTTTCAGACCGATAATTTATCGGTTGCTCTGTTAAGCAGTTTGAGTTGGTTTGATAATCGCCCAATCTTAATTAAAATTTAGGGTTAAAGCGTAATGCGAGACGGGTAAAAGTAGGGCGATTGTAGCAGATAAGAAGCCACGATGCAATTCGTGGGATAAATCGCCAGATGTGGGATTTATCGCCTACAATCATTATAGCCGCTTTTTGGAGCGCGTCAATAACAATTTCCTCGAATTTTATGTCAATTATTCTTTTTTCCGTAAATTAGGAGAAAAGTAAGGTACTTACTAACTTTTCTTCCAATTTATAACTCAACACAATAATTTATTTATCCTTATTATTTGCAGGAGGGATTTGCAATCCCGATTTTACCCAAATCCGTTTTGTCGGGATTGGAAATCCCTCCTACATCTGAATACTTGTAATTTAACAATACTAAGGTTTTTTCACTGGCTCAACTTGTTCCGAAGGCGGAATATTGAACATTGCAAATAAGTTTTCGGTAATAGTCTTGACCACGGGAGCGGCGGTATTGCTACCCCAGGGCGTATCTTTGGTCTTGTCGTAGCGCACATAAACGATAAAACGCGGGTCATCGGCGGGCGAATAAGCGATAGTTGAGCCGATAGTCAACGGCGAGTCGTAAAGCGTAGATGTACCAGTTTTACCCGCGATACGATAACCTTTTACATCGGCCAACCGGGTTTCACCCTTGCGAACGGCCTGTACCAACATTTCGGTAGTAGTTTTGGCACTTTCCGGCTTGATTACCTGTCGCACAAATTGCGGCTGGGTTTCAACTACTTTGCCATCCTTGACAGTTTTGGCAACTACATAAGGCTTCATCAGTTTACCCTGATTGGCAACCGCCGAAACCGCCGTGACCAATTGCAAAGGCGTAACCGCCACCGATTGACCAAAAGAATTGGTCAGCATATCGAGCGGTATCCAGTTTTTATTCTCCTGCCAGCGTACAATTCCGTCAATTTCGCCGGATACGCCTTCAATGCCAGTAGCAGTACCAATCCCGAAGCGTTTTAGATAATCGTAATACTTTTGCGGGCCAAATTTTTCGGCAATCCACATTGCTCCAACATTACTGGAATGCATTAGCGTATCCACCACAGTTTGATGACTGTAGCCAACGCTATTATAGTTACAAATCCGCTGGCTATATTTGATAACGCAACCGGGCAAGTCGGCCCAACTGTCGGGCGTAACTGCCCCGGTATCAATCCCGATGGCCGCCGTCAAAATTTTGAAGGTACTACCCGGCTCATACGAAGCACTGACAATCGGGTCGGTCATCAGCTTCACATCGGTTTTGTAGAAATCGTTCGGGTCGTAATTCGGGAAGGAAGCCCAGGCCAGAATTGCCCCCGTTTGCGGGTTCATCACAATTGCGGTGGCGGCTTCGGCTTTGTGTTCTTCCATCCCTTTTTTCAGTTCGCGCTCGACCATAAACTGAATCCGGCTATCAATCGTCAGGGTTACGTCCGCGCCATCTTGCGGGTCGGTAATCTGGCGTTGGCCGATAATAATCGGGTTGCCTTCCTGGTCACGTTCGGCAATTACTTCACCCGGATTACCCTTTAATTCTTTATTAAAGCCGCCTTCGATGCCATAAGCCCCGCTATTCTCATAATTGGCAAAGCCCAGTACATGGCTCATTAGTGAGCCGTTGGGGTAAACCCGGCGCATTTGTGGCTCAAGGTAAATTCCGGCCATTCCCAAATCAGCAATTTTGTTAGCAGTATCATTATCTACGCCCGAAGCAATCAGGTTATAGGTTTTTTTCTTATCAGTAAAGGTCAAAGCTTCCTTAAGCTTATCAGGCGTAGTTTGGGGCAGCAGTTTGGTCAGATTGGCAATTGCTTTGGCCGATTGCTTTTCGGTCAAGCCCTGCGGCGCACCGTAAATTTGGTAAAGCGAAGTATTGGAAGCCAGAATCAGGCCGTTACTATCCCGGATTATGCCGCGTCGGGCCGGAATTTCGCTTTTTTGCATGTGCATCGAAGCGGCCCGTTTGCTCAAATCCCCATAAGGGCTTTGCTGCACCTGCAAGGCAAACAAACGCACAATTAAGGTCGCGGCAACAAGCACTACCAGAGCGATTGCCATTCTAACCCGCGAGGCGGGCGTAAGATGCAATCCCAGCTTGGGCAAATTTATTCTTGGGCCTGAGCCAGAACCAGTTTCAGACGGAGCAGCTACTGTTTTAGCGGGCTGCGCTCCAAAGTTTATCTTTGGTTCAGGGCGCGGACGCGGGCGGGGCGGCACTTCTTCCAAAAGTTCGGGCGAATTGGTAGCCTGAAACTGGTAGCGGTTCGGGAGCGTCCGCCGGGAAGTGCTGCGCGTTTTATTTCGATTTTCAATCTCGTTCACGCTAAAGCCTCCTGTTAGTTGTTAGTTATTAGTTGTTAGAGAATATAATTTTTCTAGCAACTAACAACTAACAACTAATAACTTATTGACCATTACTCCCTGAACCTTGATTGCTAACCGGCTTTTGGGACGGGGCGGAATTTTGCCAGGGCCGGGGCAGCATTTCGGTTAATTCGCGCCACCAATTGTTGACCGGGTACAGTTTCGGGTTATCGCGCCCGTTTTCGTCGGTTTGGACTTCGCTCGGCGGGACTTTTACATAAATATATTTGGTGGCAGGAACCATACCAAGTTTGCCTTTGGCTTCATCTTCGACCCGCTTCGGGTTCTCGAAAGCCGCTACCTGACTTTGCAAAACTTCGGCCTCGCGGTTAAGCTCAATCACCCGCTTGTCAATTTTTTGCATATCATAACCCAGCGCGACAATGCTGCTGGTTTGGCTCAACCATAAAATACCGGCAAAGCTGATTAACAAGCCCACCAGAATAACCCGCGAGGCCAACCGCAGCCGTTGCATCCTCTGGCGGAATTCGGTTCGCAAGCGATTAGCGGCCCCACCGTAGCCTCGTAAACTTGTTCCCGGTTCTCGCATCGGTATTTCCATCAGCCCTGCCCCTTGTAGCTATTAGTTCTTAGCTACTTATTTCAAATAAAGGTTAATATTCCGCTTTACTACCTATAAATTCTTTGTGTGTTGGCGCGAGAATTCTTGATTATAACTTCTCGGCTACCCGCAATTTTGCGCTACGGCTACGACGGTTCTCGGATTGCTCTTGTTCGCCCGGTTCGAGCGGCTTTTTGGTAATTTGCCGCAAACGTGGCGTTTTGGTTAAAGCCATTGAAGCAGGCAAACCCGGCGCAAGAATTTTGTCGCTGGCTTCCTGCTGGATAAATTGTTTGACCACCCGGTCTTCCAGCGAATGAAAGGTTATAACGGCCAATCTACCGCCCGGCCCAAGTGCGTCAACTGCCCCTTCCAAACCCTGCTTTAGTCTATCAAGCTCGTGGTTTACTTCCATTCGCAAAGCCTGAAAAATGCGGGTCGCCGGG
>JBBQGP010000276.1:0-5789 GCA_038323095.1 Chloroflexia bacterium | reverse complement strand
TTATTATAGGCGTAAAACAATTTGGTATATTCTACGTCGTCCACCACGTTATTAAAATCGGTAAAGCCTACTGGCGAAAGCCCGCCGCTAACCACTACCGCAAAGGGGTCAGCTTGCTTGATTGCTATATAGCTGGCTTTTAAAAGCTGGACATAACCTCCTACCTGAATTGGTTTCCCCGCTTCACTTGCCAGATTTTGCTCGTTCCAAATTTCGTAAGCCGCTACTTTGCCTTTGTAACGATTGGCTACTGCCCCCATAAAATCGGCGAAATCCTGGGGATTGCTCGGCATCCCGCCATTCGGATTAGCCCAATTTGGTGAACGCACAAAGCTAATCATGATTTTGTAATTATTGGCGGTTGCCAGATTTACAATCGGGTCGAGACTACTAAAATCGCGTTGCCCCTTAACTGGCTCAAGGCTTGACCAGCGTACTTGCTGCCGCACCCATTTTATGCCCAAATCTTCCATCCAGCTTGGTACCTGGTCAAAATGCCCGAAAATTTCAGCATTTACACCCGGTTGGGCGTGTAAGCCTCTCAAAAGTGGGTATGAGGTTGGGCTATTGGCGATAATGCCAAACCCATTGCGGTAACGCCAGTTAAAGTAATGCAGCCCGACATTGCCCATCTCCACTCTAAAAGAATCGGCGTTGGAAGGGGTATAAGTCAGGACACGCCGCTCGAAGACTTGTAGCATTACATCTTTTTCAACTCCGCCAATTTTGGCGCGTGTCCAGTAAGCTTCGGTCAGGGGGAAGCCCAAATCCTTAACCCAGTCCATAATATTGTCCTGAATAATTTGCCCATTGTTAAAAACGTTACCCCGATTATTCATAAAATCCCAGAAAATTTCAGGAACATTATGACCCAGATTATCGTCGTAATAGACCAGCTTCAAGCCCGGATATTGACTGCTCAGGGCTGAGGTGTTGCCAATAGTACCGTTTTTGGCAATTGTGGCGGTAGCGTTGCTGCCCAAAGCTTTAACAATACGATTATCGTTCGCCAATGAAGCAATTTTACTAAAGGTAGCGTAGGTCGGCGCATTTGGGTTGCCGTCAATCGGATCGCCCACAATTGCCACGTTATCCGCCGAACGACGAACTTCGACCTCGGTGGAGTTATCGCCCAAAACCAGCCGTCCCGAAATAAGTTCTCGCACTAAAAGCCCGTTAGTCACAAAAAAACGGTCTTGCCGGTTGCCCGCCGGATTATTAATTTCCATCCGGGCTTTATCAAAATATTGGACGGTACGCACCCCGCTAGACGCTTCCCGGTAAACTTCGCTACCAGCCAGCGTAAAACCATTGCCCCATAGCCAGCTTCGGTTATTCACCACACTACTGGCAACCAACGTATCGGCCCGATTCCAGACATTTTGAAAAACGGAATCGGCAAAAACTAAATCATTTGCGCTTTGTGGCTGAAAATCGGCCTGAGCAAACGCTGCCGCGCCGAACAAATTCAAGCCTAAAACGACTAAACTTAATAAACTAAACTTACGCTTCACTTCTTCCCTTCCTCAATCCTGTTTTAACTTTAGGCTTAGTTGATAAAAGATGACATACTCTCGCTCACAGTACCACAGCAATTTTTATTGTCCTGATTTTACAACGTTTGAGCAGTTTTGTGGTTTCAAAACCCGGACTTTTTGTCATTACTGTTCCCCCAGATTTACTGGTTAAGGTTTAGGGGATTATACCATTTTTAAGGGCAAGCGGAAATAAGGCTGTCGTCGAAGCGTTTAATAAAGCTGGAAAAGAACTAACGCTAGTTCTTGCCTAACGACCTTTGCCGCCGATTATCAGGCTGATGGTTTTGAGGATAATAAGCAAGTCCAGCCAGAGGCTTTGATTTTGGATGTATTCCAAATCATACCTGAGCTTTTTCTCCGCCTCTTCCAGAGTTTGACCGTAAAGCTGATGAACTTGCGCCCAGCCAGTTATACCCGGTCTGACGGCGTGACGTTGGCTGTAGTTGGAAATTTGCCTGGAATAAGCTTCGACGATTGGCGGACGTTCGGGACGCGGGCCGATAATGCACATTTCGCCTCGAAGTACGTTCCAGCCTTGCGGTAGTTCATCCAAATGAGTTTTGCGAAGAAAGCGACCCAGCCAGGTAATCCGGCAGTCGTTTTCGGTGGCGAAGCGTATTCCCCCAATTTCGGCTTGCTCTGTCATCGTCCGAAACTTTACTACCCTGAAAATTCTGCCATCGCGCCCGACCCGCTCTTGTTTGAAGAAAATTCGCCCAGGTGAGGTGTAGCAATTGCCCAGCCAAACCAGCGGAAGCAAAGCAACCACCAGCAGAAGAAACAGTACCGCTAACCCCAAATTAAACCCAAACCACAAAAGCTTGCAAAACTTCTGTAACAAATAGTGAAAGACCCGAAGAACCCAGCCAAAGGACAAACCAAAAGTAAAATCTTGCGAAGTTTTTAACACAGACTCCTCCTGCGTAGCTAAAACTGTTTTGCCTTGTATTCACTTGTTTCGCCATAGGGAAAAGATAAACCTTAGATGAACTTATTTTAACATAAATAGATGAGGCTGGCTACTCTATATATGATATTTTTGTTGCAGTTTTATAACAATAAAGCCGCTTTGATTCTATTATTAAAATAAAATCAAAGCGGCTTTAGATTAGGTTATACTTTTAAGAACTCAAACCTTAAAACTCAAAACTTCTAATGCGCTCCGGCCAACTCTTTGGTACGAAATGCGCCCGGCCCAACCATACAGCGACCTTCCCGAATATGGTATTCGAATTCTTCCCGGAATAATTTGAGTGCGCTATTGTAAGGGACAGGGGCAGAATCGCCGAGCAAACAAAAGCTTTTACCCGCGATATTGCCGCCAACATCCGTTAGTAAATCCAAATCGCCGGGACGACCCTCGCCGTGTTCGATGCGATGTAAGATTTGTACCAGCCAATTCGTACCTTCCCGGCAAGGCGTACATTTTCCGCAGGATTCTTCCTTGTAAAACTCGACCAAGCGCAAAACTGCCCCGACGATACAGGTTTGGTCATCGAAAACAATTACTCCGGCTGAACCTTGCATCGAACCACGCGCTGCGATACCTTCAAAATCCATTGGCGTATCCAAAACTTCGTCCGTTGCCGCCAAAATTGGAGTAGACGAACCACCCGGAATAAGGCATTTCAGGCTACGGTTTTTCCAAATGCCACCGCCGAGTTCGTAAATCAGTTTGCGAAAGGTTGTGCCGCAGGGTAATTCGTAATTACCGGGTCGCTCGACATGTCCGCTCAGGCAATAAACCCGAAAACCTTTAGTCTTTTCTGTGCCGAAGCTACCGTACCATTCGATACCGTTTCGCAGAATATGTGGCACGTTCGAGAGCGTTTCGGAATTGTTAATTACGGTTGGGCGGGCATAAAGCCCAGCCACCGCCGGGAAGGGCGGACGCAAACGAGGAAAGCCGCGCTTGCCTTCCAGCGATTCCAGCAAAGCCGATTCTTCACCGCAAATATAAGCTCCCGCACCGCGATGGACTACAATTTCGCAATTGAAATTTGTACCCATAATATTTTTGCCAATTAAGCCCGCCGCCCGCGCTTCTTCGACGGCTCTTTCCAGTACCCGCGCTCCGCGTGCAAATTCGCCCCGAATGTAGATAAAGCCAAGCTCCGAGCCAATCGCGTAACAGGTAATCAAAATTCCTTCGATTAACTGGTGCGGATTATTCTCAATGAGTTCGTGATTGCTGAAAGTACCCGGCTCGGATTCGTCGGCATTGCAGCAAACGTATTTCGGCCCGGCTACTTTGGGGATAAAGCTCCACTTCATACCCGCCGGAAAACCCGCCCCGCCGCGTCCACGTAAACCGCTTTGCTTCATTAAATCAATTACCTGGTCGGGCTGGTATTCTTTCAAGGCTTTTCCCAGCCCCTCGTAACCACCGTTTTGTCGGTACACGTCAAGGTTATACAAGTTAGGTACTTCGCGATGCTTGAGCAGAACATGTTGAAAATTCGGGTCTTTGGTAGGTGGTGGCGGCGGGAAAACCATATCCTGATTGTAATTCACTACACTCATTTTTAACTACTCTCTATTATAAAATTTCTTTGCGCGAATTATTTATTAAGGCACAAAATACGGGTTTTCTTTGGCAGTTTTCAGTTCTTCCAGAATTGCGTCAAATTGTTCGGGCGTAACGTTATAGATAAATTCGTCGTTTACCTGAACTACTGGCGCACTCCCGCAAGCCGCCAGACACTCGATTTTAGCAAGCGTTAGCTGTCCGTCCGAAGTTGTGCCGCCACATTTCAGGCCAAGCTTCTTTTCGCCCTGAGCAATCAAATCGTCGCTGCCGCGAATATAGCAGGAAATGCTATCGCAGACCTTGACCACGAATTTGCCGACCTGACGCTGGTTGTACATACGGTAAAAAGTCACGACCTGCTCAACATCACCCGCCAGCATATCCAGCATTTCGGCAACTTCGGCCATCGGCTCAGTTGGAATAAAGCCAAATTGCTCCTGCACCACATGCAATGCGGGCAGAATGGCCGATTTCGCGCTTGGGTAACGCCCTCTCAGAAATACAATCTTCTGCCGCGATGCCTCTGATAATTTATAAACTTCTTGCTCTGTCATTTTTACCTATCTACTTCGCCAAGAATAATGTCAATTGAACCGATGGCGGCCACGATGTCGGCAAACATAGATTTGCCTTCGAGCGTAACGGGCATTACCTGTAAATTGGCGAAGCTTGGGGCGCGAATATGCATCCGTAAGGGTTTGTTCGAGCCGTCGCTAACCATGAAATAGGCTAATTCACCCCGCGCCGATTCTACCCGCGAATACACTTCGCCGGGAATGGGTTTGTAACCTTCGGTGAAAAGCTTGAAATGATGAATCAGCGATTCCATGTTAGTAGCGATTTCGTATTTCTTGGGCGGCACAATTTTGCGGTCACTGATTTGCCATTCACCGCCGGGCAATTTGTTCAAAGCTTGCTCGACAATGTTCATGCTTTGCTCTACTTCCAGCATACGGACATAGAAGCGGTCATAAACATCGCCGTTTTTGGCAAGCGGTACTTCAAAATCGTAGGTTTCGTAACCACTATAGGGAAACATTTTGCGAATATCGTAATTAACGCCACTAGCCCGCAAAGCTGGCCCGGTCACGCAATAAGCCAAAGCTTCCTGAGCCGTCATAATCGCAATACCTTTGGTGCGGTCATACCAGAGCTGGCTTTTGGTCAAAAGAGTGTGATAATCCGGCCAAATTTTCCTGAAATACTTCAAAAAGCTATCTACCGCTTCTTCAAAACCGGGCGGCAAATCGGCATAAAGGCCACCGGGCATGATATAGCTGGTCATCATCCGCACGCCGGAACACATCTCGAAAATATCGAGAATTTTCTCCCGGTCACGCATCCCGTACAAAAAGGTACTTTGCGCCCCTAAATCCATTGCGTGCGTCCCTAGCCAGACCAAATGACTGGAAATACGCTGCAACTCGCACAGCAGCACACGGGCGACCTGCGCTCTTGGCGGGATTTTGTCGGTAACGCCGAGCAGCTTTTCTACCGCCATCACGAAGCCCATATTGTTAATAAGCGGGTTCAAATAATCGGTGCGGTCTGTAAGGGTCAGGGCCTGATTATAGGTTTTTGTTTCGGCCAGTTTTTCGATGCCGGTATGCAAATAGCCAATATCAGGAATACATTTGATGACTTCTTCCCCGCTCAGGGTGACAATCAGACGCAAAACCCCATGTGTCGAAGGATGCTGCGGCCCCATGTTAATGGTCATC
>JBBQGP010000275.1:0-5808 GCA_038323095.1 Chloroflexia bacterium | reverse complement strand
AAAGAATTCGCCCTTAGCCGTAAAAACATAGAGCCAGCTATCTGGGCCGAATACACCAATATGGTCAATTGCCATTACAAAAAGGCAGAAGCCGCGCAACAAATCAAACCGCGTGTCCCGCCCGCCGCCTTTAGCCTGATTATAGCCCCAGGGCCAGCTAAGGCGGATAGCGGGACGACCTACTGCAATTGTAGTATTAGTTGGTCTTGCCGCATTTAACATGATTGATTACTCCCCATTTTGTTTATTTATTAGACCCTTCGGGCTTCTACAGAGTATTTCTTAGCTTGCTTTACTGCTGCTTTTATTTAACTACTTCAGTGTATTGCTACTTTTTAAAATCTAAGGTAAATTCTTTTAAAGTATTTGTAAACTTTTCCTGACATTTAACTGCTAATTACCGAACTTGCATAAAATCGTAAATAATCCGCTACGTGTTCTATCCAGTATTCTCCGGCATGGCCGCCCTCGAATTCGTTCCAGGTGTGGGCAATGCCTCGGTTCTCTAATACACTTTGCAATTCTTCGGCCCTCGGTCGCCATCCATCGTCCAAAGTTCCAATATCTACCCAAATCTTTAACGTATTTAGATTAGGGGCAGTTCGGGCCAGCGAAACTGGGTCGTGCGCTTCATAAAATGCTTCATCCCCGAAAAAATCGGGAGCTTGCTCTTTGGTTCGCAAGGTCGGACTATGCGCCCCGACAACCCCAAAAACGTCAGGATAGTTGAAAGCCAATTGTAAAGAACCATGCCCGCCCATCGAATGTCCACCGACTGCCCGACTATTGCGGTTAGCGATAGTGCGGAAATTGTTATCAATAAACCCGACTACATCTCGCATCATGTACTGTCCCCATTGCAACCCGCCTCCGGCGTGGTCAACCCAGTATTCCTGGTCGCCGCTTGGCAGCACAATTATCATTGGCTTAATTTGATTTTTACTCATCAAATCTTCGGCTGTATCAAAAAGCTTGTAATCCAGCCATTCCAGATACGAACCGCTCAAGCCGTGCAACATATACAGCACCGGGTAACGCTTGCCGGAACTAACATAACCGGGCGGTAGATAAACCCGGAAAGGCATTTCTCGTTTCAAAATCGGGCTGTAAAACTTGCGTTCCAGCACTGTGCCTTTACCGGGAAAAGCAATTGGCGTAGGCGACGTAACAGCATAAGGCAAGGGTAATGGCGTTGCAGTCGGGCTTGGTACGGGCTTTAATGTTGGCGTAGCTTGATTACCCCCCAAAACTCCTAAAACTGCGGAAGCCGTCGGAGTTGTAGCCACTGTATTGATCGGCGCGACAGTTGGCGTACCGCTTGTTCTCTGGATAGTACGGGGTTCGCCGACGGCTGCTGCTACTTTGGTGGCGGCTATTTTTTCCTGGTCAGGGGTCGAAGTTGGATTGCCGCAGCCCGCACATAAGGTTAGCAGCATTATTATTCCAATTAAAATCCCGACTCGCCCTTTTTCAAAATAATTCTTCACTGCACTTCTCTACCTGTTCAGTTCCTACACTTCTTCGTGCAGTCATTCAATTGCTTTTATTAATCTCTTTCTAAAGCATAGTTTGTACCTGCCAAGAATTGTTTAAACTCTCACAATTAAATTGTAAAGATTTCTTTGCTTCAAAGGCGGTTTATAAGCCATAATTTCAATTGTTAAAGTGTGAACTATGAAATAAAGCTTTGCCTGATTTTATTTCCAAGCTATTCTTCAATTTATTATAAATCGATTTTGTCATTTATCTGGGCCTAATTCGACCAGTATTAGTAATCAATTTTCACTGGATTAGTTGCTTAAAGCGGTTCAAAAGTAGCGAGTTTAAACTAAAAACGGGCCACCCTAAAAGGGACGGCCCATTAATTTTTAGCTATTCGTCTTTTGCTGTTGTATTCTTTTATCGAAAGTTAGACTAAAGCAGCCGCTTTATTGTCGACAGGAACGTATTCTTGACTGGCAAGCAGATTGCGCTTGAATTCGGCTACGTTTATGTGACTCAAAAGCCAGATTGCCACGACCATTCCGGCGGCTTGAAAGACGAAAACCAGCCCGTAGCCCAGCGTCAGATTATCCTGAAAATTGTTAAAGGCCAAATCGCGTGCGCCGCCCGCCAAAACGTTGGAAAGCCCTTGCCCAAAAGCCTGCCCGATACCCCAGGTACCCATATAAAGGGCGGCGTTGGCCGGGTCGGTCAAATCCATCATCATTCCAATCAAGCCCGGTACAGCAATCCCCAGCCCAATCCCCATCAACATCAGCCCTGCCGTGAAAATGCCTTTGTTACCGCTAATCAAATTGTTCCAAACTGTTTTGGCGGCGGCAAATTCAGCCTCGCTAATACTTTTATTGGAAAACTGCTGGCTGGCCGTCTCATAGGCTCTCACGGCGGCATTATCTACCGTCGTTGTAAAAGCCGAAACCGCCTGAATCAGCATACCCAAAATTGAAACAATTAGCCCGGTGTAAATCGTTTTTTGCTTTGATATTTTGAAGGTTAGTAACCCGGTAGCAATCATCGCCAGCAAAAGCGGCCCGTTAATAGTAGATTGCAGCGAGGAACGTTCGGATACGCTCATCTTGAAGACGTTGCCCGCGTAAGCCGGAGCCAGAATATCGCGCATAAACATAAATGTCATAAATACAAACAAAAAGGCAAAGAACCAGCGACTCTGGGTATTGCTGGCGACTACCCGCATCGCTTGCCGGAAGCTAACGTGGGTACGGCCCTGCATAATTACTCCCTCGCGGCGCGGCTCTTTTAGCCATACGCCAATCAAGGCAATCAGCACCAGCCCCATAATTACCGAAGGGATAACAAAAAAGAAGAAAGGGTAAAGGCTGCTGTAGACAAAGTTAAAGCCTTCCGTATCGGGCAAAATGGCTTTGGAAACTACCGAGCCAAAAATAATACCGACGATTAGCAGTGTCCAGCCAATTGCCGCTACAAAACCGCGCACTTTTTCGCTGGTAACATCTACAATAAGCGAAAGCCCGGCAGTACCCATCATCGAAAGGCCCGTCCCGTTCAAAAAGAAAACCAGCACCGCCAGTAGTAACCAGCCAATAGGCGCGGAATAATTGCCGGTATTCATAGCTTCCCCAACTACCCGGTGATGATAATTGGGGTCGCGCAAATTTTCAACTACCAGTATCATCAGGGGATAGGAAGCCGCCAGCAAAATCGCGCCAATCAGCATAAACGGCAGTCGGTGCAAGCGTTTGAACGAAAGCCGGTCAGAGAGCGAACCAATATAAGTCCGAAGCGGCTCGGCCAAAAAGTGGATGCCAAGCAAAGCTCCCACCAGCAAAGCTGGTACGCCCAGTTCGTTAATCAATACCGGGTCTATAATGCCACTAATTACTACCGCCGAAAAGCCGGTGGCAACCTGAAACATTAAAATCATAAAGAAAATCAGCCCTGTACCAAAGGCTCGGACTGGCTTGCTAGTCATTTTTACTTCCCCCTGTCGCACCTTGCATAATTTCGTTTCGTTTGAGCCGATTTTTTAGGAACTTCCAGAAATATTGTCCAGCATTAAACAAATAGCTCAAATAAGCTATCACAATCAGGGTCAACAAAGTGTTTTCGCTGGCATTAAATAAAAGGCCCACAATAAAAAGGGTATGGGTTAGCATCACTACCGAAGTTACGGCATCCTCCCAAAAAAATTCAGGGGCAAAATAGTAATGACCAAAAACGTCATGTTCCCATAACATACCCGTAATGCACATAAAGTACATAATGATTACTTTGACAATTACCATTGCGTTGGTAATAGCCGCGCCCTGCCCGGTCAGGAGGGTGTAAATTACGAAACCGCCGCTAACAAAGAAAAACAAAAGCTGAATCGGTGCGCCAATTATTTGCACCAATGTCCAGCGACTTTGCTGGCGGCGTTGCATTTGTTCAGACGTGTAGGTACTCATAGGGTTCGCCTACCGCTCCCTTCTGGACTAGAAAGTTTGGGGGATAAAAAAAGCCTTTGGTTATATCGAAATATAACATAGGCTCAAATCGGTAGTATGTAGTTCAAACTACACTGAGCTTCTTTCGTACAGTTTAGCTTACCAGCGGAGCAATATCTTATAGGGATACAGATTTCTTGCAGGATGTGGCTCTTCCCACTGATTTTACCCGAACCTCTATTGGCGGAGCAATATCCCGCAAAAGTAGAAGCTTACCGTCTCGGCAGTTCGCTCAAACGGCCAATAATGGTAATGCGGTCAAGCGGAGTTTCGGGGGCAGGCACGCTAATATCGTCAGGCAAATATTCACCATCGGCCTGTGAACCTTCTTCCATTTGAATAGCAAACCCGGCGGACAAATCGCTGGGGCGAGAAGCCCGCTCCTGCCAGTAAGTCGAATGCCAGCGTCGGTTCAAAAGCTCGGAATGGCGGATTTCTTCTTCGGCGGGTGGCGGCGCAACCGTGCTAATTCCGGCGTAAAGCTTGTTACGTTCTTCCTCGCTCAAAAGTTCAGATGGCACGTTACGAATAAGGGCATCTTCCATCCGAATGTAAAACAGGGCGCGTTCAATCACCGGGAAAATACCATCAATCTGGCGTAAATTCCCTAAATAAGCCAAAGTGCGCTGACGCGGCTCTCCTGCCTCGTTTTTATAACTTTGCACCAAATAGGCATCGTAAAAGGCGATATTGGCTAACTCCTCGTTTTTATGGCGACGTACCACCCATTTAACGTACATTTTGCCTGCTTTCTAGCCTTTGTTAGTCATCAGCAAATTTGCATCAAACATATATTAATTTGGTTTACACAAAAAATAAGCGGACTTATCCAAATTCTAGCAAAGTTATAATAACAGGGCTGTAGTGAGAACTACAGGCTTAGTTCTTACTTTTTTTCTTACTTTTTTTCTTATTTCTTTTTACGCTTCCTTCGTTTTTCCCGACGGCTTTGGCCGGAAGGTGGCTGCACACTTTGCTCGGCCAAACGGCGTTCCAATCCTTCGCCTTCCCGCAAATAACCCTCACCCGTCCAAACTCCGTAACGGGCTGCTACGGGGCCAGCTTTAGCCTGTTGCCTTTTTTGTTCGCGCCGCTCGGCTTTGCGGCTGGCCCGCGTTTCATCCGGGCTAAAATCCTCGCTCATTAAATTTTTTCTCTTTCTGTACTGACCACAGCCCTATGATTGTCGAGGAAATCAAGTACGCCCTCGAAATCGGCCTGTCTTATATTGTAATCTTTGTCGAAGAAACCGTCAAAGACCCAATTTTGGAAGAATTGCTGGAGAAAAATGCTGACCGCAGCAAACGATTGAAGGGGTGTACCTGCACAGAGTACCCCCTTTTTTATTTCAGTCAAATCGAGACTCTTGCATTTATGTCAACAATATGCTATTCTGAAATCGGCACAAGCAGTTATGCAAAAGCAACAATTGCCGACACTTGCACTACAATCAAGGCAAAGCAAGAAGGGGAAAATCAGGATGACCTTTACCGATATTTTGACCGAGGCAACGCGCAACGTAGAGGGTATTGTGGCGGCGGGTTTGGTCGGCGTGGATGGCATTGGGGTTGAAACAGTAGCAGCTAATGGCGACGAGTTTGACGCGGAAACCGCCGAGGTAGAATTAGCCGGGTTGGTCGGCAACATGAACCGGGCGGCCACTGCCCTTTCTGCCGGAGCAATCAAAGACGTAATTGTCGAAGCCGAAAAACAAAGCTATTTAATTTCGCTCATTGACAAAGATTATTTTCTGGTTCTAACGCTTGGGCCGGGAGCGAATTTGGGCCGCGCCCGCTTTGAAGTCAAGCGCGTTAGCCAGAAATTGCGCGATAACTTATAA
>JBBQGP010000274.1:0-5876 GCA_038323095.1 Chloroflexia bacterium | reverse complement strand
CCCCGCTCGTCCAGCTTGGCCTGGTCGGTAACGAATTCGCCCAAATCAAAGGCTATCTGCCCAAGTAACAAGTCGGAAGTATGAAGTATAAAGTCGGATGCCGCGTCCCTGTAAGATATTGCTCCGCCAATAGATGTTTGGGTAAAATCAACTGCCAGAGCCACATCCTACAGGGAACGCGGTATTTCCTTGATACTTGTTACTTGTTACTTGTTACTTAATCCTAGTTCGCGTCGTCCAGTTGGGTACGACCTATCATTGTACCGCCGCCACTAATGGCTTGTGAAGCTTCTTCGGGGGGCTGGTGATGGCGGGCAGCTTCCCGGATAGCTTCGATTAAAGCCTCGCGACGGTCATAAAGGCGTTTGAGTGGACGAGGCTGGGCTTTTTCCAGAAGGTAGGCTGCCATGATGGGCATGGCGATGGTGCTATCGGTATAGCAAACGATGCTATCGGGCAATTGTTCGGGGTCAACCTTACCCCAGGTCATTGCTTCACTGGGAGTCGCGCCGGAAAGCCCACCAGTATCCACCCGTGCATCCGTAACCTGGATAAAGTAATCATGGCCTTTTTCGGGAATACCTAACACTTCCTGAATTTGCGGCTCGGTTTGCAAAATAAAGTTTTTGGGACTGCCGCCGCCAAAAATTAGCACCGCGCTTTTGCCGCCCTTGTGCTTGGCATCATAGACAATCGCCGTCGTTTCGTTTACGTCTATTTCCGGGTCAAAGCCGATTTCGCCTCCCAGCAAACGTACTGCCGCCACGTTCATACCAATCGTCGAATCGCCGGGACTGGAAGTGTAAACTGGCACGCCCGACTCGTAACACGCCCCTAGCAGCGAACGATACTCAGCACCCAGCACTTTTTCCCGCTCGCGTACATAACGGCCAATTCGGTAATGCATTTCCGCCGTCCCCATCCGCTTTTGAAATTCGGGCAAGCGCATTACTTCCCGCAAGAAAGCGTCTGATTTCAGCAAAACATCCTGGTCAAATAAAATATCATAAATGCGGATAACGTGCTTTTCGCGCAAATCCAAATCGTTGGTAAAGGGCGAAGTCTGGAAAAGCTCAAAGCCCAGCGAACGGTGAATATCATGGTAAAGGTTAGCCCCGGTTGAAACAATCCAGTCAATATAGCCGCCTTCGACCAATGGCACAAGCGCGGAATAACCCAACCCGGTAGGAGTAAGTGCGCCGGAAAGGGTCACACCCAGCGTTACATCCGGCTGAATTACCTTGCGGGCCAAAAGCTGGCAACTCTCGCGCAAACGAGCGGCGTTATAAGCAAAAAAGTGTTCGTCTACAAGCTGGCTGACCGTCAGCCCGGAGGTTATAGGGCGAGGGTCAAGTTTCCTGCCGTAAGACATAATTAAAATTGCTCCTTTCGAGTCATTTGCTTTGAATAAAAAGGGTTTCTCTATACCATCCTTTATAACTATTTACTGGGCGAAATTTGAGCCAGCCGCCGTTAGCAAGCGTTTGAGAGCCGCAAAATGCTGGGGTGCGCTGACTTCGCTTTCGACAGCAATCTGCTCCATTGTTTTTTGGGCAATATCACGCGAAACCAAACGAAGCGGGCGATGGGTAGACATTGCCAAAACTTGAGCTTCGCAAGCCCTTTCCAGATAATACAAACTATCAAAAGCTTCGGCCACGCTCCGACCAACCACAATTACGCCATGATTACCCAAAAATAATACTTTTTTATCACCCAGCGCGTTTACAATTCGGTCTCCCTCGGCGTTATCCAGCACCAGCCCGTTATAATTATCGTCGTAGGCGATTTGCCCGTAAAAGCGCAAGGCATTCTGGTTGGCCGGCTCAAGCCTGCCGCCTTCAATCATAGTCAGGGCGGTGGCATAGGGCATATGAGTATGCAAAATGCATTGGGCGTGTGGCTGCGAAACGTGAATACGCGAATGAATATAAAAAGCGGTTTTCTCGACTACGCCCTCGCCCTCGCCTTCGACCAGATTACCCTCAGCATCGACTAGCAGCAAATTACTGGTCGTCACTTCTGAAAAGTGGTAGCCGTAGGAATTGAGCAAAAAGCGGTCAGCCGTACCGGGCAGCATTAAGCTAAAATGGTTACAAATTCCTTCGTGGAAGCCGTATTTCACGGCCAGTTGAAAAGCCGCCGCCAAATCTTCGCGGGCCTGACGCATTTCTTCCAAACTGGCGCGTACCTGAGTTAATTCACCAAGCATTTCTGTGCCTCTTGTCTTTCCTGAATAAGAGCCTATCCCGATAGGTCGTGGTTTTTAGCTATTAGCGGAGCAATATCCTACAGAGGATAAAGGTATTTTGTGGGATGCTGCTCTGCCAGTTGATTTTACCCAAACCTCTATTAGCGGAGCAATATCCTACAAGAATACGGCCCAATTTACTTTTTGTAGTCGTAAAAACCCTGGCCGGATTTGCGGCCAAGCTTACCTTCCTTAACCATTTCGGTCAAAAACGCGGGCGGCTGGTCTGCCGGGTCGCCAGTTTCCTTGAAGCGTTGCAGCATCGCGTTATGCATAATGTCCACACCGCTAAAATCGGCCAATTCAAACGCGCCCATCGGGTGATTCAGGCCAAGCTTGAGAGCCTTGTCTATATCCTGATACGAAGCGTAACCGCCCTGATAAAGCTCCATCGCGGCGCGGGTCAGCGACATCAAAACGTAATTGACGATAAAGCCGTAAACTTCCTTCTGCATTAACACCGGCTCACGCCCGATACGCCGGGTTAGCTCCATCGTGATTTCGACGGTTTCATCGCTCGTTTCCGGCCCTTTGACCACTTCTACCAGCTTCATGACTAAAACGGGATGGAAAAAGTGCATATTACAGGCTTTGTCCTTGCGTTCGATATTGTTCTCGACGATTTTGCTGATAACAATTGTGGAAGAATTGGAAGCCAGAATAGTATGGGGCGGGCAAATTTTGTCCAGACGGGCGAAAACATCACGCTTTACTTCCAAATTTTCGTAAACCGCTTCAATCACGAAATCGGCCTGTCCCGCCGCTTCTTCCAGACTGGCAACCCCTTTAACCCGACTCATAGCAACCTCGGCTTCTTCCTGTGCCAGCTTGCCTTTGCTAACCCGGCTGGTAAGCTGGGCGCGGTTGCCATCCAACCCTTTTTGGATATTCGATTCAATCGCATCGGTCAAATTTACCTGGTAGCCAAAAAGGGCCGCTTGCTGGGCGATTTGCGAACCCATTGTTCCGGCCCCAATTACACAAATCTGTTTAATATCGTCAATGTTCATCTTTTCCTCCTCGAATTTTGTTTGTTCGCGCTTCGTTTATTGCGATTATAAGGGTAATTTTACTTCGCGGTTTTCACGGGCGGCCTGATAAATCGCCAGAATAATCTCAAGTGGCTTGCGGGCTTCTTCGCCATTGACCAAAGGTTCGCGATTTTCGCGCAATGCCGTCACAAAATCGGCATATTGTGCCGCATGATAAGTGTAGCCGACGGCGGAAGGTTCAGCCGCCCCACTGTTAGAAACTTCATTGGTGGCGGCAGAGGCTTCGGGCGCACGACCATAACTGCCAACCTCGCCTTTTTCGTCCTTAAATTCCCAGAGCTTGATTTTACCAGCTTCAACAATAGCCGTACCATCGCGCCCGGTTATTTCCAGTCGTTCAGGTAAGCCGGGATAAACGCTGGTGCTGGCCTGAATTGTTCCGAGCGCACCGTTGGCAAAAGTTAGCAAAGCCAGAGCCACGTCTTCCACTTCGATATTATGGGTTTTGGTAGCAAGTGCGGCCTTGATACTGCTAACCTGACCCATCATCCACTGCAATTGGTCAACGTAGTGAATCGCCTGATTCATTAGTGCGCCACCGCCATCCAGTTCAAAAGTACCGCGCCACTCGCCACTATCATAATATTGCTGAGTTCGATACCATTTCACGACAGCCTCGCCCAGCACAAGCGGGCCGAAACGTCCGGCTTCCAGAGCTTGCCGCACTTGCTGGATACCGGGAGTAAACCTTTGCTGGCTGATAACCCCCAGCTTTACCCCCGCCTCGCGACAAGTCTTTATCAAACTATCGGCGGCTTCCAAACCAACCTCAATTGGTTTTTCGACCAAAACGTGTTTCCCAGCCTGAGCCGCCAATTTGCCCAATTTGGCGTGCAAACCGCTTGGCACACAAATCGTTATGACTTCAAGGCCAGGATGCTGCAAGAATTGGGCGTAATCGGTGTAAAACGGAAGATTGTATTTCTCGCCCAGCTTTTGCGCTCGCGCCGCGTCCATATCCATTACCGCGCCTAGTTCTGCCCCCTCGGTAGCCCCGATTGCGTCGGCGTGTAAAGGCCCAATCACGCCTGCCCCCACTACTCCAAATTTGTAATTTTGCCTGTTTTCGCTCATAAAGTTAGCTAATCCTGGCGACAAGGGCTTTAAGGGCGGTGGCCGCTTCGTGGAAAAGGGCCGGGCCACTAAAGCCGCTATACTGGCCGCTACTTTGCAAATGCGGCTCCAGGGATAAGTAGCCTTGATAGCCCCGCTCCCATAAAGCCCGTAGCACTTCTTCAAGCTGACCTTCGCCCGCACCCGCCACCGTTACGCTGCCATCGGCAAAAAAAGCATCCTTAATATGCACATAAGTAATTTGCTCATCCAGCAAAGGAAAGGCGTGGCTGAAAGGTTGCTGGCCGATTTGGACAAAGTTGGCCGGGTCGAAGACCGCCCGCAAGTTGGTTGAACCTACCGCGTGCAGCAAATCGGCGCAACGTTCCGCCGTATCGCCATAAATCCCTTTTTCGTTTTCGTGCAGCAAAATCATCCCCCAAAGCTGGGTCTCGTTTACAAAGGCGTTGAGGCGGCGAATAACTTCGGGACGGTATTTGGCATAGGCCGCTTCGCCTTCTTCGCGAGGCATATAGAAAGAAAAAAGCCGGATATAAGAACTACCCAGCCAATCAGCAATTTCTAAAGCGCGTTTGAACTTTTCAAAGTGCGGCTCAAATTCTTCGGTAATGCTGATTTTGCCAATGGGCGAGCCAATCGCTGATACGCCCATACCGCGTGCCTGGAGCTTTTTTGAGATTTGGTCAAGCTCGGCGTTGCTTAGTTCCAGCACATTTTTACCAAACGCACCGCGCAATTCCAGAAAGCGAATTCCCTCCTGCTCCATATGCTCAAGCTGCTCATCCAAATCCGGGCTTATTTCATCCCCGAATACGGCCAGATTAAAAAAGGATTTCTTTTTGGAAGGTTTAAACATCTCCTCAAAATCCAACTCTTCTTCCTGAGTTGACATAGCAATTCCCTTCTGTTTTTCTTATGGCTCTTAAAATTGTTACCCTGAATTAGTTTAGCGTATAAGGCAGTTTATCACACTTTCCAATATCATCAACCGGGTGGTTTATTGGGGAGTGTTTTTAGCTTTTTTTGTAAATTTGAATCACTTCATTTTCCCAAATCAGATTACTGGCTTGATAGCCAAAGCTAATGGGTGAAGTATTCTTATATAAAATAGCATAGCCGTAAACTTTGCCCAGTTGAGCGGACTCTACTTGTGGCTTATAGATGGTACGGTAAGTTGAGAAGTAGCGATGGTCAGGGCCGAGCAGCAGGGCGACTGCCGCCGTGTACAAACTTTTACCGTTTTTGTCATCGCCAATAAAAACTTCCGAGCCGGGCGGTATAAGTGCCTTGAGCGGTTCAAACTGGTTGCCAGCCTTGAGGCGGTAAATTACGTCATCGCCAAATTCCTTGACTACTTCGAGCCTGCCGTTTGGCCCGGCAAGCTTTGTTAGCAATTCCCGATTGGGTGGGGTGATGGCCGGATTACTGCGGTGAACTATTAAAAAACGCGCTCCAAGAGCCTCGATACTGGCAAGGCTGCGCTGGCCGGGAAAATCGCT
>JBBQGP010000273.1:0-6059 GCA_038323095.1 Chloroflexia bacterium | reverse complement strand
TCCTTGCAACGGACTAACACTTGCTCATCCGTCATACCCTGACTTTTGCCCGCATCATAAATAAACTTGATTTGGCGTTCCGTCGCCGGAGCTTCGCCATTAGCTGACGGGTTAGCCGTTGCCGCAAAGCTTGGGCTGGTACTGGCCGGGCTGGGGCTGCTGCTACGGTTATAGCTGCTGCCGTTGCCGTTACCATTAGAAGAAGGATAATTCACTGGCGCATCGACTACCTTCGTCCCCTGATTATCATAATCAAAATCGAGCGAGTGTTGTGTGCCGAAGCCAAGTGCGGCGCAAGCCCGACCTAACGCTTTGGTTTCAGCTTTTTCGATAAAATCCTTGAAGTCGTCACTGCTTTCGCTGCCCCAGCCCGTCGCGCTTCCGCCATCAGGAATAGTAATTCTGGCCTTGAATACGGCCATGCGTTTTTCCGGGTCGAAATGCACCATCTCAGTTTCAATCTGGGCGTGCGGAAATTCGTTTCGCAGCCACAAAAGCCGCCATTTGACCTCAAGATATTCGCCGCCACGCGGTAGCCGGATTAAATGACGGCTAGGGTCGAAAACGCGCCCTTCGTTCGGCTCGGCGAATTCAAGTCCAGTGCTATCTTGCTCATGTTCCACTCGTCGTGTTAGTGCCATTACTTTGTTTCTCCTTCAAACTTTTGTTCTAATTTTACCGCAATTAGAGCGGCTTGTCAATCCTCATGAGAATAAAGATTCTAGGAATTTTTCAGCCTTTTTCAGAATTCTTCCACGATCCAAAGCTTTCAAAAAACTTTTTGTCCAAAGGCGTAATCTTTGCTATAATTCAATTTGAAATACCCGTCACGCTTTGCTAGGATTAAAAGAACAAGCGAGAGGATAATATTGGATTTAATGCAAACTGGCCCGGTTTCCGCCGCCCAAAATGCGGCTGAGAGTACGCCCCCTGGTTTTATCAGTGATTTGGATATCGTTATCGTCAATTACAAAACCGCTGATTTGTTGCGCGATTGCTTGCGCTCGGTTTTTGCCAGCCAGTGCAATTTTCGCTGGCGAGTTTTTGTAGTAGATAACGGCTCCAAAGACGAAAGTGCCGCGATGGTGCGGACCGAGTTTGAGCCGCATCATCCTAATTTGACCTTGCTGGTTAGCACCACCAACGGCGGCTTTGCCTTTGGTAATAACCTGGCTCTGCGCCAGATTTGCCCTTCTCCCGACACTAACCTTATCCACAATTTAGAACAAAAGAGCCACATTGTGAGTAATTACCAACCACAAGGCCGTTATATTTTGTTGCTCAACCCTGATACGGTAGTGCCGCCCGACGCTTTCCAGAAAATGTACGATTTTATGGAAAGCCACCAGGAAGCGGGCGTAGTTGGGGCAAAACTGGTTAAAGGGAACGGGGAATTAGATTTAGCTTGCCGCCGCAGCTTCCCGACTCCGGCAGTTTCGTTCTGGCGTATGACTGGACTTAGCAAGATTTTCCCCAAAAACAAAATATTCGCCCAATATAACCTAACCTTTTTAGATGTTGATACGTTATCTGAAGTAGATAGTGTGTGCGGTGCCTTTATGTGGATACGGGCTGAGGCCATTGCCCAGGCTGGTATACTGGATGAAGCCTTCTTTATGTATGGCGAGGATTTGGATTGGGCCTTCCGCATCAAGCAACAAGGCTGGAAAGTTTTTTACAACCCGGCCACTACCGTTATTCATTACAAAGGCGAAAGCAGCAAGCAACGCAGTACGGGCGCGATTCTGAATTTTTACGACGCTATGCTGATTTTTTATCGCAAGCATTACGCCCGCAACACATTTTTCTTGCTAAACTGGCTGATTTATGGTGGTATTTTCGCAAAAGGGGCTTTGGCTCTGGCTCGAAATGCTATGCGGCCCAAAGAACGCCGCCGGGTAAGCTAAAACATTGTTAGAACAGGGACAGCGCAAAGAATTAGAGCCTGATTTAGATTCGTCTAAAGAGGCTACCGGGCAAAACGCGGCTGCCGGCCTTTCCCGGCTTGTTCCTGTCCCCAAACCTAACCGCCGTCGCCAATCACGTGATGCTGTGCATTTTGGCTTATCTTCCATTCAAATTTTGCTGGATTTTGGGGTAGTTGCGTTGGCCTTTATCGGAGCTTATTGGTTGCGCTCCAAAATCCAGGTTGGCGGCGAATTTATCCCGCTCTCGCAAAATCATCGACTTAGCTTTCTAGCCCTTAGTTGCCTCGCCGTAATTGTCGCTTTTTACAATCGTGGCCTATATAGCCTCAAACGTGGTTATAGCAAGGTAGATGCCTTTTACCGCATCTGCTCTGGCACGTTTTTCGGCCTGATTGCAGCGATTGCGGTTAATTCGCTGGTGTTTGGCCCGTCTTTTATTTATTCCCGCCAGATTTTACTTTATGGGCTGGTACTCATAATCGGGCTGGTCACGATTAGCCGACTGATTTTTAGCAGTATGGTTGGTTGGCTTTACCGCAAGGGCATCGGCCAAATCCGCTTGCTGATTATTGGTACAGGCGAAACAACCAGCCGGATTTTACGCAAGGTTAGTGACGCACCCGAACTGGGCTATCGCGTGGTTGGCCTTATTTGTGATACTCCCGCCGATACCGAACACGCTTGCCTTGCCCCGCTAACTACCGCCAAACGCCCGGTAAAAATGCTCGGCCACCTGAACCAGTTGCCTTTCTTTATCGAACGCCACCGCGCCGACGAAGTTATTGTGGCGATGGGCGCAGTTTCGCAGGAGCAGCTTTTGGACGTGGTGGCCCTTTGCGATGATTTGCCCGTCAGCGTCAAAATCTACCCGGATGCCTTCCAGTTAATCACCACCAACGAAGTTTCGATTAGCGAATTAACCGGGCTGCCTCTGGTCAGCGTCCGGGATGTTGGTTTGCGCGGCACTAACCGGGTTCTCAAACGCGCTTTGGATGTTGGGGTTAGTTTGACCGCGCTGGTAGCTCTTTCGCCCCTCATGCTGCTAACCGCTATCCTGATTAAGCTAACCGACCCCAGAGGCCCGGTTTTTTACCTGCAAGAGCGGGTCGGCCTGGATGGTAAGCCCTTTACCGTCATGAAATTTCGTTCGATGCGAATTGATGCCGAAGCTTCCGGGCCGGGCTGGACAACCGAAAACGACCCGCGCCGCACCCGTCTTGGTATGTTCATCCGTCGCTTTAGCATTGACGAATTGCCCCAGTTTATCAATGTACTACTCGGCGACATGAGCGTCGTTGGCCCGCGCCCCGAACAGCCCAAGTTCGTCGAGCAATTCAGCCAAACCATCCCTCGCTACATGCGTCGCCACAAAGAAAAAGCCGGAATTACCGGCTGGGCGCAAGTCAACGGCTTGCGCGGCAATACCTCTATCGCCGAACGCACCCGCTACGACCTCTATTACATCGAAAATTGGTCAGTTTTCTTCGACCTGAAAATCATCCTCAAATCCATCATCGTAATCTTCACCGACAAAAACGCTTATTAAAGGTTGCCAGTTTCAAACTTAGCTGGATTATATAATTACATACCAAGAACCTTTGCTAATTCAGGCGACACTGGTAGCCTTAGAGCATCGCGCTCGTCTCGGCTTATAATCCCTGTATTCTTGTTGTACCAGAAACTAAAGTCGCCTTCTGCCGTTTGAAATAACAAATAAGCCACCGTATCGGTTAGTTGCTCCTTTTCTGGTTTGGACGGATCCTGAGCTACCGCCGTTTTGTCTAATGCCGCTATCACCGTTTTAATCTGTCCACTGTCAGTAATAAACCCCCCACTTGGCACACCTTTGACGAGAATAGCTTTAGTAGTATCTAGTTTGTAAAGCTGCACCAGATTCACCAATTGGCCCGGTTTTGCTCTGAGAGTGGGAGATGGCTTTGGTGTAACGGGCGGGCGCGTTGGGTCTATTACAGGATTCTTAATAGCATCTTCCAATTGTGCAATGGTGAAAACGGAAGTATCCGTTCCTTGCCACGTTCCATCCGGTTGTAAGCTAAAGGCTTGATTAGTTCTCGGAAAGACTAAGAGAGTTTTTCCTTTCCCATTTCTGTAATCCACCGAATTAGCAATAAACCATATTTTCTGGTCTCCCAGCTTTGGAAAAGCCCCTGAATCACCATAAGGTTTTGAATTAGGTGCGCCACCTATCAATAAAACGATTTTTTCGTCAGGCTTGGCTGAACCCTTATACACCGTTTTTACAGTAATTTCTACCGGGACAAACTGTTGGGGGATTTTGGAGTATTTTTGATTGAGCTTTACAAGGTTAAAATCAGTCGGTTCTTCATTGTCTGGCGTGTCCCAAACGAGCGTACCTATACCAGTCACCTGCCCCATCAAAATTTGAATTGCTCCATTTACCTGCCGATTTAATGGAATTGGTACTACCAAAGCACTAGTATATAAGATAGGTGTAACAGTGGCTGGGACTGCAACAGTGGTACTGGCGGTTGCGCTAGTTGGAGCTAAACTGGCGGTAGCTACTGCTGCAACTACAGAAACGTTAACCGAATTATCAGTTGTACCGCATCCTGTTACCAGGATGACAAGAAGGGCTAGTAGCGGTAAACTTAAGGGTGGTTTCGTTATTTTGTTAATCATATTGCCTCTTGATTAAACTCCATATCTGACATACAACGATTTATTATCGCCACATCCCCTTACTCTTATGACACCTTTGCTAGAATCAGACGTATAAACTTGGCTTATCAAAGAGTCATAACCTAAAAATAGGCTAGAAGTATTTGAGGGATTTTCGTTCATAGTCATTACATGGCCGTACTCGTGGTTTGTAACGTGTCCAATGTTGTAGCAGCCTGGAACTGCACCTTCATCTAAAGATACAAAGCAGTAATAGAAAGTATCGTCAGGATTCCTAGTATTATTAAAGACCATAGACCAGCTTTGATTTCCGTTATCAACGCTAGTACACGCTAAGGGTTGCATGACTGCTCCACACATTGGTATTGTGTCAAATTTAACTACTCCTTGTGCAATGGCGTTATCACCTGTTAACTCAAAGATTGGGCTACGGTATGGTGCCTTGTGCCAAGTTTCCATACCACTTAAAATAGTGTCGTTAAAGTAACCATCTACTGAACCATCCCAGTAAAACCATCCCCTGTAATAAACCGACCAAACAGGTGGAAAGAGATAGTTAGCTGGGTTGTTACAATTAACAAAAAACCCAACTACGTCAATGCTAAAGTCTGTGGCATTTACTCCATTATAAATATTAATTTGGCCGTTGTTTATAGGGACAATGGCTAAGTTACCGAGTGATTGCCCTGCACCAGGGTCAATTGTACTGTTACCCTGCCAAGAAAACGGTGGGCCGGCAAATAGCGATAAAAACGTAATACCCGTGACGTTCTGGGTTTGGATTCGGAGAACTACAGAAGTTGCTGTAGACGGTACATTAGCATAGCCTGCTATTTGAATTGTACGAGTAGCTCCGGCATTTAACTGTCCCCCTGTATTATAAAGACGAGTTGGGGTGACTGGATAATAAAATCCTGGTGAATTTGAAGTTATAGATGGATCAATATAACCTAGTACATCAATAATAATATCTGTTGAGCTGTTAGAACTGCCCCCTAATGTAATGTTTATAGCTCCGCCATTACTTAAAGGCACTAAAACAAGATTTGTGGTTATAGTATTAACATTTGAACCACTGTAAGGTTCATCCCAAATTATTGAATTAGATACAGGATTAGCTGTATTTGCTTGATATAAATTCAAAAAACCAATTCCAGTTGTGTAAGCGGCTGTAAGATTTACAATAGCCGCAGTAGCTCTAGTAGGAATACCTATACGACCTGTCACCTGAATTGTTCTAGTCTGATTAACTCCCATTCGACCCGTACCATTTGAAGTTGTATCATAAAGTCGAGGGTTTATGTTATTGGAAATAGTTTGATACACTCCTCCTGGTCCATCACCGTCATTAGCAACGTATCCATATAAATCTTATTATTACATCAGCCGTTCCTCGTCCATAAATACTAAAGTTTAAGTTTGCATCAACTCCGATCATAGTTGAATTAGAAACATATCTAGCACCCCCGC
>JBBQGP010000272.1:0-6081 GCA_038323095.1 Chloroflexia bacterium | reverse complement strand
GCGAAAAGCTGCCCGCCCGCCCGCACCAGCAGTGCATCTACCGTCGCCAGCGTCAGGGGGATTTCCATTGTAAAAGTTGTACCCGTCCCGATATTGGTATGTACTGAAACGCGCCCGTTTAATTTTTTGGTATTTTGCTGTACCACATCCATACCAATGCCTCGCCCGGAAATTTCGTCAGGGCGGGGTCTAATCGAAAAGCCAGGCCGGAAAATCAAATCAAGGGCGGCTTCATCACTTAATCCGGCGGCATCTAGTTCGGATAAAACGCCTTTGGAAGCGGCCGCTTTCCGCAAATTGTCCGGGTTAATACCCGCGCCGTCGTCCTGAATCTGGATTAGCACATGGCTACCTTTTTGGAGAGCGGTCAGGCGAATTGTACCTTCGGCAGGTTTGCCCGCCGCCCGTCGTTCATCCGGGTTTTCAATTCCGTGGTCAACTGCATTGCGAAGCATATGGGTAAGCGGGTCAGTAATTTCTTCCAGAATACGCTTGTCCACTTCGATTGCCCCGCCTGTCACCAGCAAACGAATTTGTTTACCGCGCTCATTAGCTAAATCACGCACAGGCCGGGCAAAGCGGTTAAAAAGAGTATCCAGTGGCAGCATCCGAATACCGAGCATACTGCGGCGCAATTCATCGGCGGAAGTATCAAAGCGCAAATTATAGCTTTTGCGTTCGCGCACCATTTTGGTTACATTTTGCTCAATCTGGCGACCCAGTTCAATCATTTCTTCCAGGCGGTCAAAAATTTTGCGAACGGCGCGGGCATCCAATCCATTTTCACTAATGCTGGATAAAGTAGCAGTGGCCGAAGCCGGTTTGGGTGCGGAATTATCTTTTTTGGAAAGAGTGGGCAAAATCCAACTAGGCAATTCGTTTTGCTCAAAAGAGAAAAGCTCGGTCAAACCCAAAAGACGGCTACGTTCTTCCACCGGGGTTTGTTCAATTAAAAATTCGCGCAGTTGCTCGGCAATCTGGCTACGGGTGCGGCAAGACTGGGATAATTCCTGCAAAGCTTTAAAATGTTCTTCGTTCTGGATTTTGTTAATGACCAGTTCGCCAGCCAAATTTATCAAATTATCCAGTTTATCCAGGCGTACCCGAATAGTTTCGTCGCCGCTACTCACGGTATTAGCGGTGCTTTGTTGGCTCGACTCAAGGCTTGTTTCGGAAGTAATCAAGCGTTCGGACTGCTGGGCCTCCACTTTGACCACCGTTTCGGCGATAGCGTGGCCGTTATCGTTAATCGGGGCAGGTTGGCTACCGCCAGTCAAAGCTCCGATTAGTTCTTCCATTGAAGTGGTTTTTCCAGCCTGAGCGTTTAGTTTGAAAATTAGCCCGGCCAGATTTTCGGTAGAAATCAAGGGATTAGGCGATATGGCCGGACTATCGCCCCGAAAAGTAGAGCGGCGTACCATTTCACTAATTGCGTCCATACCATCGAACAATAAATCGGTAACGGCACGCGGGAAGCCCTGGCTCATATCTTCGTTGTCGCGGTAATGGCCGACTACATCTTCCATTGCGTGCGCGACTTTGCTGATACTGGCAAACCCCATCATGCGGGCCGCCCCTTTAATAGTATGTAGCACTCGCATTAAGTCGCGCAGCCGTTCGCCTTGCTGTTCCAGGCTGCCGCCTTCTTCCAGTTCGACCAGCCCCCGCGTTAGATTGACCATATGGCCGTCAATTTCCTCGCGGAAAGTGCTAAGTAGAAAATCTTGCTGTTCGCTCTGGTTCATTTAGGCTCTGCCCCCTGCTTGCTGATTTGCTGCCATTCTTCGGCGGAAAGGCTTTCAATAGGTTCTATTAAAACAATAATTTCCTGTTCACTTTTGCGCCATAAAGCCCAGGCTGCCGGACGCAAGCGGTGTTGCTCAATTATAGCCGGAATTAAAGCCAGTTCATCCAGCCCGACTCGCACCACTTCGGCGGCTTGCTCAACCATAAATCCAGCCCGTCGCCCGCCAGATTCCATTTGCAAAAGTTGTTCGGGCATAACCCTGCTTTCGAGGCCAAGCAAGCGGGCTAAATCGAAAACGGGTAATTGATTAACCCGTAAAAAGCCGCACAAGGCCGGGTGACTTTCAAACTCAGGTCGCAGCAACAAGGCCAGCGAAAGTTTTTCCAGGCGTTGAACTGCGGCAGCCCGAATACCAAAATAATGTTCGCCCAGTCGTATTAGTACCAGCTCCAGCGTTTCGGTTTTTAACTGGGAAGCTAAAATAGCGGTCTCAAAATCCACCATAAGTTAAACCTTTAAATCGGCTAAAAGCGAATTCAGGTTAAGGATAACTAAAGTACGATTATTTTGCTGTACTACCCCACTCGAATATTTTCCGCGCTCGTGGCCCAGCGTTAGCAAAGGCGGCTCTATCTGGCTGGCCGCAATTTCGACTACTTCTGAAACCTGCTCGGCCATAATCCCGGCTTCCAATCCTGGCAAACTGGCAACTACAATCCGTGCGCTGGCGGTAATGGCGGGAGTGGCCGTTCCAAGTACGCCGCGTACATCCACTACCGCCGTGATGTTGCCGCGCAAATTGGTTACGCCCAGAACATGAGAAGGGGTGAGGGGAACGCGAGTAACGTTTTCCAGACGGCTAATTTCGCGTATATGCTTTACATCCAACCCGAACCATTCCTGACCCAGCCGGAAAGCCAGATAACGCTGACGGGCTTCCTTGCGCTGCCCGGCCTGGTTCTGGGTATCATAGCGTTGGCGCAATTTTTCGAGTATATCCTCGTTGCCGGGACTGCTGCTTCTAAAATCTTCCAAAATGGCTGCCTCGTTACTTGTAATTATTTTTTGGTCTCAACCGATTATAGATTCATGACCTTACAAATAAGCTTACGCCCGGTGCTAAGAAATTTTAATCTTCTAAGCCGAATGTCACAATTCTAAAGCAGTAGCAAAATTTCGATAAAAACGGCTTTGGCTAAAATCGGGATTAGAAGTCCCTTCTGCCACAAAAAGCCAACAAAAAGCTTTGGCTAAAAACTACAAAAACCCGTCAGTAACGGGCCGGGCAATTCTTGTTAAGCTGAAAGAGCCTTTCAGGAAGTTTGCAGCATCCGGCGCGACATGCGAGTAAAAACAGTTTCGATTAGCAAGGTCAAAACTCTTTCACCTTCTTCGCTCTTGACCACAAAATAATCTGCGCCCATCTCATAAGCCGTCACCATATTCCGCAGCTTGTTTTCGTTGCTGAACATGACAATAGGAATAGTCCGAATATGCAGATTGGATTTCAAGTGCTTGCAAACTTCAAAACCACTTAATTGAGGCAAGTACACATCCAGCACAATCAAATCAGGCTGAATTTCAGCCGCTTTACTAATCCCTTCGTTGCCATCGGCGGCCACAAAGACTTTGTAACCCTTTTCCTCCAGCACCAGCCGGGTTTTAGCCGCCTGAGTCGGGCTATCTTCTACCAGCAAAATCTTCTTAGCCATCACATTTAGTCCTTAAAAAATCTATTAGAAGGTGAAAATTCCAAGTTGTTAAATATTTACTTCTATTAATAATAGTAAAACGTTTCACCAGCATTGTTTCAAGCTCAACTGCTCAAAAAAGTCCTGGTTTTATAAGTTAGTAATAATAATAGGCCATGCTAATTCTAACTGTTCAAGATAAAATCGCGATTAAAAATGGGGATACTACTATTAAAAGAATGTTAAATTTTAGACAAACCTCGTAAGAATCAATTAAAAGAAAGAAAGGGCGGGTTCTCCCAAATTCTTTTGAAAAGGAATATAATAGAATTGGCAAAAGTCGCCCGGATTATTTTATTGTCGGTAACAAAACAAATACATAGGTAGCAAAGAAGGTTTTAAGCAATGGATACCTTGAAAAATAATGAAGCTGAAAAATTAGAAACGTCGGCCAGACGACCTGCGCTGGAACAAATGGGTGGGGTCGTGCCGCGTCCAGCTCAGGAAATGGGCGAAGTAGAATATTATGACAACGTTTTGCAGCTAATCGGCAACACTCCCCTGCTGAAGTTGAACCGCCTGGCGCGAGGGGTCAAGCCGACGGTGCTGGCGAAGCTGGAAATGCTCAATCCGGGCGGCAGCGTTAAAGACCGCATTGGTATCAGAATGGTGGAAGAAGCCGAGCGACGCGGTTTGCTCAAGAAGGGCGGCACAATTATCGAGCCGACCAGTGGTAACACCGGCGTTGGGCTGGCGATTGCCGCCGCTATCAAGGGCTACAAAGCAATTTTCGTAATGCCTGACAAGATGAGCCAGGAGAAAATATCGCTGCTCAAGGCTTATGGTGCCGAAGTAGTTATTACCCCAACCGCTGTTCCCCGCGAGTCTCCCGAAAGTTATTATAGCGTCGCCGATAAATTGGCCCGCGAAATTCCGGGCGGCTTCCAGCCCAACCAGTATTTTAACCCCGAAAACCCGCGCACTCACTACGAAACTACCGGGCCGGAAATCTGGCGGCAAACTGCTGGTAAAATTGATTATTTTGTGGCTGGCGTTGGTACAGGTGGCACGGTTAGCGGAGTTGCCAGATATTTAAAAGAGCAGAACCCGAAAGTAAAGATTGTCGGGGTTGACCCGGAAGGTTCGCTCTACACCAGCGATACCATCCGCCCTTACAAAATTGAGGGCATTGGCGAAGATTTTATTCCGGGTACGGTAGATTTGAGCTTGATTGACGAATGGGTAACGGTTAGTGACCGGGAAGCTTTTCTGATGTCGCGTAAGGCAGTACGGGAAGAAGGTTTGTTGATTGGTGGTTCGTGCGGGGCGGCTTTGGCCGGAGCATTGGAATACGCCAAGAAGCTGGACGAAGATAAACTAATGGTGGTGCTATTGCCAGATAGCGGGCGCAGCTACTTGAGCAAGATTTATAACGATGCCTGGATGCGCGACCAGGGCTTTACCGAACGCTTCCCCAGCAATCCGCGTGTAGCAGATTTGCTGCATAACCACCAGCCCGGTCAGGCTCGTTCGCCCTTTATCACGGTGCGGGTTGACCAGCTAGTCAGCGAGGCTATCGGGACTTTGCACGCGCACAGTATTTCGCAAATGCCAGTAGTGAGCGCGGATAGCACTAACGGCCATTTGCAGATTGTGGGCAGTTTGCAGGAGCGCACTCTTTTAGAGAAGATTTTCAAAAATCCTGAAATTGTGACCGCCTCAGTGGAAAAAGCAATGGATACGCCTTTGCCAATTATCGAAGCCGACGAAATGCTGGAAGATATTTTCCCGCTTTTCGGTAACGCTGCTCCGGCTCTGGTAGTGGCGGAAAACGGCCAGCCTATCGGTATTCTTAGCCGGGCCGATGTCCTCGAATTTGTGGCCCACCAGCGTAGCAATCGGGGATAAAGGCGGGTTCATTCTTTAGCCGGGAAATTTATTTCCCGGCAGTAGTGCAAGGAAACAGGTTTATGACTCTAAGTCGGGCCGACCAGGAAAATTTAGCCAAATTCTACCCTAAAAGTGATGGTAAACCTATCTCTGACCATAACTTACAATATGAATGGATTGTGACAATCAAAGAAGGGCTGGAAATTTTTTTCGCCGACCAGCCCAATGTTTACGTGGCGGGCGATTGTCTTTGGTATCCCGTCGAGGGTAACAATAAGATTCGAGCTGCCCCGGATGTGCTGGTAGCTTTTGGACGGCCTAAAGGCTACCGAGGTTCTTATTTGCAATGGGTCGAAGACGATATTCCGCCCCAGGTCGTTTTTGAGATTTTGTCACCGGGCAACCGCCGCCAGGAAATGCGGGACAAGCTCAAATTTTACGACCAGTACGGGGTACAGGAATATTACATCTATGACCCGTTCAGGCTGAGGCTGGAAGGCTGGATACGGCCTGAGCCGGGCTTACCGCTTACTCAAATCGTCCGAATGAATGGCTGGGTTAGCCCTCGGCTTGGGATTAGATTTGAGCAAGAGCCAGGACCACAAGGCCCAAACCAGTTAAAAATTTACAAACCGAACGGCGAGGTTTTTCTTACCCCGGTGCAAATTGACCGGGCGCGACAACGGGCCGAGCAACGGGCCGAACTCGAAAAATTCCGGGCCGACAACGAAAAACGTCGCGCCGAGCTTGAAA
>JBBQGP010000271.1:0-6093 GCA_038323095.1 Chloroflexia bacterium | reverse complement strand
GATAAATCCTCTGGCACTCTAAGTTTCATTTCGCGTACTCGCCGCATTGCCCCTAACGCCATCATATCGTTAAAGCAAAAAATCGCACTGGGTCGGGGCGAAAGTTCGAGCAAAGACCCGGCGGCGGCGTAACCGCTTTCTAAAGTGAAATCGCCGTAAGCAATCAAGGCCGGGTCAAGCGATAAAGCATAGCAGGTCAAAGCATCCTTAAAGCCGCGCAACCGCTCGTCTATTGCTACCATAAAATTGGCCGGGCCAGAAATAACCCCGATACGGCGGTGTCCCTGCCTTAGCAAGTAGCTGGTAGCTTCCAACGCCCCGTTATAGTCGTCGCAATGGACGGCGTTGGCTACTTTATCGGTAGTACCAGAGCCAGTCGAAAGCGGATAGCCAATTGTAACACGAGCCAGCCCTGATTCTTCCAATTTGCGGCTTGGTTCGCCCGCTTCCAGAGTTTCAAGGGTAATTACACCGTCTACATAGCCAGTTCGGAGCAAACGGGTATAGGCACTTTCCGGGTTGGATGGTCGGGCCGTCGAAAACAGCAAATTGTAATCCCGTTCGTTGGCAATTTCTTCTACTCCCTGAATAACCTGGAGCAGAAAAGGGTCGTTAAAAAGATAATCAGGCCGGTAGGGTATTGCCAAACCAATTACATAAGTACGATTTTTGGTCAGACTACGAGCGACTAGGCTGGGACTATATCCAAGTTCGCGCACAGCTTCCAACACCCGTTCTTTGGTGGTGTCGCTGACGTAGGGAGTGTTGGATAAAACTTTGGAGACGGTGGCCGTAGAAACCTTGGCTCGCCGCGCCACGTCGTAAATGTTCGCCATTCCGCTTGATCCTCGCTGACCAAAGGTCGAACCGCGCTTTTAAACAATTTAATTTGTGGCAAACTATCCAAAAACGGTTTGATATTTTTGAGCAATCAGTATAGTTAAGCGGTTTACTATATGGTAAAGCAGTATCCTGGATTTGTCAATAGGTTTTTCTTAGAAAAAACATTAATAATTTCTCCATCTCGTTTTCTTAGCGGGGCGAGGAAGTAAGCGAAACGTCGGCTTTACGCAAAATACCCGGCTGGCGTAAAACAGGTACAAAAATACGGTATTCGTCGCCTTTTCGCTCGTAATACTCGAAACGCTGGCCTTTGCTAACATAAGCTATTATTCCGCCATTTTCACCATAAACCGGGGTATTGTCGCGGCTGGCTTCGATAGAAGGCACTTCTTTAACGGGTTTCTCGCGGGCTTCGAGCGATGGACGATTTTGCAAAAAGCGCACAATTCCTTCGGCAATTCCCTGGGCGACTGCATCAGGCCGGTTCAGCAAAACCGCCCGGTCTGCCGCACTGGTCAAAAAGCCGGTTTCGATAATGGCGGCGGGGGTAATTTTGCTGATTGCGTTAAAGCGATTGCGATTGTTAAAAGCATAATACCCGGTCATATTGCGGGTAATGCTGCTATCGGTATTCATCCCGGTAAATTTGCCATAACTTTGGTAAAGGCTTTCGACCAAAGCATCGTCAGTTTGGGGGATAGCACTAAAGCGGCTGCGGGCCAATTTGTAACCGCTCGGATTTCCGGCGGGGGCAGCATCGGCATGAATTGCCAAAAATACGTCGGCAGTATAAGAAGGCGGCACGCTGGCGGGCAAAATATCCACCGCAATACCCTTGCTGCTCAAAATCGCCCCAACCCGCCGGGTCACATCCTGATTAAAATCTACTTCGCGTACCCCGCCCCCACTACCCCCGGTTTGGCCGCGTAAAGCCGAATTTTCATCGGGCAATTGGTCAATTTGAAAATGGCCGATTTGCAAACCAACCCTCGGATTATTGTTTGGCCCGTAATTAGACTTAACAATTGGCTCAGGTTGTACGCTTGGTCGGTTAGCGTTCAGCAAAGGGATTTTGACAATGCCGTTTAAACGCGGTAATTCGCTAATATTGGGCGTGCGCTGCGGCCCGTCTCCACTTGAGTTGCCCTCCATATTGCCGGGAGTAGCGACGACGGCAGTGGTCGCGGGTATTGTAGGAGCAAGTGTGGGCGGGCGGACAGTGGTTGTGGGGAGTGGTACAGCCGTAGCAACCGGGCGGGGCGTGGTAGCAGCCGGAGCGGTAGTTGCAGGAATTGCCTGAGCCTGAGCAAGCGTTGGGCTGGAAGTGATGCCCTGGGTTGGGCTGGTTATCAAGGTAACACTGCTGGTGGCGGGCGTGGTATTTTCGCCACAAGCCACCAGCATTAAACTTAACATCAGACCTGATAACGAGGCCGAAAATTGGTAGGAACGAAAGGAACGAAAGGAACAAAAGGAACGAAAGAAACAAGGCAAGCGCATAACTTACTCTTCTTCTTTATTTTCGGGTCGGCTGCTCTCGCGCAACTGCTTCTCAAATTCCTGAATAATTTGGTAAGCACTTGGCAATTCGGTATCGTTATCTTCGACTTCGTCCGCTTCGGAAACAATCATCGGCTCATCGTCGAATGCGCCACCGTCCAATGAATATTGCTCCTCCAAAGCTTGCACAAAAGCAGCAACCTGCTCATCACGAGCTACCGCTTGCGAAACCTGGTTTTCAAAGCGACGGGCCAACCCATGTACTGCATTAAGTTCCAGTCCGATTCCTAAAACTCTGTCGAGTGCATCCAGCAAAGCCGAAGTAACTTTCCAGTTTGGGCTGGCTGTCAGGTAACTTGGAGCCGCTCCCCAAAACGAGACTAGCGGGATATTTTCTTGCTGGCAACGGCTGGAAAAGACCCCAATAATCCCGGTTGGCCCTTCGTATCGTGAATTGGTTGCCCCAACTTTACGTATTTCTTCCAAACGCTCCGGGGCAGTTGCTCCGCCCGTAATTGGCACAGGTCGGGTATGTGGCACAGGCGCAACCAATGCCCCAAGCAAAACTACCTCAGTTACGTTACAACGCTGGCAAATTTCGAGTAGCGAATCACAAAAGCTGCGCCACTTCAAATCTGGCTCGACCCCGTCCAGAGTAACCACCGAACGATTAAGGCCCGGCACATTGCTTACGCTGCTAAATTGGTTAGTCGGCCAGGTTATTTTGCGCTTACCGTCCTCATCCATACTGGTTTGAGGTCGGGTATCGGTAAACACATAAAACTCTTCGGGGTCAATCGTGGCGAACGGTTCTGCCCCAAGCTGCTCTCCAAGCTGGCGTACCGCACTGGTAGCAGAATCGGCGGCATCGTTCCAACCAGAAAAAGCCGCAATTAGCAGGGTATCTTTTAATTCCGGCCAGTCTCCATCCGCCTTTATAACATTCATAAACTCCTCCAGTTCTATTGATTTTCTATTAATAGTTTAACATATCCTGAGCCAAAAAGTTATTTCTACCCCTTTTAAACTGGTAATAACGTATGGGCAAAAAGCTCAGGCTGCTTTATTAGAAGGTGGTAGCTGGAAAAACGGTTACTAAAGGGCGGTGTATTCATTGCTCAATTCAATTCAGCGGACTTGTTCAAACTCCGATTTTTCAATTGCTTGACATAATAAACACGCGGGGCAATTTTAAAGATACCGTTTTCAACAAAGCCCAAATGCTTATAAAGAGCGCGAGCTGGACGGTTAAAGCGTTCGGTATGCAAACCTAATTTGGTTTTGCCATTCAAAAAAGCGAACTGTTCCGCCCGGTTCATAAGTTTGCGGGCAACGTGATGCCCCTGCCATTCGGGGGCGACTCCTAGCCACTGCACATAACCCATATCAGATGTACCGCGTACCGCCATCATTCCTGGTACGCCCAGTACCGCAAAATATAAGGCACTCCACCCGTCTAAATATTTACGGGTAATCGGATAAATAGTGCGCGGGTTGGCAGCACCAGTACGCGAGTCGGCTAAATCCAGCCACATTGCCCCGACTACCCTGTTTCGCCCCTCTACCGCCACCAGCACCTCGTTTGTTTTCAGGGTCAAAAGGTCGGCAATAAGTTTGGCATTGCGCTCTCTATCTGCCCCAAAGGACAAATCAAAGGTATGTCCGAAAACTTCGGCAAAAATTTGGCCCACTCCGCTTAAATCTTCGGGCAAGGCCATTCTGATTGTGACAGTTTCATCAAGGCGGTGGTCTATCATCGGCAAGACCTGACCGTTAGCAGTACGTAATTGCAATTCGCCGCTGCGGGTTATTATCGGGCGGGGCGTGTAATCGCCCGGTTCGTTATAAAGGTAATAAAGCACCGCCCCCGAAATATAAAACAATAAAAAAACCAGTAGCCACCAAACCCACATATTTGTACCGGGAAAGCCGGGAATCAAAAGCCTGGCCGAAAATGCCGTTACTATCACTATCGGCAATAAAAGTCGGGCCAAATTATAATACTTGGGGGCGGTCTGCCAGCTTCGGGCTACCGCCGGAATTGCTCCTATTAACCAGGCTACTCCAAAAAGAGTCATTATTAGTGAAATAATTTCCATCAAGTTTACGTTTCGTTCCACCGCTTCCAGTTTACGTAATTCCAGTTACTCCTATTTTAAACATGTCGAGCCAGATTCGCAAATACCTTTTCGACAAACTATTGCGCCCATCGAACTCCTGTGCTACTATCATGACATAACATTATTTATGCTGCACGCGGAAGCAATTTTAGTGGCCGATTATAGTGATTTTAGAAAATTCGGCCCATATCCCATATAATGAAGGTGTTAAGCCATGCGCTATACCAAAGATGGGCGGCTCGTAATGAGCGACTCACTTATGAAGCTTTACCAGGACTGCGGAACACGTTTCTGGTTTAATTATCTGGAAAACCCCGAAGAAATGCCGCGCCAGCCCGCCCTCGAATTCGGCACGGTGCTACATTCGATGTTCTACGATTATTTCCGCCGCAAAAACCCCGAAGCCAAAATGTACCAATCCGCCACTAATTTTGCTAACGTCTTTCGGGGTCGCTGGTTCAACATTGATAATCAGCCCAAAACCGATAAAGGTCGCCGCAAGCCGCCGATTTTATGGCGCAGCGAAGAAGAAAAAGAAAAATTATTGGGGATTGGCTATAAAGCCTGCTTTGATTTTTTCCAGCGCAATCAGGAAATCCCGTTTTCGCATGTGCTAGTCGAGCATTACTTTATAATTAACATAACTAATGAACGTACCGGGCGTGGTTATGCCTTGCACGGCTATATTGACCGGCTCGAACTGCTGAATTCTAACCAGCCCGCCGGACGCAATCCCGAAGATTTGGGCAAAGCTATCAAGGCCAGCCGGGACGGGACGCTACACGTGGTGGACTACAAAAGCGGCTACCGTCATATTCCCAAAGAAGCCCTAAATCTGGATACCCAATTCAGTTGCTACGATTTGGCGGCAGAATTGCTTTATCCTTCGCTATCCCGGACTTTCGCCATCGAAAATGCCCGCGATGGCACTCAAACCCCCACTCAACGCGGCGAGGGGGAACGCCGGGTGCTGCGTGAACGTATCTTCAAGATTGGGAGGTCTATCGAGCGCGAACAATTTTCGATGGCTTCCAATATGTACAAGTGTCAGGATTGTTCGTTTTTGCGGCATTGCAATAGCTTGCAAAAAATATCAGGGGAAAAAGGCTTGCACCCCGAAGATTTGATGCACGCCAGCTCGCCGCTTTCGCGGGGCGCACGCAAGCAGCGTAGTTTGTTTGAATGGAAAGATGGCGAGATAGTGGGCATCACCGATGAGCGGCGTTTGGCGCGGGCCGAACGGCAAAGGCTCAAGCCGGTTCAACTTTCCTTTTTTTCTGCCGAAGAAGATATTCAGGAGGAAGAAGAGGAGCAGGTTGCTACCGGCACGTTTGTAGAGGAAGTCGCCGGAGAAATGCCGCCCGACCCTGCCGACGAACAAACCAGCCGTTTCTACAGTGATAATCGTCTGGCTCTGGAAGATGCTTCTTGAGTTTTGAGTTTGACCCTGCTTTTAACACGGTCATTCTGAGCGAAGCAGTCTATTACCTCTAGCTAAAAGCCGGAATTAGCAGGCCGGGATAAGGGATGCGCCCGGAAGCGGCAGCCACGAAATTGGCATCGTCAGCAAGGGCAGTGGGACGGGGTTCGGAAAGCAATTTATCCAGAATTTCGGCGGTTATCTTCAAAG
>JBBQGP010000270.1:0-6138 GCA_038323095.1 Chloroflexia bacterium | reverse complement strand
AATGGCGATGCTGCTGGCGGCTTGCGGTGACGCAACGGCAACCCCCGTCCCGCCCCCAACCGCAACCGTTGCCCCCACCGCAACCGTTGCCCCGCCGACTGCCACTACCGCTCCAACCACCGTTCCGGCTACTACCGCCGTCGCAACCACTGCCAAACCCGCGACTACCGCCGTCGGTGCTGCAACCACCGCTGCTTCTGCTACGGGCAGCAGTGCCTTACCATCTATCGGGGGCAATGCTACTGAAATCCAGCTTGACCCGGCGATTGCCAACGAAGTTGCCAAACAAATTCCGGGCCTAACCGGGGCAACCGTCAAGTTCTATGTCTCGAACGATGCTGACGATAAGTTGGCAAGCGATGCCGATGCCGCGCTAACTGCTGCCGGTTACAAATTTGGTATTCCCGGCCAAACCAAACCAAGCAAGCAGGGCGATAACACCGTTGGGTTTTATGTCAAGCCAGGTTCGCCCGATATTCTGATGGTCGGTGGGGCAGTTCCGGCGGATACTACCAGCCTGACTTCGACCTTGAACATTCCCGGCATCAGCCCCGATGTAGTTCAAAAGCTGTCCGACCAGATTAAAGGCAAGAAAAGTCTCTTAATTCTGGTAGGGGCGCAGGGCTTGTTGCAGGGAATTCTTGGGGTGGGGACAAGCTCCAACCCGGCGGCGACCACTGCTGCTTCGGGTAGTGGCGCAGCCGCGACTACTGCCGCTGCTTCCAGTGGTGCAACTGCCAGTGTGGGCGAAAGCGATGTTCCAGTTTACGCCGGAGCAAAACGAGTGGATACCGCTTCGGCTTCGTTTGGCACAACTACTTCGGTGGTCTATATCAGCTCGGACGACTACAGCAAAATCTCGGGCTGGGCCAAACAAGCTTTTACCGACAAGGGCTTTACCGAAGTTAATACCCTTGAATCGGGTGGCGCGACCGTAATCACGGGTAAAAAGGGTAATTTTACCCTGCTCGGCACAATTGTCGGCCCAAAAGCCAGCAACAACGCCAGTTTCTCCAGCATCTTGCAGCAAGCTAACGCTGGCCCGAATGACACGGTCATCGCCATTGTTATCACTGGCTAGAAACAAACTTGATTAAATGAGACTAGGGCAAACCTTTTCGGGTTTGCCCTTATTTTATTTTCCCGGTTCAGCCAGAAGATTGGCGGAAGATTGCAAAAACGTAGCATCGTTCAGCCGCTTGCGGGTTTTATCTAAAAGGCCGTTGGTTTCCTGCTCTACGTCTCCAAGCTGGGTATAGCAATCTCCGGCAATTGTTGCTTGGTGCTGGGCTAAAACGGCCTTGTAGCGGCGAATTAACTCAAATTTAGCCTGTTGAGCTTCCGGCCCGCCATAAAGCGCACCAAACCCGCCCCATTCGCTCAAAATTAACGGCTTTTCATTTTGGTAGTGATAAGATTTATCGCCGACAATCGCAGGATGCCCGGTTAATTGCTGGTAGCGCGGGCTATCCGGCTCTAGCAGCTTTGCGACCTCAGCTATATCTTTTTCCCATTCCCCCAAATCGTTGATATAAGTGTGCAAGCTGATAAAATCGGTAGCGGGTAGCTGCTTATTTTCGCTAATATGCTCCCAACCATCGTTATCTACCACTAAAATATCAGGCCGCATTTGCTTGATATACTGGTAAGCTTCCTTAATATAAGCGCGGGTCGCCTCTCCCGCCGGACTATCCTCGCCAATATCCTGACAGCCCCAACTTTCGTTATAAATCGAAATAAAAGCTACACAGGGATGCGTATCTATCTGGCGCACCAGCGATTCGAGTTCGCGTCGATGATTGGCCCGGCTGGTATCGTTGGAAATATGAGGCGAAGGCACTTCCACCCAGACCAGCAAACCCAGACGGTCAGCCAGGTAAAGCGGTAAAGAATCTGCTCCGGCGATATGAATTCGCAGCAAATTTGCGCCGATAGTTTTGCAGGTATATTCCAAATCGGCCTTGAGTTCTTCATAGCTCAAAGTATAGCTATCGCCAAGATAGGGCTGGTAAAGTACACCGTTCAGGTAAAGCGGCGTATCATTCAAAAAAAGCTGATTTCCCTTAGCCTTAACCGAACGAAAGCCAATCTCAAAAAATACTTTATCCAAAAGTTCGCCTTCCCGCCGCAAATTCACTTCCACCCGGTAAAGGTAGGGCGAAGCTATTGACCAGGGACGGGGGTCGGGTATGGCAAAGACCAGTTCGTGACTTTGTTGACCCGGCGTTAAATTTAGCTGGCGGCGAAATTGGGCCTGTTCCTGCCCCTCGGCATTTTCGAGCGTGGCTTGTAGCTGATACGTCCCGACCTCCGAAATATAAGTTATCGCCTGCAAGCGAATTAGCCCACTATCCGGGTCGGCGTAGCCAGTCACATCCGAGCGCAAGCGGTTCGCGCTAACCTCCTCCAAAGTGACCTGTCCCCATAGCCCGGTAGCCTGACCGTACCAGATGCCCTGCCGGGCATATTGGGTACTCCATTGCTTGCCCCGACAAACCGCCGGGTCATCGCTATTTTCGACCCGCACCACTATTTCGATTTTGCCATTACTATCCAGAAAATCGGTTAAATCATACGAAAAAGAGGAAAAGCCGCTAATATGCTCGGTATGCCCGTCTACGTCAGTCAGTAATACTCCGTTCCCCCAAACTTTGGTAGCATAAAAGGCGCGGGCAAAGTTAAGCTTGTAATGCTTGCCCGGTTTGGGTTCGCCAATCTGAATTACCTTGCGATACCAGACCACCGTTTTACGATTAGTCGAGGGGCTGAAAGCTGGCAAAAGTTCTATTGGCCCAACTTCTACCGTTTGGTTGAACTTCTTGCGATTTGGCAAAAACCATTTTTCGTCTTGGCCGATATTTTCAGGGTCGAGAGCCAGCTCGAAAGCTTCGATTTTATCAATAAAGCTACGTAACCCGGCTCTTTGCAATCCAGGATTACGCCGTGACCGTAACCGCCGCAAGCGGTGAACGACTTCAGGAGAAACTATTTCCGACATTTTCTTGCCTTTCCAGTTAAAACTCGCTCAAGCCATTCCCTCAATTTCTATTCCAGCAAACCGGGTCTCATAAAGAAATATTTCTATAAAATTCTACTGTCGAGACTATTGACAGCGTTACGTAAATATGCTATAACAGTGTTACGTACAAGTGTTAAGAAGGAAAAATTGTTGGAACGATTTAGTTATAGCCTGAAAGAATTGTGTCGCGCTACCGAAGTAACCGAACGGACGGTGCGCTATTACATCAGCGAAGGGCTTTTACCGCCATCAAGTGGAAGCGGGCCGTTTAGCCGCTACGGTTATGAACATTGGCTGCGTTTGCAAATCATTCGCCGCCTTAAAGACAATTACTTGCCGTTAAGCGAGATTAAAAACTTGCTGGCAGGCAAAACAGTTGAGCAGTTGGATAGATTGGCCCAACATAGCCAGTTGATAAACGGGACGGGGGCGCGGCAAGCTCAGGAAGTTAATCAAACGCTGGAAGAAGCCAAACTGGAAGCTTTGCTAAAGCCGCCCCATCAAACCGATAAGGCGGCTTTACAGCAAAATACCAACTTTTATGCCCTGAACGAAAGCGGGCAGGAATATGCGATACCCGACGAAAACGAGGCTGCCAGTAGTAGTTTGGCGCAGGAGCTATACCAGCCGCCCCCGCCGCCGGGTGCAAGTTTTAAGCCGACAGCTTTTACCAATCGCTTGCCGGAAGAACAAGGGCTAAAAGGGCCAAACTACCCGGCACCGGGAGTACGGGCCAAGTTTCCGTCACCTCCGGCAGCAGGCTTTGGGCCAATGAAAATGCAAGCTTCCAGTTCGATACCGCCAGATGCAATTCCACCAACCCAGAATTTGCGGGCTATGTCGCGTATAAACCCGGAGGCGGCCCAATTCCAGCCGCCCGTCCCACCACCGCCCATGCCCGCCTCTGCACCAGCACCGATGCAGTTTCAACCATTGGCCCAGCCTGTCACGTCGCCGGACGAGCCACCAACCGTTGCCGCCGTGCCACAACCAGAAGTTGACCGGGAGCAATTGGCAATAGATGAAGCCCAACCACAAACCTGGGAGCGGATTGTTATCGCGCCGGGAGTAGAATTGCACGTCGAAAGCAAGATAGCCAACCAGCATCGTCCGGCTATCAGCCAGCTTTTGCAGGAAATCCGGCGGCTGTTGGGTAAATAGTGTGTGTCCAGAGCAGTTTTAGTGTAGCGAAAGGTAGTTACTCAATTGGACAATCAGGATTTACAGATTCTTCTTGATAAGGAAGCAATCAGGGAATTACGTTATAAATTCGCCGAAGCTTTGGATTACAAAAACTGGAGTTTGCTGGAAGATTTGTTTTTGGAAGAACTTGATACCGATTTTACGGTTTGGGGTGTGCCACCGCGCAAAGCTACCCGCGCTGAACTTATCAACAGCTTCAAACACCCCCAAAGCCGCGAAGGATTAAAAACTCAGCATATTTTCTCAAATTTTCGGATTACGGTAGAAGGCGATACCGCCACTTCAAAATTCTACCAGTTGGCTCAACATTATATTCAGGGCTTTCAGGGCGGCGAGGAATTTTTTCTGAGAGCCGAGTACAGCGATAAGCTAGTACGAACTGAGGCAGGCTGGAAAATTAGCGGCGTTACCCTGGCAGCCATATTTTATATGACCGGCAATCCCGATTTACTGGTTAGTTAGCCTGATTTCTTCATTCTGATACTAAATTAATAGCGGAGAGTAAAAAATGAAAATATTGGTGCTGGGCGGCACAATCTTTCTGGGCCGTCACATTGTTGAGGTTGCCCTGAAAAAAGGCCACGAAGTTACCCTATTCAATCGGGGTCAGCGTAACGCTGATTTGTTCCCCGAAGTCGAAAAATTGCGCGGCAATCGTGACAATGACTTGACGGCTTTGCAAAACCGTAAATGGGACGTAGCGATTGACACTAACGGCTATCTTCCCTTTCACGTCGAAAGCGTGGTCAACCAACTAAGCGAAGCCGTCCAGCATTACACCTTTATTTCCAGCCTGTCCGCTTACGCCGATGCAAAAATAGACGGTATAGACGAAAATTATCAAGTTGGCTCGCTTCCCGAAGAAATTTACCAGAATGCCCGCACAATGGCGGCGGTAACAGGCGAAACCTATGGCCCGCTCAAAGCCCGTTGCGAACAAATCGCCCAGGCCAGGATGCCGGGACGGGTTTTTGTGGCAAGGCCCGGTTTGATTGTTGGCCCATTCGACCCGACCGAACGCTTTACCTATTGGCCCTACCGGGTGGCAAAGGGTGGCGAAGTACTTGCTCCGGGTCGGCCCAAACGCCCGGTACAATTTATAGACGTGCGCGACTTGGCCGAATGGGTCGTAAAAATGGCCGAAAGCCAGCAAACCGGGGTCTATAACGCCAACGGGCTAGATTATAGCCTGACAATGGGCGAACTTTTGACGGCGTGCCAGAGCGAGAGCGGTAGCGATGCCCGTTTTAGCTGGCTACCCGAAGAATTTTTGGAAGAGCATAAAGTTGGGGCGTGGATGGAATTACCTTTGTGGATTCCCGAAACTGCCGAAGCTCAAAAAGGCTTTTTCACCTTCGACAGCCGCAAGGCGATTGCCGCCGGATTAACTTTCCGCCCGGTGGCTGATACAGTGCGGGCTATCCTTGAGTGGGACGCAACCCGCCCCGCCGATACGCCCCGTTTTGAAAAAGCCGGGATGAAGCCTGAACGCGAGGCCGAACTTCTGGCGGAATGGCACAAAAGCCATGAGCAGTGACAGCCCAAGTAAGCCGCCCGCCCTGAACACGCGGGATATTTTGAAAATTCGAGACTTCCGGCTATTGTGGTTGGGCCAAAGCACTTCCGAATTTGGCAATACCCTGACCAATTTTGCTTTGTTTATCCTGATTAACCGTCTGACCGGCTCAACCGTTGCGCTGGCCGGATTAGGCATTGTCCTGCTAATTCCGGCGATAACTTTTGGGCTAATTTCGGGCGTATACGTAGACCGGCTAGACCGCAAGCAAATCATGATAATTTCGGACTTGCTACGGGCGGGGCTGGTCTTGGGGTTCGTCTTTATTGATTCGGCCAGCCAAATCTGGCTAATCTATTTGATAGCGTTTTTACAGGCCAGCATCGGTACAATGTTTGGC
>JBBQGP010000269.1:0-6207 GCA_038323095.1 Chloroflexia bacterium | reverse complement strand
CGGGCTAACGTTGGTTACTTCCAAATCTGCTCCACAATCGGAGCATTGCACAATTTCGCCTTTTTCGACGTTTAATTCGAGTTGTACTTCCGCGCCACATTCCGGGCAAGCGGCAGACATTTTCGTTCCTGTAGCCATTTTCTCATCCTCCTATATCTAAACAGTTAAAATTTTAGAAAAGTTCTTATACAGTATTAGTTTTCCCCGTATACAACAAAAAACGACACCATCGCTTACGCTGTAGCATAAGGACGAATGTGTCGCCAAAAAGGGCCAGCACTAAATTCGTGGTACCACCTTACTTTACCGCTATCTCACGATTAGCGGCCTTGAGCAGTTCTACAAACGCTAAAACTGCTACTCTGTCACGGGAGTTCCCGTCCGATTCTAGTTTCTTTTTTAGCCTGGCTAAAAAGGATTTCTTTCGGCGACTCGGCGGCCTTACTCGAAGCGGCCCGGTTTACCATCCTTGCAGCAAGTGGACGGCTCTCTGAAAACCTGACAAAAGCTTCTGACTGTTCGCGTCAAAGTCTTTACTTTATAAGATTTTTCTTTTTACTCTTTACGCAGATATTGAACAGCTTTGTTCAATAACAAAGATTTTACAACAGCCGCAAGCCAGAGTCAAACCCGATTTTAATTTGTAATTCTAGCCAGCCTTTCTAGCGATTTTTAATAATTGGGTCGGCCTACTAAATCTATATCTTCCAACTTTACCAGCATTTATTACATTATATAAACTGCAACTAAAAAACTTTAAGCACGGCAATCTAACTCATTGTTTAATTAATGTTAGCTTTTAGCTTGCGAAAAGATTTCTACAGGTTGAAAGCTACCTTCAAAAGGCAGAAGTGTAAAACTAATACAAGTAAAGAAGCGACTTAAATTTATGATAAATCCCAAATCGTCAGGCTCTACAATCCCAAAAATCTCAAAAATTTCGCCAAGCATTGCACAAACTAATAAGGCTAGATTAAGTATAACTCGCTTTAGAAAGCTACTAATCTGGGGCGGGCCACTTGGGTTTTTTAGCGTTTTGACTGCTTTCTTTACCTATCCGACCATTTTCAATTTTACGCAGGCAGTTTCGGGGGTTGAACCCAGAGACCGTTTGCAAAATTTATGGAATTTCTGGTGGATAAAACAGGCTTTGTTTCAATTTCAAAATCCTTTTCAAACTAACCGTTTATTTTTCCCCTACTATCAATCGCCCAAAGACCCGCTACCACTGTACTTTCACGATTTGCAGCTTTTCAATGGGATATTTACTTTGCCTTTGCAGCTAATTGGGGGAGTGACCTCCGCTTATAATGGGGTGGTAATGGGGACGACCTTGTTAAGTGGTCTTGCAACTTACTGGCTAATCTTGCGATTGGGGGGCAGCCGCCTTGCTGGATTAACCGCTGGCACAATTTTCGCCTTTTCGCCCTTTCGCCTGAGCGCGATTGCCCAGAGTATCACTAACATTCAATCTACCGAGTTTTTGCCGCTTTACGCTCTTTTTTTGTATTCAGCTTACCATTCTCCTTCCTGGTTAAATACCCAAAAGATGCAACTTTATCAAAAAGAAAAATGGTGGGCCTACCTGGATAAAAAAAATATAGCCGGGGCGGTACTATCGCTGGTTTGTTGTATTTATACGGATTGGTATAATACTATTTATTTGCTGGCTTTTAGTCTGGTGTTTTTGGGATGGCAATTGGCTCAAAAACCTTTTAATTTGCGTCGGTGCTGGTGGCAGATTGGCCCGCTTTTGGTGATAGCCTTTATCAGTTTTGTTCTGGTTTCTCCCCTGCTTATTCCCAGTATTGCCAATCTTGGCAATCCCGATTTTAAAACAGTTCTGGGTTATGACCGGGAAGTGAAAAGTTCGGCTACTTTGGCTTCTTTATTTCTACCATCGGGTAATATTCAAAGTGGGGCAATCTATGGATTGGGTTATACTGGCTTAATTCTGGGGTTACTGGCGTTTTTTCAATTACACCGACTCACCTCTGGTTGGCAAAGCCGCGCATTTTGGGGGCTGGTAAGCTTAGTTGGGCTAATTATGGCACTTGGCCCGGAGTTAAAAATTAACGATAGTTTGAACACTGGAATACCTCTGCCTTATGCTTTGTTTCGGCTACTGCCGGTAGTGAGTATTACCCGTAGTCCGGCCCGCTTTGTTATTTTAGCAATGCTGGGTCTAGCCGTGCTTTCCGCTTTTACACTAGATTGGTTGCGGCAGGCCAGGATTTTCAAGAAAGCTAAAATTTCTCCGATAGTCTCTGGTTTTGTTTTAACAGGATTAATAGTCGGGCTGGTGACGGTAGAAAATTGGACACCACTACCTTTGTTTGAAGTAAAAGCTAACCCGTTTATCCAACAATTAGCGCAGGAACAGGGCGATTATAATTTACTGGAATTACCCATTACCCGGCATTATAACCAGGACCATATAAGAATGTTCAACCAGATAACCCATAATCGCCCGATTCTGGGTGGTTATCTTTCTCGCCCGGTAATTGACCCCTATCGTTCGCCCGGTTCGCCTTTTGCGCCTATCGCCGATTTAATACAACGCGAAAAGCGTGTAGCTACGGATATTATTCCAATCTCTACCAATCAGGAAGATTTCAATACTCTGGTAGCTTTTTATAATTTTCGGTATATTATTATTTACGCTCAAGAATTTGGAAGTCAGGAGCAATTCAATGGCTTAATGTTTTTGCTTGAGCAACTTTATGGTAAGGCCCAGCAAGTTTATACCAGCCCGGAAATAATTGCCTATCGCGTACCGGATACTTATTTGAAGCGTACCGAAAGCAAAAATCGGGTCAAGCTCGAATTAGGAGCGGGTTGGTCGAAGCTGGAAGAACAAAAGCGGCAAGGTATATGGCGATGGGTGGGCGGTAAAAGTGAAATATTTGCTACTGATTTTATACAGCAGCAAGTGCGTTTGAGCGTGCAATTGAAAGCTTTTAATACCGTCCGCCATTTAAAAATAGTGGTAAACGGACAAAATTTGCCAGCGGTGAGCGTTTCACCTGACCAATACGTAACTATTGAGCAAGAATTAACGCTAGTAGAAGGCCGGAATTTAATTGAGCTGATTTGTTTGGAGGGAGATACACCTGCCGCCGAAGTTTATCCCGGTAGCAACGATTCACGCCGACTAGCTTTTGCCGTTCAAAGCATTAAAATACAAAAACTTGGTTGAACTTTTTGTACAAACTTTGTGTTAAAAAGAATAATGGGCAATCGGGGTATAAACTGCCCCGGTAGGCTGGCGGTCACTTTCCATTAAAACCGCCTCGCTGACCGAAAACGAGCCGAAGCGTACTTCGGGTAAATCTTTGTAACGGGCTAAAAGGCGGGAAATCGCCGCGAGTTCTTCCCGGTTAAGTTCGGGAACGCGTCCCAACGTTAGATGGGGGCTGTAATTGCGGTCTTCGGGTGGAAAGCCGAGCGGGTTCAGGGTTTTTTCGACTACTTGTTGCAAGCGGGAAAGTAGCAGACGATTGCCGCCAATGCCGAGCCAGATAACACGGGGCGCGTCAGGTTTGCCAAAACTACCCAGGCCACCCAGCGAAAGTTCAAAAGTGTTTGGCTCGTTCCAGCCGTGCAAAGCTTCGGATAAAGCGGTATTTAACTCCGGCAACCGTTCGGCGGGAATATCACCCAAAAATTTCAGGGTTGAATGCACCCCATCGGGTCGCACCCATTTGACCTTACGTCCGCCCTCACTACTCCGCATATTGTTTATAAGTTCGCTAACTTGCTCTTTCAGGCTTTGGGGAGTATCAATTGCGACAAAGCAGCGAATTCTGGCTTTAGTTTCAGATTGCATAGATTTTTGTAGTTGCTCAGGTGTAGGAGGGATTTCCAATCCCGATAAGGATGGGTTTTGGTAAATCGGGATTGGAAATCCCTCCTACATTGACGCTGGCCCAATTGCTATTCCAAAAGCTTATTCCAGGCGCAAACGGCGGGTTTGAGTGCCGAAGATTAGCAGCATTATTGCCAGACCAACCAGACCACTTAGCAGTGATGGCAAAAGTGGGGCGATTGCGACAAAGACATTACTAACAGTGCCAGTTAGACCTTGCCACAAGCTTATGAAGCGGGCAATAATGTTCATATCGTTGCTACCGCCCAAAAAGAAATTGCTAAAAGCCGGCCAGATAAGCAAATACATAAACAATGCGCTCAGGCTAACCCACAAGCTAGTAAAGACAATCCGATTTACCCGGCGATTGGTACGCAAAACGGTATCGTCAATTTCGGGCAAGGGCAGGGCGGTGGGCGGAGCATAGCGAATTGGGGCGATTTTGGGCGGGGCGAAATTAGCCAGCGGGATTTCTTGCGGCATTGTGGTAATTTGGGCCATTACCCGCGCAACGGTATTGCGGGGAGCGCGTACCAGAGGACGGGCGGCAAGAATTTGCTCTAACCCGTCGAATTGCTGCGAATTATTCATTTCGTGATTTTCAGTCGTCATGTTAAGCCAACTCCAGAACGCCCTGGTCATTCAGGTCGTTTAATTTACCCCGTAGCATCGCTTTAGCCCGGAACAGATGGGTTTTGACTGTTCCTACCGGCACATCCAGCGTGGCTGCAATTTCCTCGTAAGATAATTCCTGCGAATAATATAGCGTAATAATCGCCCGGTATTTACCCGGAAGCGCGTCTACTTCCCGCCAAATAGTTTTACGACGTTCGGCACTGTCAAAACGCATTGCGGGGTCGTCTTCCGCCGGGTCGCCCGCCACATTCGCCAAAATCTCGCGTTCGCCTTCGTCGCCCTCATCATCCCAGTTAAATTCTACCGAGATTGTTTGTGGCCCGCTTTTGGCCGAACGTAAACGATTTAAGCATAAATTATGCACAACCCGGTACATCCAGGTGGTAAATTTGGATTCCCCCCGAAAATTCGGCAAAGCTTGCCAGATTTTCACAAAGGCTTCCTGAGTAGCGTCGTCCGCTTCCTCGTAATTTTGCAAAATCCGATAGGCCAAATTGTACACAAAATCCTGGTGCATTTCCACCAGCGAGGCAAAAGCGGCCTGGTCGCCCAGCTTGCACCGCTCCACCAGAGCCAGTTCCGCCGCCAGCTTTTCATCTGAAATAGTTGTAACAACAGGCGCGGCAATTGCGCCAGTTTGTACCTGTTGTCCCAGATTTTCCATTGATTTTGTCTTTAAGGCAGCCGCTGCCGGAGCGGTTTTTCCCTGCCAACCTTTGCTTATTCGCGCTATTGCGCTACCTATCATCGCTTTAACATCCTCGGTAATATTTTAATTATACCCCGTCGCGCAACTAAGTAACAAGTATCAAGTATCAAGTAAGAAAAGAGTAGTGTCCATTCAAAATCTGTGAATACTATAAGTATTAGTTGTAGTAACATTCACTGTTGGTAGTTACCTGCTATTACCAGTGCAAATTATTTGTTATTTGTTACTTGTTACTTGTTACTTGTTGCTAGATTTGTGCTACTCGAATACTGCCCACCTGGGTTTGTAGCTGTAGTTGCGGGCCACCCGCGCCGATTGTGCCACTAAAGGCGTTGCGGCTGCTGCTGTAGGTTGTGGCAATCGGTAACCCGACAGCGACGCTGCCCAGATTGCTACGGGCATCCAGATTGAAGCCGCCTCCCGGCTGTAGCAAAAGCTCGATTGTTCCTAGCGCACTTTTCAGGCTACTATTGTAAAGCGGGGCTGAACCCCGGTAGAAAATCGTCCCGGTAGTAGTTTCGACATGAAAGCCGTTAGCCGTCACGTTTTCGATTTGTACCCGTCCTGCCGTTGCGCTCATTTCCAGCTCCCGTTCAATACGGGCATCATACAAATCTACGCTACCAAGCTGGGCGCGGGCAATATAGCGGGCGCAATTTACCCCTCGCGCCCGTACCATCCCGGCGGAAGATTCCAGTTCGATGCTTTCCGCGCCAATCCCGGTAAACTCGATTGCTCCAGCCTGATTACGCGCCATTATACTGCCTGCCGCGATTTGCTGCCCGGTGATGCGCCCGGCCACACTGGACAAATTCAGCTTGCGACCACTATTATAATTTTCCACGATTAGCGTCCCGGCATTAGTCCGGGCGGTAACTTCGCCCTGATAATCGCGCAGTACCAAGTCTCCTGCCGCCGTCGAAAATTGGGCTGCCAGCGCGGGCGGAGCGGTTACTTCCAAATCAATTCGCGCCCAGCGACCAATTGTAAGATT
>JBBQGP010000268.1:0-6359 GCA_038323095.1 Chloroflexia bacterium | reverse complement strand
CCCAGCCCTGACCCAAGTACAATCGCTACTTTCGGGTTACGTCCAATTAGTTTCGGCGCGACGAAGGCCCGGCCCTGCTCAATCTGCTCTCTCAAATTCTCCAACGCCAGCACCTTTCAGTAAAGCAGCAGGTGATGAGCCAATTATCTTTCTCATCACCTGCTGCTTAAATCATCAATTAAGTTTACTTTATAAACGGCGGAGCAAATCGTTTTTCTTGGCTTCAAATTCCTGATGGCTAATAACGCCGGCATCCCGAAGCTGGGCCAATTTTTGAATCATGGCCGGAATATCGGCATGGTTAATTGAGGAGGCGGGCGGCTGATAATTCGGGTTGTAAGCGTTATTGCCCGGCTGGGAGGGATAGCTACCAGCGGCTCGACGCGGGTCAGCATCGGGATAAGGGGCCTGGGGCTGTTGTGGTGGGACACGGTAGCGGCGTTCGCCGTCTTCAGTGCGGATATAGCCGCCACCGCCATAAGGCTGAGGGGCAATGTCAGAAGCATCGCCATAATGCCCGTTCTTGGCGTTTAGCATCCGCTTCTTGAATTCGATAGGGTCGGACAAAAATTCAAGGCGATTAATGCCAGATTCGTTGCCAGTAACGATTTCGAGATGCCCATAATGAAAGATACGGCCAAAAATGCTTTGAAAAGTTTGCACGTCATTAACTTTTGCCAGTGATGAATCAAGTTCTTGCTTGTTGAATACGCCGCGCACCTGAATCACGCGCTCATTGGTTAAGACATATTCTTCGTTGATGTACATCAAATAATTGAAAAGAAAAGCGATGACGCTGATAAACATTACCAGGCCGGAAATTGCCAGCAAAATGTTTTTCAGCAAATTTAGATTGGCATCCCCGCCCGTAACATTCCATTGAGCGGCTACAACCAGCACAATCAGGGCCATAATGAAAGTAAAAATCCAGCGTCCTGCGGCCCGAATTAGCACAAAAGGATGCTGATGGGTAGTGTAAACCTTTTTTTCGCCTGCTCCCAGCTTATCGTCAATGTAGGCCATGGCTGCCATCCTTCCGATTAAATAAGGGTCTAATCTAGCTAAAATAATTACGCAACGCCGAGCAAAAGGTTTGGTTTGTAACTTAATTCGTCAAATTATGGACAAATTGAGCCGATTTTAAGTCCCGTTCCAGCAAATAACGGGTGTAGCTTCGCATAACGTGTTCCAATTCCTGACGCAATTCAGGACTTAGCCGGATGCGCGGCGCAGTAGCAAAGTTGGTTTTTTGCAAATAGCGCAAAATTTTCAGGGCATCCACGCTTATTTCGAGGCTACGTCGCTCGGCATTGCCACAGGCTGGACAAAGTGCGCCGCCCAACTCCGGGCTAAAGTAATTCATTACTGGCTCTAAATCAGTATTGCAGCGCACACAGCGCGTTATTTGGGGGCGATAACCCAAGTAGCCTAACAGGTGCAATTCGTAGGCGCGAGTAATTGCTACCGGGTCTTGCTTTTCGTCCAAAGCAGTCAAGAAATCGGTAAGCAAACTATAAACCGGGTAGTTTTCCAGCAAATCTTCGGTCAACTTATCCAGCAAATCTACTCCGTAACAAGCGTAGGCATATAAGTCTAAATCATTCCGAAAGCTGGGAAAAGTCCGAATAATTTCGCTCTGGGTAATAATATCCAGATTGCGACCCTTCGCTACCAGTACCTTGCAGACGGTAAATTGCTCTAAATGCCCACCCAAACGGCTGGTAGTGCGGCGTACCCCTTTGGCGACCAAGCGCAATTTACCCCGATTGGGGGTGTAAACCGTTAGAATACGGTCAGCTTCTCCAATATTCGTGCGGCGAAGTACAATCGCCTCGCTACGATACAGCTTTTCATTTTCCATAGTTATATTATAGCATATTGAACTTAAAAGAGCCGCTTTTAGCTTTTTCCAGTATCAATGCTTCATTCATTTTGTTACTTTTACCTAAAAAAAGATAGGTCTAAATGCCTACTATAAATAAGGTTTTTTACTACAAGCTATTTGGGGAGTTAGTGTTACAATTACATTGTAACTTTTTGCACAAAGCTGCGTGAATCTTGGTGAGAATAAAATTAAAGCTTTGAACTAAGGGTCAGTTTTGAAACAAGATTAAAAACAAAAGAAAGTTAAAAGGAAACAAGAAAATGAAAAATTTGAATATAACAATGCGCGAAATTGAGCAATATTGGGGTAGTTTGGAAGCCTACAACGAAGAACAACGGCGTTGCGGTCTGGTCGAACTGGAAACAGCCCAATTAAAAGATGAAGACAATCTAAACCATTCCTGGCTAACTTCTGCCACCGCCGTGATTGTGGACAACACTATTAATACTACTAATACTCGTGGCGGCTTGCGTTTTCACTTCGGCCATAGATAACAAGGGCAGGTAGTGCTTTGGATTACAGACCAGTTTGCAATCTAAAACAAAAATTAGCCCTTAATCACGTTGGTCATTCCCATAGTCCTATCCATAGTCATGAGAACTTCGAGACGGCGCAAGTATGAAGCGCGGTCTCGTTCGTTTTCTGGCCCGATTAATTTTTCGTTTACAATTTCTTTTATTTTTTCGGCCAAAATAAGGTTAGCGCGGTTGGTTTCCATCGCGTTAGCTTTGTGGGTAAGCTGGCGGGTAGCCGATTTTTCGATGTGTTGCCGGAGCTTGGTTAAATCGTTATCGCGCAAATACTGGGCAATCGAGCCGATACCCGATGCGAAGTTTTGGACAGCCCCTTTTTGGGTCATATTGACGTAGTAGCTGAGATTCTCGGCAAAAATTTGGCGAACAGTTCTTTCGGCAATCTCGGTGCGGTGTTTATCCAGCAAATCGGCCAATCCACTGTAATTCATAACACTGTCCCTTATATAATTATTTTAAATATTTAACCTGGCTTATATTTATTTTAACATGTATTACTGAATTGGCAAGGGGACTTTTGGAACAAATAATTTACCTTTTTGCGGGGTGAGAATTGGCTGGTATTGAGTCTAAGTAATCAAAGCTCAATACCAGCCAAAAAATAGCAGGAAGCTAATTCTTTAGAATCTTGACGCGCTCGCCGTGATTGAGTACCCGCTTGCGAAGGCGGATGTTTTTGGGCGTGATTTCGACTAATTCATCGTTTTCGATAAAATCAAGCGATTGTTCCAAACTCAAAACTATTGGCGGGGTCAAGCGTACTGCAATATCGCTGGTCGAGCTACGAATATTGGTCAATTTCTTTTCCTTGCAGACGTTGACCGGCATATCGCTTTCCCGGCTGTTAAGACCGACAATCATACCTTCGTAGACGGTAGTACCCGGCTCGATAAAGGTTTGGCCGCGTTCCTGCGAGTTAGCAAGGCCATAGCCGGTAGCTGGGCCTTCGTCGGTGGCGATCAATACACCGTTACGGGATTGGCCCATATCGCCGTACCAGGGTTCGTAGCCCGTGAAAATGCTTGCCATAATCCCGTTACCACGTGTGGCGGTCAAAAACAAATTGCGGAAGCCAATCAAGCCGCGGGTTGGGATGCTAAATTCCAGACGTACCCGGCCTTTGCCGTCGGGCTGGTATTTGACCATTTGGGCTTTGCGCCGACCCAAAATTTCGATTACGCCGCCTTCGTATTCTTCCGAAGTATCAATAATCAAATGCTCGACTGGCTCCATTGTACGATTATCAATTTGCTTTTTGATTACCTGCGGGCGCGATACCTGAAATTCGTAACCTTCGCGGCGCATGGTTTCAATCAAAATCGAAAGATGCAGTTCACCCCGGCCTGATACCAAAAAGACATCGGCACTATCGGTATCTTCCACCCGCAAAGCAATATTGGTATCCAGTTCGCGGTAAAGGCGGTCACGCAATTGGCGTGAAGTGCTGTAAGTGCCTTCCCTTCCACCAAAGGGCGAAGTATTGACCCCAAAGGTAAGCTGCAAGGTCGGCTCTTCGATAGTGATGAGCGGCAAGGCCATCGGGTTTTCGGCATCGGCAATGGTTTCACCGATTTGTATATCGGGAATACCTGTTACCGAAATAATATCGCCCGCTGACGCTTCGGAAATTTCGACTTTACTCAAACCCTGATAAGTGTAAATCAGGCCGATTTTCTGGCGAGTAATCGTACCATCGCGGTTAATCCGGCTAACCGGGCTATTGCCCTTGATTGAGCCTCGATGAATTCGGCCTACCGCAATCCGGCCCACGTGGTTGCTGTAATCCAGACTGGTTACAAGCAATTGCAACGGGGCGTTTTCTTCGATAACCGGGGCGGGGACATTGCTCAAGATAGTTTCAAAGAGCGGGGCAAGGTCAGTCGCTTCGCCAATATTAGCCGGGTCAAGCGTGGCAAGGCCCTGTTTGGCGACGGCGTAAACTACCGGGAAGTCCAGTTGGTCAGCATCGGTTGCCAGTTCCAAGAACAAATCTTGGGTCATACCCAGCACAATCTCAGGTCGGGCAGTGGGGCGGTCAATCTTGTTGATAACTACAATCGGCTTGAGGCCCATTTCAAAAGCTTTGCCTAACACAAAGCGAGTTTGCGGCATTGGCCCATCTACCGCATCTATGAGCAGCAAACAGCCATCCGCCATGTTCAAAACGCGCTCAACTTCGCCGCCAAAATCGGCGTGACCGGGCGTATCAATAATGTTAATCTTGACTCCCTTGTAGATAATCGCGGTATTTTTGGCAAGAATAGTAATGCCTTTTTCGCGTTCCAGCTCGTTCGAGTCCATAATCAATTCGCCCACTGTTTCATTCTTGCGGAAAATATTGCTCTGCTTGAGCATTCCGTCTACCAGGGTGGTTTTGCCATGGTCTACGTGGGCGATAATAGCGACGTTACGAATGTCGTCGCGGCTTTTGTGTAACACCTAAAAACTCCTGTGGCTTTGCCGTTATTTCAGCAGCAGCCTGTATTTCTTGCGCTAAATCTTTTATACATTCCAATATTATATTTTACCACTATATTTTACCATGAACGGCAACCCTCCGCGTTGCCATACAGTTAGGGCTAGGCTATAATTCGGGGGATATTAGGAGTGCTGAGGACTGAGGACGCTTTCAAGTGCTGAGGACTGAGGATTTTAATTGTCAAAAATAAGTAAGGAGTGCGCCGAGTGTGACGCACCCATTGTTAAACTGGATAACTACTACAATGCTCTGGTAGGGGCTATAGTAGCTTCATAACCGTTTTGAGAGCTGTTAGTATTAGCTGCTGGTTTATTAAGTGATAATGCTGGATTCATTCTTTTATGTTCAGCAGCAGTGATTGGAATAGCAGTTAAATTCTTGTCGAGCTTTAAATACATCGCTGAAATATTATTGGGTAGTGAAAGTTCCAGAGAGGTATAATTGTTATTGTCCCCTGACCCAAATTTAAGATTGATGGCGGAGGGTCTTGCTTGAACGGAATGATAATTTATTTCCTCATTTTTGCTCATTTCCCCTATCTGCTTCAACGGGCTAACTTGCCATACAGAACTAGCCTGACCAACTGGCGCAGCTTCTAGGAAAATTACTTGACCAATCTTGTTTACTGGCTCTATCTCTACTATACCAGTATCAAAAGAACCAAGCTTACCGATAGTTTGTACCCGTTTTATCTTGAGTGGAGTAGTAAAGCCTGGTCCGCTATTTAAAACTTGATGAGAAGTTGCTGAAAACTGGAGTTGCGTTACTTTTGAAGATTGCAGACTATAGAAGAAAAGGATTGAGTTAGAGGCAGCCATATAGCCTCTAATTTTGAATTCTCCATTCACATTTTCAGCACTAGACTGATTATCATTATTTAACCAGGTTATAACTACCTTGCCGGGAATAGCGGAATTCGAGTTGTTAGTTGGCGGGTTACTTTGGGTTATTAACATTAAGCCTAACCCCGCCAAAACACAGGTTATTAAGACTATGCTTAAAACTATTAGCTTTTTCATTGAAATCACTACCCTTTCTACTAAAGCTGGTCAAATAAAATAGATTGTCGAACCCTAGCTTTTAGGGATTATATCCGTAGTCTTGAAATGAATTATAACTAATAGTAGGATTTTGGTAACTATAATTGCGAGTGCTATCACCCCAAAAATTACTCCAAGCGTAGTAACCAGTATGATTAACCATGTAGCTCAGATTTTGTAGACTACTAGCAGCTAACTAGAAATAAAACTAAGTGTTTTTTCATTGTTATACTCCTAACAAAGTAGCTTGAGAACAAACTTTTAAGGTTTTGTACTTGTATTGTAACCTTTGCCCAAACGTTTTACTATTTCAATTTCTTGTAAGGTGGGCTGCTCCTGATAGCTGTCAGTCATTAAAACAATGCTCCTTTTAGCTATTTGAAGTCAGATAATAATCAGAATTAGAGCTTTGTGAAAGCTAA
>JBBQGP010000267.1:0-6366 GCA_038323095.1 Chloroflexia bacterium | reverse complement strand
CCCATGCCCGATGATTGGCTGGCCCGGCTCGAAACTTACGAAGGGCGCAAACTGCGAGAATGAAGCGGCTTGAAAGACTACCGGGATTCGTCAAAGCTTTGTTTCAAGTGTATAATTCGGGGAAACCACGAGCGATTATTAGAGAGAAAATAGCTTGAGAAGGTAGAAGGACTTGTAAACATGGTTCGCCGCGTTTTTCCGTTATTATTAAGAAGCCTGGCCGATTTATGGGACAATGTTTTGACGCTTACCGTTTGTAATGCAATGTGGGCTTTATCGGCTTTACCTGGTATTTTTATTTTGTTTCTTGGCCCAAACATAATCGTACTAGCCTGTGCGGTAGCCGTTTTGGTTGCTTCACTTGGCCCAAGCACTGCCGGTTTGTTTTACGTTACCGCCGACGTTACCCGCCGCGAACGAGTAGAACTGCGCGAATATTTTACGGGAGTACGTCGTTTTTACCGCCGAGGGTTGGTATTGGCAGCCCTGAACGGGGTCTTTTTAGTATTGGCTTATTTCAATCTGGCTTTTTATAGCTCGACAGAAATTGCCGGGACACCAATTTCCCTGCTCTCGATTCTGTGGGTCTATTTGCTGGTAGTCTGGTTTACCATGCAAATTTATATGTGGCCGCTGGCCTTGCGAATGGAAAAGCTCAAAATTGGTCTTCTACTGCGTAATTCGGCTCTGGCAACCTTTAAGTACCCTTTCTTTAGTTTGTTAATTGCATTATTTTTGCTGTTACTTCTGGCTGCTTCTTTCTTTAGCCGTTTTATAGTCACAGTAATTATTGGCGCAACTTTTCAGGCAATAGTTTGTAACAAAGCAGTCGCTGCCGTACTGGAACAAGAACAACTCCGGCAGGAGCAGCAACTTGGCCGAGCAGGTTTGGCGATGGAAGTGCCGCCCCCACTTCATGCCGAAGAAGAAATTCTGGAAAGCAAACCTGTGCCAACCGTAAATACTCCCCCCGGCGTAACCCGGCGTAGCACCAGCATTTCCCGCAATACTACTAACCGCAAGGATAAATAGCTCTCTTTATCAAAATTCTGCCACTCCACCTATTTTTAAGGGTTTGAACAAAACGCTGATGAATTGCTATTCAACATTTAAAATTCCTCGCAGATAAGAACAGGCAAGGCAGAGGCGTAACTTTGCCTGAATGTTTAGCGTTTTAATCTTTGAATAAAAGTGAAAAATTGGCGTTTTAACATTTATTTGAAGGAGTCATTGTGCCTGGTCTTGGTTACGTTTTCAGTATCTTTAATAGCGATTTAATGTTTCAGCTCAGGCAGCTTTCCCCGTTTTTGCTGCTGACCATTGGCCTTTTCCTGTTTATGAGCCGCTATTTGTTGCAACTAAAGGCGGGGCGGCGTTTGCTTGGCGGAGCAATTCTGGTAACGCTGGCAGCCTATGCCATTTTTAGCTTTTTGGTTATTCTGCTACCTGTTACCGGCACATCCTATGGGCAGGCCCAACCTGTAATTATTGTCTTTGGGATACTTTATCTACTTTTACTGGATTGTGAGCTAATTTTCCTCTTTTTCATGCTTAAAGGCAGCTGGCTGACAAGCTGGCGAGGCAAATTTATTCCAGCTTACGCCCTTGCCAACGCCTTGTTATTGCTGCTGCTGGCCTACGCCTTTTACGTCGAGCCGCTTTGGGTGGATGTCACGCAACATGATATAACGCTGGCGAAGCTACCCGCGAACGCCCCGCCCTTGAAAGTGGCCCTGATTAGTGATATTCATATGGAACGCTGGACCCGTCGCGAAACCGATGTTTTGCAAAAGCTGGAAACAATTCAGCCCGATATGATTATTATCGCGGGCGACCACATTAATGTCGACCATTACGAGCCGGAAGCCTATCAGGATTTGAACCGCTTTTTCGCCGAATTGCACGCCCCTTTTGGGGTTTATGCCGTTGCGGGCTGGATTGATTACTACAATTTGAATGAAGTTTTGCAGGGAACGCAAGTCAAGCTGATTGACGACGATTATCTGACGGTAAATATTAGGGGGATAACCTTAAATCTGGTGGGAATCCGGCTGCACGGTTCGAGAGTGGACGCACCAACTTTGCAGCAAGTTGACGGTAATTTGCCCGCCAATAATGTCCCCAAATTTTTGCTTTATCATACGCCCGACCTTGCTCCTAAAGCCGCCGAACTTGGTTACGATTTTTATTTCGCCGGACATACCCATGGCGGCCAGATTGCCTTGCCCTTTTTTGGCGCGGTTTTTACGGCCAGCGAATATGGGCGAAAATATGCTGCCGGAATGTACAATCTGGGCGGCCCGGCTCAAACCCGGATGTATGTTACGCGCGGCATCGGCATGGAAGGGATAAACACGCCCCGCGCTCGCCTTTTCGCCCGCCCAGAAATTAGTATTCTTAATTTCAAGGGCAAGTAAAGGTTTATTTTTGCTGGTCTAACCGGGCTAAATCTTGGGCGACTTCTGAAATATAAAGAAAGTGCTTGACGCTGGCCGGGTAGGGTAGCCCCACATTGCGCGGCCAATCCCGCAAATAAAGCCGGGCAACACCTTTTACCGCCAAATAATAGGTAATCGCTCCGTCATCGTCGGCGTGTTCGGCAATATTATAAGTGCGGAGCATATGCAATTTGTACTTGCGGGTTTGCAGTTCGGTATTATTAGGGTAAATCCCGGCAAAATATTGGCGCATATGGTATCTGGTGAGCCACGCCTCGATTATCTGATGGGCCAAAAAAGAACGCCCGGTAATAACAAGCGGAGTGCGGTACTTGCTAATCTCGATAATACCCTCTCGCGCCATCGGCATAGGCTTACGTCCAAAATATTTGACAGTTTCGACCAGCCCGCGCATTTTCAGGTAATTCTTTCGGGACGCGCTTTGGGCCGGGCCGTTCACCACCCGAACATCGGAAGGTAATTCGTCTTCGTACAAGCCCCGCCCTAGCACCTGGTTCATCCCAAAGGGCGGGCGGCAAATTACCCCATCCAAATCAAATGAAAATAAAGGCCGGTTTGCTTCATCGGGGGTCAACATAACATTAGGGTCGGGCAACTTGCCCTTGTCAATTTCTTTCTGGATTTCTTTATCTGCGCTCATAAGCCCTTTCACCTGCTCCCACTCACTTAAAACTAATTACTTCCCGCCACGTTTGAACAATAAGTCTATAACAAAATTCACGCCACGCGCTACCTGTTTATTATAGGGATACCAGACAATTTCGTGTTTTAGCTGGAAACGGTCAACCAAAATAGAGTGCTTGCGACAAAAAGCCCGCAAACCGTCCGGCCCGCCGTGCCGTGCGCCCAGCCCGCTATCCTTGATACCGCCGAACGGTACTTCCATCGCCAGGGGCGGGGCCAGCAGTGCATCATTGACTACGGTTGAACCAGCCTCAATTTTGCGGGCCAGCACTTCGCCTTTAGATGTATCTTTCGTCCAAACGCTACTACTCAGGCCAAAACGGGATTGATTGGCCCGACGGACGGCTTCTTCGGCATCCTTGACTTTGATAATTGGCAAAATCGGCCCAAAAGTTTCTTCCTGCATCACCAGCATATCGTCGGTAACGTCGGTCAGGATAGTTGGCTCATAAAACAAACCCGGCAAATCGTCCCGGCGTTTGCCGCCTGCCACAACTTTTGCCCCTTTTGCGCGGGCATCTTCAACTTGCTGTTCCACGATTTCAAGCTGGCGCGGGGTAGTCATTGGCCCAAGCTCAATATTAGCCTCACCCGCAGTTTCGATACCTTGCCGCAATTTGGCAATACCGGTTTGCAAGCGGGCCACGAATTCGTTATAAATCGGTTCTTCCACATAAAACCGCTCTACCGAAATACAGGTTTGCCCGGCATTAAACAACCCGGCATAAAGCGCACCGTCCGTCACCCGGTCTAAGTCAGCATCCTTCAGCACAATCATCGGGTCTTTGCCGCCCAATTCGAGCAAAGCCGGTTTGAGCAGCCGTCCGGCGTGTTCTGCTACCTTGCGCCCGGTGGAAACGCTACCCGTAAAGGCAATCAAATCTACCGCATCAATTACCGCGCTACCAGTCTGCCCCAACCCGGTCACGAGTTCAAGCGGTAGTCCCGCTTGTGACGCAAACTCGCCCATCTTGAGCGCGGTTAGCGGCGTAAATTCGCTGGGCTTGAGCAGTACGGCGTTACCCGCCGCCATCGCCGTAATTACATCATCAAAGCTCAAAATTAGCGGGTAGTTCCAGGGAGAAATTACCCCGACCAGCCCCACCGGGTGAAAAGCGACATAAGCCCGTTTGGTTTTAAGCAAATGCAGCGATACTTTTTGGTCGGCCAGAAATTTCGAGGCGTTTTTGGCATAGTAACCGATTAAATCGGCAATATACAAAATTTCGCCCGCCGCTTCCACGCGCGGTTTGCCATTTTCCGAAACCAGCACATCAATTACTTTTTCGCGGTTATCCAGCATCAAGCGGCGCAATTTGTACAAACGGTTGGCCCGTTCCTTAAAGGAAAGCGAAGCCCATTCTTTTTGAACCAGCCTTAGCCGGGTGGCCGCTTCCTGTACTTCCTGCGGCGAATGAATCGGCAATTCTGCTATTTTTTGGCGATTGGCCGGGTTAAATACTTCAAAAGTTGGCCCACGCTGCCCCTGACTTTCGGTTCGGATTGCTTCTGATAACATTTTAATTCTCCTGATTTATATTTATGTTTAATTGAGCTAATTTTAGTCTCTCTAATTTTTGTTATCGTCGAATATGGTAGCACATTTTAGCCACGCTCACAAACCTCAAAACTGACCTTATGTAAAATTTAGCACCCTAAAATATTGACCATAAGACCTGCAAAATCTACTTTGTATTCAACTCAAAACTCAAAACTGGCAATTACGGGCGTATGGTCGGAAGGGCGTTCCCATTTACGTGGCTCGGTATCAATTACTACCTCACACAAATTGGGTTTGAGACTATCTGTTATCCAGATATGGTCAATTCGTAGCCCCAGATTGCGCCGGAAAGCAGCCTGACGATAATCCCACCATGAAAACGCTTCGGCCTTATCGGGGTAAAGCTGGCGGAAAGCATCGTTAAAACCCCATTGCCGGATTTTCTCAAGAGCCTGCTTTTCCGGCTCACTATACAAATTCTTGCCTTCCCATTCGGTTACGCTATATAAATCAAGGGGTGAAGTGGCAATATTAAAATCGCCGCAAAGCAAAACGGGTTGGGCCGCATCGCAGTTACTATCAAAATAATCCTTCAAACGTTCCAGCCAATCCAGCTTGAAAGCATACTTTTCTGTACCTACCGCCTGACCGTTGGGAATATAGACGTTTACAACTTGTAAACCCGCGACATTAACCGAAATCAAACGGCGTTGGGCATCCTCGGCATCGCTCGGCAAGTTTTTCTGGATTTCGCCGCTAACTTCGCCTGCCAATTCTTCCCGCACCAAAATTGCCACACCGTTATAAGTGGGCTGCCCAAAAAGATAACTCTGGTAGCCTGCGGCGGCAAAAGCTTCGGTGGGGAATTTGGCATCAACGCATTTTATTTCCTGCAAGCAAAGTATATCAGGCCGGGCATTTTTGGTGGCGGTTTCTTCCAACCAGCGCAAAGCCAAAGGCAAGCGGGCGGCAATCGAATTTACATTCCAGGTAGCAACTTTCAGAGCAGGAACAGAAATTGGTGGCATTTTAGAATTTTCTCCTTCGCTTTCGTTCAAATTTGGCTCAAACATAATAACACAGCCTGTGCAGACTGGCACAACCTTGCTATAATTGGGATGTACCAATATAGAGAGAAGAAACGAAAGGGGAAAATATGAGTTCGGAACAAAACAGATTTGTAGTTGAGGCTAAACCCTGGCAGACCGAACCGGCTTTTGAATTGCGGGACGAAACTAGCGGGTCGCGGGCTATCGTCGCTCTGAACGAAGGGGCAAATTGCGTGGCCTGGAGCGTTGCCACTTCCAAAGGGCAAGTCGTCGAAATCCTGGAAACCCCACCCAGCCCCGAAGATTTGCGGGAACGTCGCTTCCGGGCTGGTATTCCCGTCTTGTGGCCGTTTCCGGGCCGGGTTCGCAATGCCCGCTACCAGTTTCAGGGGCAGGAACACCAATTGCCGCGCACCGACAAGGGCCGGGTGCATCATATTCACGGCATAGTAAATACGATGCCCTGGCGGGTAATCAGCCGAGGAAGCGGAGCAGAACGGGCCAAGCTCGGCCTTAATATTGGCCCGTTTGATTTAACTGAGGAATACCACGAAGGCTTTCCCTTTGATTTTTCGCTATCGCTAACTTTTACCTTGAAAGAACGGCAACTGATAATCGATACTCAGGTACATAATTCATCCAAGAAAAGACAAAGTATGCCCTTTGGCTACGG
>JBBQGP010000266.1:0-6435 GCA_038323095.1 Chloroflexia bacterium | reverse complement strand
TGGAAGCTTTGCAAAGTGCCTCTGAGATAAAGTTAAGCGATTTGAGTCAGCAAGTTGAGACTTTGCAGCAGCATTCCGAAACTTTGGAAACCAAACTGGAAGAAAGTCAAGTCGGTAAAAACAAACTGCAAGTTCAGCTAGAGCAAGCTCAGGCCGGTAAAAACGAGCTGCAAGACCAGCTAGAGCAAACCAAAGCTGAAATCCGGCGGCAAGCTAATTTGACCGGGACGCTGGACAATCCAACCGAAGGGGCAAACTGGCGCGGTTGGGCTATTATTCAAGGCTGGGCTTTTTCGAGCAGTTCGGTTAGCAAGGTCGAAGCTTTTCTGGATGGCGTGCAGCTTGGGCTTGTACCATATGGCTTGCCCCGCCCTGATGTAGCCAGTGCTTATAATTCGGCGACGGCGGCTCAATCCGGCTTTAGCGGGATATTGCCTGTTCCAAATTCAATCGCTCCCGGCCAGCGGCAATTGCGAGTACATGTTCAGGACGAAGCGGGCAACCAGCGGGATTTTTACCAGATGGTTAATGTCCGAGCGGAAGCCAGTGTGCGTCGCTTGTTCAAAATGCGGCCAGATAAAACGCTGCCCGCCCGCCTTTATTCGCAGGTAGGAGTACATCGCCGTCGCGAATTAAATCATCGGGTTCGCCATCAATTAACCTATTGGAAGAACCGCCTGTTTCATTATCATTTGGGAATTTTGCAGCAACATCCGCCCCGCCCCTGGCTAATTCCGGCCCATTACAGCCAGTCCAAACCGCCGACTAACCCGCCTTCTATCTCGATTGTGACCCCCAGCTATAATCAAGCTCATTTTTTGGAACGGACTTTGCGGAGCGTTCTTGACCAGAATTACCCGAATTTGGAATTTATCGTGCAGGATGGCGGCTCGAAAGACGCTTCGGCAGAAGTTTTGCAGCAATACAGCAAGCGATTAGCTTTTTGGGAATCAAAACGGGATAAAGGTCAGTCCAACGCGATTAATTTGGGTTTCCAGCGCAGCACTGGCGAGATTATGGCTTATCTAAATTCGGACGATTTGTTGTTGCCCGGCTCTTTGAATTACGTCGCCCGTTACTTCGAGCGTCATCCCGAAGTAGATGTGGTTTACGGCCAGCGCGTAATTATTGATGAGCATAACCGCGAGATTGGGCGATGGATTGTGCCGCCGCACCAGCATCAAACTGCCGCCGAGCGCGATATTCTTTCGTGGGCCGATTACATTCCACAGGAGACGATGTTTTGGCGAAAGCGCATCTGGGAGAAGGCGGGCGGTCAAATTGACGAAAGCTTTCAATTTGCAATGGACTGGGATTTGATTTTGCGCTTCCGGGCGGCCAATGCCCGTTTTGTGCGCTTGCCCCGCTTTCTGGGAGCATTCCGGGTACACAGCACTCAAAAAAGCTCGGCCCAAATTGCCGATTTGGGTAATCGCGAGATGAACCGCTTGCGCCAGCGGGAGCTTAAACGGCAATTTTCGGAAAGCGAAATTCACCCGCACACCCTGCCCTACTTACGCAAGCACGTGGTTTACCACAAGCTCTACCGGCTCGGCCTTTTGCGCTACTAGGAGCCTATCCCCATCGGGGCTGTCTTTTTGTGGGATATTGCTCTGCCAATAGATTTTGCCTGAACATCAACTGGCAGAGCAGCATCCTACAGGGGATAGGCTCTAATTTGTAAAGCCGATTGATTTTAGCAAGGCCGCTACCGGGCGTTTGTCGTTGCCGGGCAAACGCTGGAAGTTGGAAAAGCGTAACTCCACCCGGTGTCGTCCAGCTTGAGCGGGAGCGGCCAACTTTAGCTCGAATTCTCCCAAGCCAAGCGAGCGGCGGTCTACTTCCTGACCGTCTATTAGCACGGTAACTTGGGTTTTGAAGGCGGCATTATCAACTTGAGGTACAACCCCGCGTATTAGCAAATTCTTTGCTCCGGCAGATTGGTTCAAGCCAAAGAAACCTGCTTCCGAAATCCAGCCATCCTCGTAAACCCCTGAATATTCCAGATTAGGGTTTGCCAAATCCGCCGGGAAGTTACTGACTTGCTCCGGCGCGGTCATATTCTGGTATTCTTCATCCGAAACCAGCGAAATATCCCGCCCAAAGCCGACCAGCTTTCGACGGTCACTCGTAACGTTTCGGCCATATAAATTCATCAGACCATTACGGCTATCCAAAAAGGGTGTACCACTAACTCCCATATCAATTCCCAGATAAGGAAAGTTATCAATCATTTGAGGATTAAGCGGGGGGGAGAATACTCTGGCAGAGCCACGCCCCATAACGTCCATCGGCAAGCGTTGCGAACCAATCGCGGCAGCAGGCGGCAATTTATTTTCACCATCGTTTTTTAAGCTCGAAGTAATATTGACTACCAGGCGGCTATTGAGAGAGGGATTGACGGTTTGAAACAAAAAGTAACGGCCCATCCCCGACATTGTTTGATTTTTGAAATAGGGGTCGGACTCTAGCTGGTAAATCGAAGTTTTATCGGGAGTTGACAGATAATAATTTTGACCGAGGTTGGAAGCCACGAAGATTAACTGATTTTGAACTTCGTTCCAGGGCTTGATAACAAAGTTATTGTTATTATTATCCTGACCAATAAATTTGCGACGGTTAAAAGGGCTTTGTTTCGGAGTAGTAATAATCATAGCAGTATCCGAAGAAGGGCCGGTTTGCGAAAGGGGCTGCCCATAAAGATCCAGTCCAAAGCTGTTAGTCAAATTTGGTTTGCTGGTATCGAACAAAGCAAAATTTTTGGTTACAATCCGTTGCCTGAAAGCTTCTTCAATTGCTTTAATATTGCCGTCAGCTAGTAATTGCTTTTTATCCGGGTCGTTTACATCTACAATAGCAAAACGAAAAACTGATTCGGGCATACCGGCAAAGGAAACTTTAGCCCGACCTTGCAAATAAAGCCCCTGAAATTTGGATACTACAAGATTATAAGTGTCCAGAATAACCTGAGAAGCTTTGGTCTGGGAAAGTTCTTGCTGAAATTCGCTATTAATATGGGTGACGGAAGCACCGGGAATTTCGACCAGGCCGCCGCCGCTTTCAGAAGAAGATGTGACCCCCCGGCTTTTTTCAATGTAATCGGTTTGAGCATACAAGCCAAGCAAGGAAACCAGGGCTAAAGGCAAGAATACGGCCACTTGCAGCCACTTGCGTTTGTAATTACGGTTTCTGAGGCAAAGTAATACTAGCCCGCCTATTAAAAAAGGTTGGGAATACATTGCCAGTTTGAACAAGCCGAAGTCAGTTTGCTTGATAAAAAGGTATACCGCCATTACCAGCATTATCAGGCCGCAAAAGGCCACAGGTTGAAGTTTCCAACAGGCTCTAAAAATACTAATAATCGCCACTATTAATAACACGCCGCCTAATACAATACTTATACTAAGCCAGGGTTCACCCGAAATAGCCACGATATTTTGAAAGCCCCACAGATCGCCCAAACCACTGGGTAGCAAATAAAAAGGAAAGAGTACATAATCAGCATCTACGTTTCTAACACCGATTGTGAACTGAGTCAACAAAAATCCTATTATAACTGGTAAGTAAACATTAATAATTAGTAAACTGGCTAAGGCTGTAACCGCCAACCGAATGAGCAAAGGCCGCCAGGCAATATAACGTCTTGCCAGGCCCACACCAATGTAACACAGGTAAGCTAATGCCAAAAAAGGAAAAACTTCCGGGTAGAACATCAGTAAAGCCGCTACCATAATCCCGGACAATAAAGCATAACGTACTAATTCCCGTCTTGCCAGCGGGCGGATAGGTTGCATCAAAACTGTGGCACAACCACACATCAAGCCGATGCCGCCGACCTGTCCTAATAATTGGTAAAGCGTGCCAAGAGCCATTAAAGCTGAAAGCCCCAGCATGGCACAAACTATAAGAGCGGCCAAACGCTGGCGACGCTGCTGGCAAACCAGCGCACCGACGGCACTGATTTGGGCAAGATTAAAAGCCAGTATTAAAGGCATAAAAGCTTGATGACCGCTCAAGCCGGTTATACTGACTATCCAGGCCAACATTAACTCTGCCCCTGCTCTTGAACTCAACCAGACGTGCAGGAACCAGTAAATCAAGGTAAAATCCTGGCCCTGTACCAGCGCATTTTTATCGGGCAATTGTAAAAAACCATAATTCAAAAAGCGATGCGCCCCCAATACGTAATTAGCCATGTCGTCGTTGGAATAGCTTAACCAATCGAAATTAAATTCGAGCATGGGGCGACCCACTATCAGGGCGGTCAGGAAAAAAACCAGCGCGAAAGGCAGGTACCGACGAAAAGGAGTAATCGGGCGTAGCCGCCAAAGCAGAAAAGCTGCGCCTGTTAGCATTATTAAACCCAAAATCAGGCCAAAAGTTTTGACCGGCAAACCTATTCGATTGAGCCAGAACACGGCCAGAACGGTTACAGCCAGCCCTACTGAAGGAGCTAAAAGCAAATTTTGAATAAGGTTAAACCTGGTACGCAAGGCTACGATTACCGCATAGCCCACAATTATCCAGAAAATAAAAATCAGTAAGGTAAGACCTAATGCTAACAAAATAAAACTCCTGTACCCTCAAAGCACCTTTTACTAATGATAGTTAGTAATGATAGTGAAAATAAACTAAAAATCCCCTGTTATTTTAACCAATTATCTGCCAGAAAGTTGCAAATTTTGTTCATAAAAAGTTCGCAGTTTTTCGGTATTGCGCCGCCAATCGAGCTGTTGCCGGGCGAAATTTATTGCGCCTTCGCCCAAACGGGCGGTCAAAACCGGGTCATGCTCAAGCTGCTGTACCGCCGCGATGATTTGCCGGGCATCCACCGTTGCAAATACTAAAGCTTCTTCGCCGGAGCGCAAATAATGGGCTAGATTGGAATCAGGCAAAATTACCGGCTTACCCATTGCCAGAAATTCGGGCAATTTAGAAGGAAAGCGGTAGTCGTTAAACGCTCCAGCCTTACCCGGCTGCACCAGCACATCGGCCAGATTTAGCAAAGACGGTATCAGGCTATGCGAGACGTAACCCAGTTCCACCGAATATTGTTTGGCCCAGCTATCGTCCGCACCCAGAAAAGGGCAAAAATCCAGCCCGGTACGTATCAATGTCGCCGGATGCCCCAGCCGATTAAGCAGGGCCACCGCCAGATACAAACTGCGTACTTCTAGCTGATTGGCCGGATGAACGTTGCCAGTATAGCATAAAATAGTCGTATTAATAGGAATACCCAGCCGGGACATCAATTCGCGGTCAGGCGGGCCGGGTGCAAATTGGGTCGTATCCACGCCAGGCCAGAGTATTAGATTTGGCACATTCTCCGGGCAAAACTCCTGGAGCTTTTCCATTATAACAGTTATGCCCTGTGCGCTGGCTAAGAACTCCCGGTAACGTAGCGGGTGAGACAAATCGGGCGGTATCTGGATTTGCCGGCGGATTAACTCATCGAGGGAATTGCCCAGATATTTTTCTAAAATATGCTCTTCGTTATCTTCGAGATGAATAAAAAGGGCAAACTCAAAACGCTGGCGCAAAGCCTCGCAGTAAGTGCGTACCACCTCGCGGGGTGTCCAGGCATGGACAATATCCGGGCCTTTGCCATTGTAAAAACATTTGCCCAATTGCCCGATTTCGCCAAATTCGGTCACAGCATAAAGCCGCTCCTGCTGCAAATCGGCGGTATCCTTGTTTTTGGGGACGGCTACGGCGCAATCGTAGCCCAGCAGGGTTAGCTGGTTGGCAAAATTATGCACATGCATGGCACTATTGGCCCGGAAATCGTTGTATAGAACAAATAAAATGTTCTTTTTGAAATTATATTCGGTAGTCACTATAATTTTGATTGAAATTAGGATTGTAGAACGAGTCGTATTGTTCCAGCCAATCCTGCCAAATATCCATAAAAAGCATTTTTTCCAGCATCAGGTCGCCATCGTCCAGCCAATTTACATCAGCTTGTTTTAGCACCGCATCAGGCGTAAAAATGAGCTGGAAGTCGGCCTGTCGCAATCGTAAACACAAATCCGGGCCGACGTAAACGCTCTCGAAAAGCGGATTAAAGCCGCCAACTTGCTTGAACAGGGCTTTTTTGAGCAACAAGCCTTGCAAGCTCAAGGCACTAACTTCGTGGGCTACTTTCAAACTTTGGTGGTAGCCGCTTGAGCCAGCCGGGTAGCCCCGTGACAAAGGTAGCAAGCCCTCCTGGGGATTCAAGCGCAATCCGGCTTCGGCTACAGTCTGGTTTTCGGTCAGCACCAGCCCGCCCACCGCGCCAACTTGCGACTGTTCGGCGTAATATAGCAGATTTTCCGCCCAATCCTCGCTTAATACCGGGCTGGCCTTATCCAGAAAAAGCAAATAATCCCCTTCGGCGTGGGCTACGGCTTCATTAAAGCGAGCGGCTAACCCGGCTTGGTGGCTAAAGCGCAA
>JBBQGP010000265.1:0-6470 GCA_038323095.1 Chloroflexia bacterium | reverse complement strand
CAACTTTGAGGAGGTTAGAGGCAAAGGTGCAAAAACTTCGTGCCTTTGCCTGAAACGTTCTCCTTTAGGGGAAAATGTAGTATACTTTCGAGGATAGGGCTAGAAATTGGGGGGAAAAGTAGTGAATGTTTTAGCGATTGAAACCAGTTGCGACGAGACGAGCGCGGCAATTGTGCAGGATGGGCGCGAAGTGCTGGCGAACGTTGTCGCCTCGCAAATAGATATACATCAAAAATATGGCGGGGTTGTGCCGGAAGTAGCTTCTCGCCAGCATATACTTTACATAACACCTGTACTTAGCGAAACGCTGGAAACCGCCGGACTGGATTGGTCAGAGATTGACGCAATCGCCGTAACTAACGGGCCGGGCCTGGCGGGTGCGCTTCTGGTCGGGGTAAACGTCGCTAAAGCGATTGCTTTCGCCCGCGAAAAGCCGCTTATCGGGGTCAACCACCTTGAATCGCATATTTACGCTAACTGGCTGATACCGCCCGACAGCGAAGAAGTTGAAGCTCCCCCTAAATTTCCGATTATTTGTTTGGTTGTTTCGGGCGGACATACCGAAATTGTGCTTATCGAAGGGCATGGCGAATATCGTTTACTCGGCAAAACTCAGGATGACGCGGCGGGCGAAGCTTTTGATAAAGTAGCGCGTGTAATGAATTTGGGCTATCCCGGCGGGCCGCTAGTCGAGAAAGCCGCTTTGGATGGCGACGCTCTAAAATACCCTTTTACTCGCTCCTGGCTCAAAGGTACTTACGACTTTAGTTTTAGTGGCCTGAAAACCGCTGTTATGCGGAAAGTTCTGGAGTTTCAAGCTCCCCCGCCCAAGCCTGTCCCATATTCAGGGGCAGCCGAAGCCGAACGTGAGAAAATTGCCAAAAATAAGGCGACCTTGCAGCCGCCCCGCCCTTTGCCTGTAAAGCGTGGCGAAAAAGCGCGTGACCCCTGGGAAGAAGCCGAAGAAGAAAAACCTCAGTCCAAAGCGCAAGAGCCTGAAAGTGGCTTGCCCGTCGCCGATATTGCCGCTTCGTTTCAAGCGGCTGTCGTTGAAGTGCTGGCGACCAAAACGGTACAGGCCGCCCAGGAGTACGGAGCTAACCATATTTTGATTGCAGGTGGAGTAGCTGCTAACAAGGCGTTGCGAGCCGCCATTTTGGAACGGGCCGAAAAACTGAATATCCCGGTCAGTTTCCCGCCGCCATCGCTTTGCACCGATAACGCCGCGATGGTGGCCGCCGCCGCTTATTTCAAACTAACCACCCTTGATAATCCCACCGCCAACTCCAAAGACTGGAGTCTTGATATTCATCCAAGCTGGGAATTGGTGCGGTAATTTTAGTTTAGAGGACTAAGGGGAAAAGTCGGAAGTATAAAGTATGAAGGGTTCGGGTTTATAAAGGACGTTTTGATTATGGAGACTAGCACCGATAGCGGGTTGCAAGCTGAAAAAGAAACTTTTTATTCTTATGCCAAGATAAATCTGAGCCTGGAGATTTTGCGACGGCGGCCTGATGGTTTTCATGAAATCGCCAGCGTAATGCAAACAATTAGCCTCTACGATATTCTGACGATTGCTCCTTGCCCGGATTTGCAGTTTGATTGCAATTTGCCGGCATTGGTAGATGAAAACAATCTGGTTTGGAAAGCGGCTTTGCGCTTGCAAGAATTGGCCGGACGGGAGCATGGCGCGGATATTTTTCTGGAAAAGCAAATCCCGGTAGCGGCAGGCTTGGGCGGTGGAAGCAGTAACGCGGCGACGGCTTTGCTGGCTCTTAACAAAATTTGGGGCTTGAATTTGAGCCTCGCACAGCTTGAGGCAGAAGCGGCCCGGCTTGGTTCGGACGTGCCGTTCTTTATTCGAGGCGGGACGGCTCTGGCGGAAGGGCGCGGCGAACGGCTGACCGCTCTGCCAGCCTTGCCGCGTATCTGGCTGGTGCTGCTTTATCCGACGTTGGAAATGCCCGCTACGAAAACCAAAGAGCTTTACAAAATGCTGGACTACCGCGATTTTACCGATGGTTCGATTACCAAAGTGTTGGTGCGCTATCTTCAACAAGGCCAAACTATTAGTCATTCGCTTTTTTTTAACGGCTTTGAAAAAGTGGTCTATGAACGCTTCCCCGAAATTGACCAGTTCCGGCAAGCAATGGTCGAGGCCGGAGCTGACCATGTTTGGGTGAGCGGGAGCGGGCCTACCCTCTTTACGCTTGTCGAGGACGAAGCCACCGGGCAACAGCTCGAAGTCCGCCTGCTCCAACAGGGTTACGCCGCAATGCTCGTCTCTACCGTCCAACCCTAAAATATAATCAAATCAGCTTTTTCTCCTCAAGCCATTGGTTTGTAATTTGAACCGCTTCGGCCAGTTTTTCGGGCAAACCAATGTAATAATGGTTAGCTTCTTTGATTTGCACAAACTTTTTGCCGGGATAAGGAATCGCCTCGAAAATATCGCGGGTATGGGTAGTCGGGCAAGCTTCATCGGCGGTATTTTCGACAAGTAAATAGGGAATGTGAATATTGGCGGCGTGGCGCGGGCCATCGGCGTTAGACTCGTCGTAGCTCCATTGCGAAAGCCAACTACGTAAGCTGGAATAGCGGCCCAACCCGGCAGGAACGTTATTGCTGGTAAGAGGGTCGCCCAAAAGACAACGATTGGCCGGGCGGTCATTTGGGTCAAGCGAAGTATCCAGAAAGCGCGGGTCGGCCATCGTGCGGTAAACCACAAAAGGTTCTTCGATGTCACCTTTATTGCGTTTTTGCAAAAAATCCAGCCGTTCCCGCACCCAGGCCGTTATCCGGCGATTGCGGGCGATTTGGGCGGCCCGATAACGCGTTACAAAGTCGGCGGAGTAGGGCGGCTGGTTCGGGTTATTGGGGTCGTAAATGTTTAATTCCGGGTCTAAATTGTAGGCATCGCGTTCGTCCAAAACCGAAGCGTCCAGCCATTCGGTCAGGGTGCGGGCGCGGGAAGCGTGGGCAGCAATCGTAATCATTGCATCTACCTCTGGCAAGTTGGCTTCGGTCAAGTCGGGCGGGTCGCCATAGGGTGTACTACGAACCGTTGGATTATAAGCCTGACTCTGGTAAAACAGCGAAAGTGAACCGCCTCCACTCCAACCGACCAGCACTACTTTCTCATAACCGAGCTTTTCTTTCATGTAACGCACTACCGCCCCCAAATCTATTACCACATTTTCCATAATCAGGGCAGTATCGTTATTGGGGTAGCGACTGCCACAGGTGCAAACGTGAACGCCACTGCGGGCCAGCGCATTGGGGTAGGGTAGGGCAAACATTTGGCCGGAGGGGTGCATAAAAACCGCTACGGTCTTGGAAGGAGCATCTTTGGGCTTTATCAAATTGCCAATCAAAGTATGAGTTTTGTAGCCAGAGCCGTAAACTTCGGTAAATTTCGCATTGGAAGTTACGGGAATCATCAAAAGCGTATTATCTACCTCAAAACGTGCCATATCTCACCTGTTTGTTACTGGAATTTTTTTGACATTAGTAATAGTCTTATCTACTGCCCGTGCAAAATCTATCAAGCTTTGCTTCCCCTTTACTTTATCCGGGCTTGTACCAAAGAACAAAGCTTCGTTAATACTCTTTCGCAAAGTATCGAGAGCCTGATAATCGTCAGGGTCAACTTCGCGCAAACTGCGACCCAATTTACCGTCAAGCGTGGCTTCCACCTCCGAAAACCGCTCGGAAGTAATGTCCATATTATCCTGAGCCAGCCCATCCAACGTTGCATCCACCGACAGGCGCAAATTATCGAGTTCCTTGAGCAAATCTGGCCCTTCCAAAATCGGGTCAATTTTGAGCAGATTTGCCGAAGCCACCAAAGCACTTCGTAAACGTTTGGCGTACTGGTCTACCACGCCGGGGTCAGGTATGCTAAAAGATAGCACTTCTTGCATAGTTTGAATTGCGGCCAGAACCTTTTTGTTAGTTGCCGCGTCCAGTTTATCGGCGGCTGGGCTAAAAATAGCGTATTGGTCTTTAATCGCCTGTAGTTTGGCGCGGGTATTAACCACGCTTGTGCCACTCAAGGAATTTGTTCCATTTTCAATAACAAACAGTACCAATCCCCCCGCCAGATTTTGCAGCCCGCGAAAAACCATCAAACTGCTTAATTCAGCCTTGAGCATTAGGCTACGGGCCTGATTGCCATCGCGTACTAGCCGGGCGACAATCGGCAAAACGGTTTCTTTAGTGGGGGGCTTGCTGCTATCCCATAAAAGCTTCTCCGTTGCCTGAAAGCCGTAAGTTGGTTCTTCGTCCAGCGTCGCATCCAGATTTTGATACAAATTGTTAGGGTAAAGGACTTGTGAGGCCAGCGTCGAGCCGGAAAGAAAAGCCGCTCGCGCCGCCTTCCAGCTATCTTTAGCTTTGTTCCAATCCCCGGCGGCTACCTGAGTTCGCATTTCGGCCAGCTTCTCGTTCATTACGTCCCATTTTTTCAAAATATCCTGCCGCACCAAACTAACTTCCTGAATGTATTTTCCGCCAACTACCGGGCCAGCCCCGGCGATTACTCCCGGCCCGGCTTCGGCGGTAGTGGTCAAAATCGGCCTGAGCGTAAAAGTGGGGGCAACAGTCGGGGCAGAAGTAGGGCTAGGCCGGGGCGCGCTTGTTGGTTGAGCGGTAGCGGTGGGTTCGGTAGTAGTCGTAGAAGCCGGAGTAACCTCCACCCGGTAAACCGTATCGCCACAGCCCGCCAATAAGCCGCTAATCAACAAAAGTATTAAGCCCAGCTTGACCCAGTGTCTCATTTTTCCCTCGAATAATTTGATAGATAAATTCCTTAAAATTGCTTCCGGCTTTGGTATAACATAGAACCGGGCAAACGGCAAGCTCTAAAACAATTTAACCTGTAACCATTCACACAAAACGGCAGGCTTTAAGAGAAGGTTGTAGCATGGAATACCGACGAATCCCTTTCAAAGCTCTAAAATAAAGCTAAAGATGTCACTATAGCTGAATCTAAACAGGAGAAAAAGCACATGAAAGCTTTAAAACGTGTCTGGTTAAACCTGACGCTGGGTCTGCTCACAATCGCTCTGGCCTTATTAACCTTTTCGGCGGAAGTTTTCGCCCAGGCTGCCCCTAACCCGACCCCCGCCCCCAGCGGCTCAAATCCGCAAATCAAAGCCCCGACGGATGTGCCGGTAGAATGGTCGCTTTTCTGGGTGCTAATGTTTTTCCTGGCCCTCGCGGTGGGTTTAATGTTCGCTAACTGGCTGGTACGGCGCGGCACTTTTGATAACGAATTCGACCCGACCAAGCCGAATGCCTAGTCATTTGTTAGTTGTTAGAGAAAAATCAAAAAAGTAAAGCTTATCCTAATAGCGGGGTTTTGTAGGACACTGCTCCGCCAGTGGGTTTTTGATTGACCTTTATTCAGATAAATTCTAACAACCCGTTCCCAGCAAAGTAATTGTGGTTAGGTTCGGCCTGAATTTAATATAAGCAGAATTTGGAGAAATGCTCTCTTGAACTCTCAAGAGAGTTTTTTGCTGTAAGTAATACCCCTTGTTTCAGAAATCAGAGAGTTCTGGCGAAACTATCTGCCGGGAAAGTGCGTACATAAGAGGACTGTAGCAAACAGGCAAATTTTTAAGAGCTACAGACTAAAACTCGGCAAGTTCAGGCCGAAGATGAAACAGATGAAACAATGAGGGAAATGAAATGCGGAACTATTCTAATTCCAGTCTTGGCGGTTTAATACTTCGTGGTATTTTGATTCTAGTAGCGATTGTAATTGTAGTGACTTTGCTGCAAAAAGTGTTTGCGGTATTGGCCTCGCTGCTATTTCTGGCGTTCATTGTCGTAGCCATTTTTGCGGCCTTGCGCTTTTTCAATCGTCGTTACTAATTCAAAAACATTTGCTGCCAATCTTTGAAACAAAGTTACGCCGGGAAGGGTCTTACAATCACGAGGGGCGAAAAAGAGCCGCCCGGTAAACAAACTAAAAAGAAAAATCTGAAAATAAGCGTCTGAAAAGAAACGCCTGAAAAGAAACGCTTGAAGGAGATTGGCAAAATGTCGTTTAATAATAATTTTCCCGAACAAAATCGCCCTGCCGACCCCGCTACAGGCTGGAATAGCCCAAGCCAGCAGCCCGGCCCATACTACCCACCAACCACCGTTACGGGTTATAACGCTCAATTCCCGCTTAATCCTGTCGATACAATGGGCTATATGCCGCCAGTAATTAGCCCGGACGAAGCCTACCGTCAAGCCGAAAAGCGCGTGGCAAATAAAATGCGTTTTTACAAACATCTGACCAGCTATCTTTCGGTAAACGCTTTGCTATGGGCGATTGCCTTGATTAGTTGGGCAAGCAGTGGTTTTGGTTCAGTCTGGACGCTGATTTGGCCTATCTGGGTGACAATGTTTTGGGGTATTGGCCTCGCCTCAGATTATTTCCAAACCTTTGGCCTGAACGAAACCACCCGCCAGCG
>JBBQGP010000264.1:0-6501 GCA_038323095.1 Chloroflexia bacterium | reverse complement strand
CTTTGGACACGCAGCCAGCTTGAAGATTTTATGGCTTTTGCGCTGGGTGGACACGCCGCCGAAGAATTGATGTTTGGCGAAGTGACTACCGGCCCTAGCAACGATATTGAGCGTGTAACCTCGATTGCCCGTTCGATGGTTTGCGAATACGGTATGAGCCAAAAGCTCGGCCCGATTAACTTTGGCAGTCAGCAGCAAGGGGCTGGCCTGAATTGCAGCAATACTCTGGCCTACGAAATTGACCAGGAAGTAAATTTGCTGGTGCAAAGTGCCTTGAACCGCGCCCGCCAAATTTTGACCCGCTACAATCTGCAATTGGTCGCCATTTCCAATATCCTGCTCGAAAAAGAAGTTATGAGCGGCGACGAAATGGACGCTATCTTTGATAGTGCTACCGAGGATGGCGCGGGTATCAATATGTTTGCTTTGCGGCCTTTTGCCGGGGACGCAATTGATTTGCGTGGTATTGGCAAGATGGGCGAAGAAACCGCTGCTTCCGCTCAGGTAGCTTCGATGGAGCTTGACCCCAAAGCTTTTGACCTCAAATCCAGGCGTGATGATGAGCGTGAAGCTAACGTAGTCTAAAAATTAGTTTTCAGGGTATAATGGGAAAAAGCCGGATTGCGAAAGCAGCCCGGCTTTTTTGTTCAGATGATTTATTAAGATTAAACCTCAAAACTTTTATAGGAAAAATTATCAAATTATTAGAGTATTGTCACCTTTTTATCATATTAATTTGGCTGTGCATATGTTATTATTCTTTTATCTAATGGGTCTTTAACTACAAAATCAGTCGGGACAATTTCTTCAAAGGGTCAAACGGGACAATTTTTCTAACAAGTTCAAGTAAAAACAAGTGAATATTTATTGAAGACGTATTGAAGACGTGGGGAGATTGCGTTTATGTGGCACATTAAAAATGGTCGGCCCACTTTTTTAGAGCTAGGCGGGTTATTTGCGCTGGCTTTTTTACTAACCGCCTGTGGGGAAGTTCGGTCAAGCGATTATGAGATTCGGCAGGGCGACAAATTAGAGGACATTGCCTATAACTACAACGTTGAGCCTACCGCATTGGCAAAGTACAACAATCTTGCATCTAACCCGACCCTTACACCGGGTCAATCCTTGCAAATCCCGCCCCCATCAGTTTGTACTCCTTTGCAGGGTTTGTGTCACGAGGTTGCGGCGGGCGATACTCTGGCCTCGATTGCTGAACGTTACAAAAGCTCCAAAGTGACCCAGCAAGATATTATCAAAGCCAACAAGCTGACCAACCCAAATTATTTGCGGGTTGGGCAATGGCTGATAATTCCGCTTCCGGGAGCAGTGGTGCCAACGGTTACGCCTGCCCCTTCACCCACAGTTTGCTCCTACACTTTCCAACCGGGCGATACTCTGGCAAAAGTGGCGGCTTTGCATCGGGTCAGGGCCGAACAGATTTTAAGCGAAAACGGCCTGGCGAGTGAGAAAGCGTTAAATCCCGGCCAAAAGCTGATAATTCGCCTACCCTGGAATACTAACGGCCTTCCCGGTCAATGTCCTGCCGGAAGTATTATTCAACACGCGGGGGACGTTGTACCTCCCTTTGGGCCAAATCTGGCAGGGTCAAATCCGCCCACCGTTACCCCCGCTATACCCGGCAATTTCCAATCTTACAGCGTTCAGCCCGGCGACACCCTAACAACCATTGCCCAGCGTTTCGGCACAACTCTGCAAATTCTGCGTGAGGATAACAAAATTAGCAACCCCAACTATATCAGGTCGGGACAGGTGCTACTTATCAGGAAAAAGAATTAGGATTTTTAGATTAGTGGTAGTCTGGCCCTGAAATGAATTTCGGGCTAAGATACCGCAAGTTGGTTCGCCGAAGGTGGGCTGTGCCGAAACCAACTGAGAATTTATCTTAATCGAGGTTAGGCAAAGTCAACCGGCGGAGTAGCACCCTACAGGGGAGGCGGTATTTCTTGTAGGATGTGGCTCTGCCCATTGATTTTGACCAAACCTCAACTGGCAGAGCAGCATCCTACAGGGGAAGTGGTATTGTTTGTAAGACGTTGCTTCGCCAATGGACAAGGCCACTAACTATAAGGATAGGCTCTAATTTAAATAAGGGCCAAGTTTGTAACAGTTGGTTTTAACCAACTTCACATTACTTGGCCCGAAATTCATTTCAGGGCGATTGGACGCTAGACCCTTTTCTAAATCATTACCTGATTATCTATAGTTCCAATTCAAGGTTTGCTGCCCGACTTTGGTAAAATAATCCCACTAAAATAGTCACATTCCTTAGCGAGGTGTGACTATTTAGAATTTGTTATAATTAGTGCTTGAGTAATTGTAGCAGATTTGACCAAAGACGGTTTAAAAGGTAAATTAAGCAAAGCAGATTTTTGGCGAAAAAGTGCTAGTCTGGAGAGATTTTAAGGATTAATGGCAAGATTTTTAGTGACGGGAGCGAGTGGCACACTAGGCCGGATTGTGATGCAACGGCTGGCCGAACGGCGCGAAGAAGTGCGCGGCCTGGTTCGCCCGCACAAACTGGAAGGTATGCGGCAGGAAATCCGGCGGGCCGATATAGAATTAGTGCCGGGCGATTATAATAACGAAGCCAGCCTGCAAGCGGCTTTGGATGGCGTAGATTACATTATAACGGCGGCGCGGGCCACCCTTTATGAGAGGCCAACCAATCATTATGCTCTGGAAGTGGACGGCAACCGCCGTTTGTTTCGGTTGGCGGTGGCGGCGGGAGTGCAGCAGGTGACTTTTGTTTCGCTGCTGCACGCCGAGCAATTCCCCGAAAATCATATTTTTAACGCCAAGCATCAAGCCGAGAACGTTTTAAAAGAAAGCGGGCTGAATTACACGATTTTTCGGGTTGGGGCCTTGATGAGCCGGGCGATGTTGGCCCGGACAGTGAACGGCTTGAGCAAAGGCTATTTTACGGTAGTCGAAGGCGACAACATGCCTCATTCGCCTATGCTTTATGATGATTTAGCCGAGTTTTGTGTACGGACTTATGCTGTGCCGGAGGGCTGGAATCGCACTTTTGATTTGGGCGGGCCGCGCGTTTATCAGGGTAGCGAATGGGTTCGGGAACTGGCCGCCAAATTTGCATTACCGTTCAAGACGCGCCCGCGCAGTGGCTTTTTGAATAATATGATGGTGCGTCTGGTGCAGCCTCAAAGCCGCTATGCCAGCGTTTACACCGCCATCAAAACCACGAATGATTTTAGTGTAAGTCCAGCAGAAATCGAGCGAACTGCCGCGCTTTTCGGGGTGCGACTGCACCAATTTGAGGATTTTTACCCCAAAACGGTATAAAACTAACAAGAGGAAACTATGATAAGAGAGGCAATTGCAAAGCTGGTCAACCGGGAAGCCCTTAGCCGGGAGGAAGCGGCGGCGGCGATGGAAGAAATTATGACGGGCGAGGCAACCCCGGCTCAGGTTGGCAGCTTTCTAACCGCCTTGCGGATGAAGGGGGAAACGGTGGAGGAAGTGGCGGGGCTGGCTCAGGTCATGCGGGCCAAAGCCACCCACGTGACTATCCCGCCCAATTTGAATCGCCCGGTAGTAGATACCTGCGGGACGGGCGGGGACGGCGCGAATACTTTTAATATTTCGACTACTGCCGCTTTTGTGGTGGCCGGAGCAGGAGCAGTCGTCGCCAAACACGGCAACCGGGCGGCCAGTAGTCGTTGCGGTAGTGCCGATGTGCTGGAAGCTCTGGGGGTCAACATTAGCCTAAAGCCGGAGCAGGTCACAATTTGTCTGGAAGAAGCCGGAATTGGCTTTATGTTCGCGCCGCTTTTTCATCCTTCAATGAAGTATGCCGGGCCAGTACGCCGCGAAATTGGTATTCGCAATGTTTTTAATATTCTTGGCCCGCTCACCAACCCCGCCGGAGCAAAGCGGCAAGTCTTGGGTGTGCCGGGAGCGGATATTGCCGCAAAATTGGCGGCGGCTTTGCAGGAGCTTGGTAGCGAACACGCTTTAGTGGTGCATAGTGCCGACGGACTGGACGAAATTAGTATTGCCGCTGAAAGCTATATATATGAAGTAAGAAGTGGCGAAGCAATGCGTCAGCACGTTATTATGCCGGAAGATTTCGGGATTAGCCGCGCTCCACTTAGCACGATGGCGGGCGGCGACGCGGCAGAGAACCGGGAAATTACCTTACGAATACTTCAGGGCGAAAAATCGGCCCAGCGAGATGTAATTTTGCTGAACGCCGCCGCCGCTTTGGTCGCCGCCGGGTTAGCCCTTGACTTGAAAGCCGGAGTGGAGCAAGCCGCCGAATCAATTGATAGCGGGGCGGCTCTGGAACGCTTGCAAACGCTGGTAAAGGTTAGTAATCAATTCAAGGAGTAAATTATGATGAATTGGCCTAATATGAACGAAGGAAGTAGCGCGGGTGGTTACGAGCAATGGGAGTACCACACTCGATTCGTTGAAGCTAACGCCACTGCTCAAAACGATTACTTGAGCCAGAAATATCCCGGCCAAAAAATGCCAAAATTTGCGGTAGAGGCCGTTTTGCCTGAGCTAAACCAGTTTGGCGAGCAGGGTTGGGAATTGATATATATGGAGCCGCTGAATGTCGGAAATCACGGTGATGTTGGGATAGGTAATTCGAGCGTAACCGTTTGGACGCATACTTATTTTTGTGTATTCAAACGAAGAAAGCGGTCTTGAGCTTGAATAACTTTTTAACCGAGATTCTTGAGCATAAATACAAGGAAGTGGCCCAACAGCAAGCCGCCGAACTTCTGGCCGATTTGCAAGAGCGGATAAAACTTTTGCCCGCTACCCTCGATTTTGAAGCCGCCTTGCGTAAACCTCGAATGGGTGGGGAAATGGCCCTGATTGCCGAGATAAAAAAGGCTTCACCCTCCAAAGGTTTGCTATGCCCTGATTTTGACCCCGCCATTTTGGGCGAAACTTATAGCCAGGCGGGAGCTTCGGCTCTTTCGGTATTGACCGACCAACGCTTTTTTCAGGGTCATTTGAGCTATTTGCAAATAGCAAAAGAAGCGGCAGGCGGACATATCCCCGTTCTGCGCAAAGATTTTATGCTGGATAACTATCAGGTTTATCAGGCGCGGGCTTACGGGGCGGACGCAATTCTTTTGATTATGGCGGCTTTGGAAGATAATCAGGCGGCGGAACTTTTCGCTACGGCTCAGGCCCTGAATCTGGCGGTATTGGTGGAAGTGCATAACGAGGCCGAACTGGAACGCGCCTTGAAGCTGGGGGCAAAGCTGATTGGGGTCAATAACCGGGATTTGCAAACTTTTGTGGTAGATTTGGCCGTAACCGAACGCCTGGTGCGGCAACTTCCCGCCGGATTTGATGGTATCTTGATTAGCGAAAGCGGGATTGCTACCCGTCAGGATATTTTACGGCTGCAAGCTTGCGGGGCGCGGGCGGTGCTTATCGGTGAAACGCTGGTGCGGGCGGCTTCTACCGAACAGGGATTAAATCCGGCTCTGGTTGTGCAGAAAATTGGCGAACTTTTCCAGAATTACTATTAAAAAAGCAAACAAACGAAATTGAGTGTTTATTTATGGCCGAGGGCGCAGAAGAAAAATATCTTTACGATTTTGCCAGTCTGGAAGCCTTGCTAAAAGGGGTGAACGGCTATGACGATGCGGCTTTGCTGGCTTTGGTCAAAGCTGGTTCTGGCGTAGATTTAGCCCACCCCAAAAAGCAATACCCGCTTGAAGTTGTAGACAAATTTTTGCAAGTAGTGGGCGAGGCCCGCTTTCCAGAGCTAAACGCCCGTGAAAGAATGGTTGCGCTGGGACGGGCGACCAGCCGGGGCTATCCGCAAACTTTGGTCGGGCGGGTAATGGTTGCCCCCCTCAAAGTAATTTCACCGGCGCGGGCGGTGCAGCAAATGGTAAAAATGTTTAGCACCGGCATTAGTTTTGGTCAGCGTAATCTGGTAAAATTGGCCGAGAACGACTATGTTTTGCAATTCAGGGATGACCCCGGCGACCCGGCTTTTTCGGAAGGGGTAATTCAGCAATTTTTCGAGGATATGAAACTTTCGGATGTGCGAGTAATCTCTCAGGCGGTTGGCCCAAAAGCTTTTGATGTCAAGATAAGCTGGTAAAATATGAGCGTGTTTAGTTTGGGTAAGGCTAAAGAACCGGGAATGGCGACCATTCGTACCCGGCGTTTGTTGCTAGTGCCTTTGCAACTGGAATTGGTGCAAGCCGCCATCGGAAATCGCTCAAAACTGGCAAAGCTGCTGGGGGTGGGCGTGCCGGACGAATGGCCCAATGCTGATTTTGGCGAGGTTTTGCCGCTTATTGCCGCTACGCTGACTCGTAAACCCGCTCTGGCTGAATGGGACAGGCTAATTATTCACGCGGCGGATAATAATGTTATCGGCGATATTGGGCTAAAGGGTGGCCCGGACAAAAGCGGAACAGCCGATTTGGGTTATGGGATTGTTCCGGCTTATCGTCGGCAGGGCTACGCTTTCGAGGCGGC
>JBBQGP010000263.1:0-6580 GCA_038323095.1 Chloroflexia bacterium | reverse complement strand
TGACACTCTTTATTGGTACTAACCTCGATGCTTCTCAAGCGATGATTAACTATGATCGCCTTTTTAATGACTGGTGGCTCAAAACCTTAATTAAACTTCCCCCAGAACAACGCGACAAATTAAGTATAAACTTAGAATTTTACGAGTTTTAGATAATATTCATACTCGGTAGCTTGTAAAAATTTCAGGATTTGAACTTATTTGTAAGTAATCAGATGATTTAGAAAAGCGTTTATCGTCCAATCGCCCTGAAATGAATTTCGGGCTAAGTAATGGAAAGTTGGTTCAAACCAACTGCAACAGACTTGGCCCTTATTTGAATTAGAACTTATTCCCAAAAATCCATGGGCAGAGCCACATCTTACAAGATGCCCCTATCCCCTGTAGGATACTGCTCTGCCAGTTGACTTTTGCCCAACCTCGGTTAAGATAAATTCTCAGTTGGTTTAAACCAACTTGCGGTATCTTAGCCCGAAATTCATTTCAGGGCCAGATTACCACTAATCTGTAACAATTCCACTTCTCTTTCTGATTTTCTATAGTGTTAGAAAAGGCGTATATCAGTAGGTTTGGACGGATTTCGGCTATCCAGACCTCCTGATGTACGCTTGGATTGGTTATTGTAAGAAGTTGGAATGGGATGCTTGCACCAGTTCTTCGTAAGCTTGTTCGTAGCCTTCGGTGGGGTAGCGGACATTGATTGGCAGTTTTTGCGCTCCGGCTTTGGTTTGAGCCTGGATAAAACCATTGGGTAGCGATTCCAGTCTTTCAAGAAAAATGCCTTTACTGCTTAGAAACTGGTTGAGCGCATCCAGAGCAAGGGCCATCGCCCGCACTTCCTGCTCGTTCAAATTTTGCATCCCTTCGCCGGTAACGACCCGGTGGAACATTGGTACACCTTCGCGGGAAGGGTATTTCAGGTTGCGGGCTTTCATCCAATCGAGATAGGTAGGGTCAATTTCTTCTATTGGGTCGAAAAAAACCACCAGACTATCTATCAACCTTCCTTTTTCTTCATCTCGGCTGCGTTCGGGCAAGCCTAGTTCCTCGCCAAGTTGTTGCTGAATAAGCTGGTATTGCTCGGCGCGGGAAAGGTTATCAATTGGAACGCCCGCCCGCCGCAAAGTTTCGATGGTTTCCTCGATTCTTTCGTCGTACTCAATTTGTTCCTCGCCCTGATTGGTGGCTTGCTCAAAGCCTTCCTTGCTCAAATAAAAAGCCGCGCCATAGGTCATACCGCCATTGCCCAAAATAGCGGCATACAGGCGGGGAGTAGCGATGTTCGGCCCGTTTTCGCCCAGTTCGATAGTAAATGGAAAATCGCTACCGACGTATTCCCAGGCTTCGCGCCGCCACAAACCGCCTGCCGCCTTGTAAAGTGACGGCAGATTGCTTTCGTCGGTCAAATTCCATTCAAAGGGACTGGGTGGTTCGGCGTTTTCGTCTGCGCCCATTGCCGCCGACAATTCGGAATAAGCATCTTCAAAAGCCAGGATTGGTTCATCCGCCAGCAAAACCTGGATTTCAAGCGGAGCAAGCAACTGCCGCAAAGTTTGGGCTAACCCGGCATCGTCCACCACAATTTTTTCAGGTAGACCCGGCTTGGGCAGAGCATTCATACCCATTTCGGGCGGCAAGGCGGGCAAATTATACTGAGCGGTAAAAACTTTGATAAGCCCCATCAAAGTTTCGGTTAGCCCCTCGTCCTGAGTTTGTTGCGGAGCGATAATTTCGGTATTCAGCACAAAACCGTGTTCTGCATCCAGCCACATACTTATCCAGGGCTTGAAAAATTCCTCGCCTTCGCGAATATAAACATGTAGCACCCGTTTGCCGCCCACCAGAATTTGCCCTTCGTGACGCGGTAAATTGCTGAGTGAAGTAATCAAGCCTTTAATATCGAACGGACGATTCGATTTGCCTCGTGCCATTAGTTTTCCTTTCGTTTCCCTTCTGTTCTGCTTGTTTCGCCTGATTATACCTCAAATTTCGGACTGTGATAGGGCTAAAAAGGGTTGGTTTTAACTACACCGCAAAAAAAAGCGTCCCAGCTTAACAAACTGGGTGCGCTTCTTTATTTAGCAATAATTAGAAATCCATTTTACTTCTGGTGTTTATACTTCAATACTCGGCGTAAGCATCCAGACTAAACCCGTTTTGGCCGATGTACTTCTCCCACAATTCCGCGCCAAGTTCCGTCGCGTTACATTCTACGCCCTGTTGCACGAAATAATCGCAAACTCGCTTAATATCACGCTCAAGGATAAAACGAGCATCAGGGTTGCCGAAACTATCGGTTACTTGTGGGAAATCTATCAGGCGAATTTGCCCCTGCCAGTACAAAACATTATAAGCCGACAAATCGCCATGAATAAAACCCAGCTTTAGCATTAGCTCAATATTTTGTAAAACCTGCTCAAACAAGGGTTGGGCTTCGTCCTGCTCAAGCCGGATTTCGCTCAGGGTTGGGGCGGCCCGGTATTCATCGCCGATATAGCCCATCAAAATAGCATTATCAGCTACTGCTAAAGGCTGCGGTACGGCTGCTCCGGCCTCATACAGCTTTTGCAAAGTAGTATATTCGTACATCAGCCACGAAGTATGCTCGACCTGTTCCCCAAAAGCACTTTTTTTGCCGATGGCCCGCATAATACGATGGTCGGTGCGTTTGACGGCCCGGCCTTCGCTAGTGAGCAAGGGTCGGCCCTGACGGTACATCTTGTCGTTACTGAGGTTACGGAACTGGCGTGGACGGTAAACTTTGGCAGCGACAAATTCCAGCTCAGTAGAAGAGTGGCCCTGACAGCGATAAACGTTGGCTTCTTTCCCGCCCTTAACCTGAGCCAGCACATCACTAATAAAATGCTGGTCGTAAAAGGGACGGAGCGAGGCCAGCAACCAGACTTCTTCAAAAATGGCTGGTTTGTAGCTAATCTTGAAGCCACTTTCTAGCCCGGTAGCCTCTACTATTTCGGACAAAACCTGGCTTTTAGCCTTTTTAGGAGTATGGCCCGGTCTGGATTTGGGCGGGCGACGTTCCTGGCTTGATTTTCGGAGAGGGCTGTATTCTTCTAAATAATCAGTTTCGTCGGCATAAAAGTCGTCGTTCATAAAGCAAAACTTCCTTTTCGGTTTGAATTAATTCCAATTTAATCAATAAAGCGGGGAGGTAGGTGTAAGCTTTCATTTGAAGTTCTCCTTTATGCCTAAAAATAATATTTCTAAACCCTAATAGCTTAGATGGATATACTATAGCAAATTAAGAAAAGATTGTCAATATCCCAAAACAGGGCAATTGGTCATAATCTGGCTTTGGTATATAATCTGTGAAGTTAATTATTATCCTAGCTGTGTCCAATTCAGGTTAAAATTTATCCTCCCATTTTTATAAAAACAGAAACTCATAAAGGAGATTAAGATGAGCAGTCTGGAAGAACGAAGGTTGATGAAACCTTCTTCCTATTCGATAGTTGAGCCGGAAGAAGCCACCCGGCTAATTATGGAAAACGTGCCAGCTTTGGAAGCCGAAGAAATAGATTTGGCTACTGGAATTGACCGTATTCTGGCCGAAGATATTTACAGCACCCTCGATATGCCGCCCTTTGATACCACCGCTGTAGATGGTTATGCGCTTTTGGCGGCGGACGAAATGCAGCCGCGCCAGATTATCGGCGACCAAACTGCCGGGCGTATGACCGATAAACCCGTTACGACGGGAACGGCTATGCGGATTATGACGGGTGCGCCTATGCCACCGGGAGCGGATTCAGTGATTATGGTCGAGCAAACCAGTGAAAAAGACGGGATGGTCGAAGTTCAATCCGCGCCGGGCAAGGGCGATAACGTTCGGCCCAGAGCGCAGGATTTGCACGACGGTCAGCTTATTCTGGTCGCTGGAACGCTACTTGGCCCGGCGGAACTTGGCCTGTTGGCGACTACCGGGCGGGCAACCTTCAAAGCGGTACGCCGTCCCCGTATTGCGGTACTTTCTACAGGAGATGAGATTGTCGAGCCGGGCCAATCACTTGCTCCCGGCCAGATTTACGATAGCAACCGTTTTAGCCTGATGTCGGTAGTCGCGCGGGCTTATGCCGAACCCGTCGCGCTGGGTATTGCCCCTGACACCGAGGCCGGGCTGCGCTCTATGATTAACGAAGCTTTGCAAAATTATGACGGCTTAATCACTAGTGGCGGGGTATCTGTTGGCAAACTGGATTTAATGAAAGATTTGCTGGAAGAACTCGGCACAATCCACTTTGGGCGGGTCAATCTCAAGCCCGGCAAGCCCTTAACTTTTGTTACAGTCGAAGCTAATGGGCAAAAAAAGCCGGTATTTGCTTTGCCCGGCTTCCCGGTTTCCAGCCTGGTTTCATTTGAATTGTTCGTCCGTCCTGCCCTCCTGAAAATGGGTGGACGCAAACACGTGCAACGTCCAATTGTTCAGGCCCGCCTTTTACACCCGGTTAGCCATTCCAAAGACCGTAACGAATTTGTCCGGGCAATTGTCAACCAGGAGTACAACCCGACGATTGGCGGTTACGTCTTTACGGCCCGTACTACCGGGGCGCAAAATAGCAGCCGCTTGCTTTCTATGCTGGGTGCAAACGCTTTACTAAAACTTGTTCCCGGCGAAAAAGTTTTACAGGAAGGCGAGTTTGTACCAGCCATTTTGTTAGAGCAGGGCGAAGCTTTATGACCGCATTTAGTTTCAAAAGCTACCGACCTGAAGACGCTTCGGCCATTATCGCGCTTTGGAATAGCACCGAACTGGGCGAGAAATATCCTTTACGCGGGCAGTTATGGCGGCAGCAAACCGAAGGCGACCCCGATTTCGAGCCAGATGACCTTATTCCGGCTTATTTTCAGGCTAATTTGGCGGGGTTCGTCCTGATTAAACGCTTTAGGGGGCGGGCCATTTCGCTTGATTTGCACCACTATTTTGAGCCTTATTTCAAGCGGGGCTTTATTGCGGCTATTGCCGTCGCGCCCCAGTTCCAGCGTCAGGGACTTGGTACACAACTATTGCAGCGAGCCGAAGCCCGATTGCAATCGCTCCAAACTGACCAAATCTGGCTAGGGGCGAACATGCGTCATTTCTTTCCCGGCCCGCCCGCCGATTTGCCACATGTAGAAGCTTTTTTTAGCAAAGCAGGCTATCAATTTAGCGGCGACCAGTATGATTTGCGTGGTTCGCTCAAAGATTGGCAAGCACCCGCCACGCCGCCCGCTATTACCGACGGGCGTTATTACTGCACTCAGGGGCAAAGTGGGGAAGAAACGGCAATTCTGGAATTTTTGGGACGAGCTTTTCCGGGTCGCTGGTTTTACGAGACTGAATTATTTTTTCAGCAGGGCGGTTCACCTGAAGACATAACCTTGCTCAAGAGCCAGGCTGGAACTATCGAAGGCTTCCAGATGAATTATCATTCTAAAAACCCGATTATTGGGCCGAGCATTTATTGGAGCAAGCTACTCGAACCTAACTTTGGCGGAGTTGGCCCGCTTGGGGTTTCTAAAGAAGTGCGCGGGCTGGGACTGGGGCTAGTCTTGGTAGCTTCAGGGTTGCAATATCTACAAAGTCGAGGCGTGATTGATTGTGTAATAGACTGGACAAATTTGCTGGAATTTTATGGTAAACTCAACTTCTACCCCTGGAAACATTATCGCAAGGCCGTTAAAGAAATTGTTGGCAAGGCATAAAACGGGATAAAGAAAACGATGAATAATGAAAAATTTAATATTCGTAAAGCAACATTAGAAGATGTGGAAATAATCGTCAAGCATCGTTGTGCTATGTTCACCGACATGAATCGTTTGAAGGAAACGGGAATCGCGGCAATGGCGGAGCAAACCCGCCAGTATTTGCGCGAGGCTATGCCGGGCGGTGAGTATTTGGGCTGGCTAATTTACCCCGATACTCAGCCGGATTTGGTAATAGCCGGGGGTGGCATACAACTGCGCCGGATTCTGCCCACTCCGAGTAAGGACGGTACAACCAGCCTTTCTGGTCTGCAAGCTTTGGTACTAAACATTTATACTGAATCAGAATGGCGTAAACGGGGCTTGGCCGAACTAATAATGCGCGAAATTCTGACCTGGTGCAAGGAAAACGAAAACCAGCCGGTCAATTTGGTATTGCACGCTTCAACAATGGGTCGCCCGATTTATGAAAAACTTGGCTTCGTCCAAACCAACGAAATGCGCTTTGAAGGCAGTTACGACGATTTTGGCAGATAAAGGAGCAGTTTAAAGGTATAATAGCTATATACAAAGTAACGGATTTTTATTACTCGATTAAGGTTGGGAGGACAGAGCCATGAGCGAGACAAAAGAACGACTGGCAGACAAGCTGGCAAATTATCCTTATCATTTGCCTGATAAACCTTTGTCTCCTGGCCCTTATATTAGCTACGAAGAATTTCTGGATTGGGCCGACGAAGATACTTTGGCAGAATGGGTAAATGGAGAAATTGTGATGGCAAGCCCCGCAACCGAAAAGCATCAAGAAATAGCCGGATTTTTGTATGAGACAACTCGTATTTTCGCCAGAGTTTATGATTTGGGTCGGATATTTCAGCCA
>JBBQGP010000262.1:0-6637 GCA_038323095.1 Chloroflexia bacterium | reverse complement strand
TGTTAAAAGATAAGGTAATATTGGTTACGGGCGGGACGCGCGGGATTGGGCGGGCGATTGCCTTACACGCTGCCGATTTAGGGGCTAATTTGGTGGTAACTTACCGCGACCCGGCAAAAAAGGCGCGGGCCGAAGAACTTCACAAGGAAACTTCGGCGCGGGGAGTAGAATTGCTGGTACAACGAGCCGATATTGTAGAAACTACCGATAATCAGCAGCTTTTCGAGCGAATAAAAAGCGAGTTCGGGCGATTGGACGGGCTGATATTAAATGCGGCAGGCGGTTTGGAAGCTGACAAGGGCGAAGATTACGCCTTAAAGATTAACCGGGATGCTCAATTGGAATTGGTGCAGCAGGGACGCGCATTAATGCCCGCCGGAGGCTGGATAATTTATATGACCAGCCTTTGGGCGCATCGCTTCGGGCAGTTGGAACCGTTGCCCGGCTATGGCCCGGTAGCTGCGACCAAATTCCGGGCCGAGCAAGATTTGCGCGGTCTTATTCCCGATTTGGAAAAAGATAATTTGAAACTAGGCATAGTAGTCGGCCATCTTATCGAAGGGACGGGCGCATTTACTATTTTCAAGCGTAAAAGCCGGGCAATGGTCGAGCAAATGGCCCAGGAAGTCGTCGGCGGCAAGCTTCCCGGCACGCGGGATGTGGCTACTGCTACGCTGGATTACTTTTTGCACCCGGAATGGCCTTCGGGTCATACTGTTTTTGTGGGTGAACCGGGCTAGGAATATACGCTTTGGCAACTGTTCGTATTCTCAAAAGTCCCCTTTATTAAGCCTGTATTGCGTTATACTTGGCTTATATAAGCTTTATGCAAAGTTTGTACAGGCTTGAAAGGCGATGAAGGAGGAAGAAATGAAGCTGGTAGCAAAATTGCCCTATTACGCTTTTATCGGCTGGGCCGGGCTGCTGACGATAGGCGTACTTATCGCTCAAAACTGGCTTGAACTGGCGGCGGTAGCGGGCTGGTGTCTCATCGCTTCCTCGATTTTGGGCTTTTACCTCTTTACTATCGAAGCCCCCAAAGTAGAATGTGAATGGGCGGGCTGGATTCTTTCGCCCGCGCTGGTGCTGATAGTTTTCACAGGGGTTGAGCCGCTAACTCAAATTTTGTGGCTGGTATCGGTATTGGCTCTGGCTTATACGGGTTTGATGTATGCTGCTGAACGCAATCCAGATTTGTATGAAAAATTGCCGCGCTACCTGCGCCCTTTTCGTTTCGGGCCTGAAAAGGCCGATAATAGCATAACCGAACCCATTGTGCTTAAGTAGGATGCTGCCTGATAAAACTGGGAGAATTTGAGAACAATTTTGAAGGACAGCTTGATTGCTGCCCTTTTTGCTTTATAAATAAAATCAATTAGACAAACCTGAATTTATAGTCTATAGTTCGACTAGGTCTTTCGGTCATAACTAAAGTATTAGCCTTATGACGATAAACAGTATAATTGGCTATAATGGATAGCCTTAATACAAACTGGGGTGCCTGGCGTGGGTAGAAGCAAGGTAGAAGCCGAACCAAAGCAGAATTTGGCTTTGGCGTTAGAGATTTGCCGCAAATTGATGAGTTCGCTTGAATTGGAAGAAGTGCTGGAACAGCTGGCCGATTATGTCGAAAGTCTTATAAAGGTAGATTGCATAACCATTGGTGTGATAGAAAATAGCAAAATAATTGCCGACAAACAAAGAGGGCCTGGGCAAGTTGCAAATTATAGTCCGCTAATTCCGCTTTATAGAATGGGCAAGGGCTTGAGCGGAAAAGCCTACCAAACTGGCAAAATTGCACTTACTTCTGATTATTTTAATGATAACAGTTTTGAACATGAGCCAGCAATTGATGCCGAAATGCAACGAATTGGAATTCAGGCTTCTTTAGCTGCACCTATTTTGCTGGAAGATAAAGTAACAGCAATGTTTTGGGCCAGTCAATCTCGACCTTATCAATGGACAAAGCAAGATTTGGAGTTTGTCGAGCATTTTACCCAACTGGCCTCGCTTGCCATTCAAAATGCCCAAACTCACGCTGATAGTACAAGGCTGAATAAAGAACTGGCAAGCCGTAATCAGGAATTTGAGGCTTTGCACGAGTTTAACCGACGTTTGCGTGGGCCGACACAATTAAAAGATATGCTGGCCCGCGCTCTTGATTTGGTGCAGGAAGCGATAGAAATTGATAGCGGCGCACTTTATTTGCTATCCTTTGATAACGATAAAAATAAAGATGATTTAGATTTGCTGCAACTAGCCGCGAGTATTGAAGTAAGTTGGGATAAATTTGAGAAGTACGGACTATTCAAAAATATTTCCGAAGTACCTAAATGGAGTACAACGGTTGAACTTGGTAAAGGTTTTATCGGACGTGCGGCTCAAACACGTCAAACTATTATAGTCGAAAATTTGCTGCCACTTACACAAGATAATCCAGATATAACGCGGACATTAGCCAAATGGCGTTCTGGCCTGTTTACACCTTTGATTATAGAAGGTAAACTTATTGGGGTGTTAGGATTGGTGGCTATACCACCGGGCCAGTTTTTGCCGGAGCAAGTACGTTTTGTAGAAATGATGACCGGCCAAATCGCTGCCGCTGTAAATCAGGTGTTACACCTGAAAGTAGAGCAGGAACGCGAGCAATTGCGGGCGGTGCTGGCTTTGGCCCGAAAAGTGGCACATGATTTGAACCAGCCTTTGACCGTAATACAAGCCGAACTGGATTTTGTTTTGCAAATGGGTGATACGCCTACTTTTGAAGTTTTGCTGCGCTTGCAAGAAGCGGTAAGCGAGATTAGCAATTTGGTGCGAGAATATCAAAAAATTGCACAAATCAAATTCTCCGAGCCGATACCAGGTATTTCGGTGATAGACATCTAAAATTGGTTTTTAGTTATTACAGGAGTTTTTTAGCTTGACAGGCGATAGTTTTAGAGTAAACTGTGATATTGGCGAGGCTTTTGAAAAAGAAATTGGCGAAAACGAAGTTGTAGCCGCCGCTCGTGCCGCGCTGTTGGCCGAAGAATTGCGGGGACAATCAATCGAGTTAAGTGTGGCTGTTTCAGATGATACCGAAGTACAAAGGCTTAATCGGGAGTATCGAGGAGTAGACCGCAGCACAGACGTACTTTCTTTCGCTGCCGAGGAAGCCGCCGATTGGAGCGGACGAAGCGGGGTTAATTACGATTTACCGCTTGTCAATGATGAAGACGATGAAGACGAAGATAGCGACGAGGACGAGGACGGCAGGACGGCAAACTTTGAATTCAAGTTGCCGCCGGGAATGGCAGAAGAGGCGGATGCGCGCTATTTGGGAGATATAATTATTTCCTACCCGCAAGCCGAGCGGCAAGCTCCCGAATTTGGCAATAGCCCGCAACGCGAAGCTCAGGAACTAATTATTCACGGTGTATTTCATTTGCTCGGCTATGACCACGAAGAAGCCGAAGAACGCGAAATTATGCGGGCTAAAGAAGAAGCCGCCGCCCAAATTTTGGATAAAAGCGAGGGTTAGTAGTTCCCGGTGAAAAAAATAGAACCCTACCAGCGAGTGCGGCCAATTGCCCCGCTCGAATTTAAAGAGCCAGAGGCCAGAGACAAAGAAGAACAAGACCCGGCTATTCCCCATAATACCCTTATCCGTAGCTTCGGCTTCGCTTTTCAAGGCATTTTTTATGTTATCCGCACCCAGCGCAATATGCAAATCCATCTGGCTGCCGGGTTGCTGGTAATTATCGCCGGGCTAATTTTCGGAGTTGGGCCAGTAGAATGGGCCGCGCTACTAACTACAATGGCTCTGGTTTATGCTCTGGAAATGATTAATACGGTGGTCGAATCAATTGTGGATATGATTACCCGCGAATATCATCCTCTGGCGAAAGTCGCCAAAGACGTAGCAGCCGGGGCGGTGCTGGTAGCGGCGATTTTTGCGGTGGGGGTGGCTTTGGCAATTTTTCTGCCACGCTTGTTGCATTTCCTTTTTCATATATAAATGCCAATTACCAAAGTTTTATTGCTCACGCCGCAAACTCCTTTCCCGCCCGACCAGGGCGCACCCATTCGCAATTTTAGCTTTGTGCGCTATTTGGGTGGTTTGCCAGACTATGAATTGAGCTTGTTAAGTTTTGCCCGTTCAGAGGAAGGCCACCAGGCCGAAATTGCCCGACAGGAACTTCAAAAGTATTGCAAGCGGCTGGAAATAGTTCCCGCGCCGCCCACCCGCTCTAAAATTAGTCGAATTAAGGCTCAGATTTTAGAGCAAAAGCCGGACTTGGCTTTACGGCTGGCTTCTGAAAAATTTGCATTTATGTTACAAAGCTGGCTAAAGAATTTTGAGTTTGATGCGATACAATGCGAAGGGCTGGAACTTGCGCCGTTTGTTATGTCAAGTGACCTGAATTGGCAAAAAGTTCGCCCCCGCCTGATTTTGGACGAGCATAACGCCGAGTATTTACTACAACGCCGGGTTTACGAAAGCGAACGCGATTCGGGGCTACGTCGCCTTCCTGCTGCTTTGTATAGTTTGCTACAGGCGCAACGCTTGCAAAAGTACGAAACTGAGGCTCTAAAGTTTTTTGATAAAATTATTGCCGTTTCGGATAATGAGAAAGCAGCTTTGGCCCGCATTGCGGCTGGAACAAATTTTACGGTAATTCCTAATGGCATAGATTTGGAAGAATTTAGCCCACTTCCCGAAAGCAAAAGCGCGGGAGAGCAATTGGTGTTTAGCGGAACAATGGATTTTCGGCCCAACGTAGATGCGGTAAGCTGGTTTGCGCGTAAGGTTTGGCCGCAAATTCGGCAAGCCAAACCGCAAGCTCGTTTTGTAATCGTAGGACGACGGCCTACCTCGACGGTGCTGGCTTTGCGAGAAATTGCCGGAATCGAAGTTACCGGGCGCGTGCCGGATACCCGGCCTTACCTGGCAAGCAGCCAAATTTTTGTTTTGCCGATGCGGATGGGTGGCGGGGTGCGCCTGAAGCTTTTAGAGGCTTTGGCGATGCAACGGGCTATCGTGACTACCAGCTTTGGGGCAGATGGTGTACCCCTAACAAACGAGCGTGAGGTGCTTTTTGCCAATGAACCCACCGAATTTGCCCGCGCATGTCTGGCTCTTTTGGATAATCCGGCGCGACGGGCAGAACTGGCCGAAGCGGGACGCAAATTCGTAATTGAGAATTATGATTGGCGCAAAATTGCTCCACTTTTGGATGGAGTTTTAAAATAAAATTATGATGAAAATATAATGAAAGTATTTATCGAAGTTGGCTATGACCGCAGTCGCGCACTGGCGCATTTGGTGGATTATCCCGGAGTTTGCGGGCAAGGGCAGGACGCTCAGGAGGCCCTGGAAAATTTGCCGCAAGCTCTCCAAAAGTTTTCGTTCTGGCTGAAAAGACACGGCCAGAAGATGCGAACGGGTGAAACGCATAGCGGCTGGTTGCGGCGTACTGAGCCAGTCTATACTATTGCCGAAATTATGGCCTGTCGTCTGCGAGAAGGGCAGGTGGTTGGGCCGCTTTTTTCGCTCGAAAACCAAGCTCCTGATACCGCAGCAGTGGAACAAGCTTTGACGTGGGTGGATTTTACCCAAAATGATTTTCTGGAATGGATTGACCACAATGGGCCGGGTCGCCTTAGCCAAAAACTTAATCCGGCGGAAGCAGCCCGTTCTCCTAAAGAATTACTGACGCACGTGGCCGAGATGGATAATTTTTTGACCAGTCGCCTTTATGACGATTCTAAAGAAGCCAGCAGCTTTGATTTCTTGAAGGAGCATACCCGTTCGTATCTTAGCGCGACCTATGCAGAGTTTACTAGGCGATTCAAGGCTTTGAATGAGGCCGAACTAAGCACTATTTGGACGCACGACGGCGAATACTGGAGCGCACGTAAAGTTTTGCGACGGGCAATATTCCACCGGCTTGACCATCTGGACGAGCTATTACGGCTGAAATAAACATGAGTTTCAAAGTTTCGCTAATTATGACCGTTTTTAATGAAGCGGACAATATCGAAAAAGTTTTGCATAGTATCAGCCAGCAAAGCCGTCGCCCCGACGAAGTAGTTATTGTAGATGGCGGTAGCCAGGATGCTACGCCTGCTATTATCGAGAATTTTGCGCGTGATTATGCTCAAGAATTGACGGTCAGATTGCTTTCCCAGCCTGGTTGCAATATTTCACAGGGGCGCAACGCTGCGATAGAGGCCGCTACCGGGCCGATTATTGCCGCTACTGATGCCGGAACGCGCTTGCCGAATAATTGGTTGTCTGAACTAATCCAGCCTTTTGAGCAAAGACCCGAAACTCAGGTAGTTTCCGGCTTTTTTGAGGCTGACCCCGCCGCCAATGCTCCTTTTGAAGTAGCGATGGGGGCGACAGTTTTGCCGCTTGCCCGCGAGATAAAAGCCGAGAAATTTCTACCATCCAGCCGTTCGGTAGCTTTTACCAAAGCAGCCTGGCGCAAAGTCGGTGGCTACCCGGAATGGCTGGATTATTGCGAAGATTTGATTTTCGATTTGAATTTAAAACGCGAAGGCTATTACTTCGAGTGGCAGCCCTCGGCCTGTGTCCAGTTCGCGCCGCGCAAAAATTTGTCGTCCTTTTTCAAGCAATATTATCGTTATGCGC
>JBBQGP010000261.1:0-6708 GCA_038323095.1 Chloroflexia bacterium | reverse complement strand
ATGGATATGGCTTTAGGCTGCGATATGCGGCTGATGTCGAATACCGCCAAGCTTGCCCCGGCTTTCACCAAAATTGGAGTATTGCCCGAAAGTGGTGGCACGTGGATGCTGCCGCGAATGATTGGTTGGGCCAAAGCCTGTGAAGTTTTCTTTCGGGGCGGGCCGCTTTCCGCCGAAGAAGCTCTTGGCTACGGGTTAGTAAACCGGGTGGTCGCGTCCGAGACTTTGCTGGACGAAACCTATACTCTGGCTTACGAAATTGCCGTCAACGCCCCGCTTTCGATTCAAGCCACGAAAAAGGCGATGCGGATGGGGTTAGAGCAAAATTTCGAGACTAATATCCAGTATACCTATGCCATCCTGCTGCAATTGTTCCAGAGCCGGGATTTTGCCGAAGGCGCTCGCGCTTTTATGGAACGCCGCCCACCCAATTTTGAGGGAAAATAATTATAATTTTGATAAAAATAAAGTCTAAACTGAAAAAGCAAAAAAAGTCATTAGGATAAAAATAAAGTTTCTTAATGTACAGCGTAAGGTTTTAGTAATGTTTAATTTGTTACAATATACAGGTAGTAGTTAGCAAAATCCAAGTTAATTTATTAATATAGTTGCACTAGGAATATGAACAAAAAACCAGCTTTTATACTAATTCGGCTCTTTCAAAGTTTTTATTTTCGCCTCGTTATTTCTTTTTTGATGATTATTTTTTTGCTGGTAATCTCCGTTCCTGTCACACTTTATCAGTTTGAAGAAGTAATAAAAACCACCGATAGCTTGAGCAGCCTCAGTAATGCTCAGGTTGGAGTAAACGGAATGAGGGCGGCTTTGCTTGAGGAAAATCTGCGGATAAGCCAGTTTGTAATGCTCAACCAGTCTCAGGCTTTGACCGAGTATAACAGCCGCACTTCGACTTCGTTTAGCCGCGAGATAGATAGTTATATGGCCTCAAAGTATGAAGGGCCAGACGAAAGTGACTTTATCGCCACACTCCGCGAGAGAAAATTTCGGCTCGACCAATTTTCCGCGCAAATAGCTGACTTTCTTAATAGTAATCAGGATAAAGCAGCGATTGATTTACTCAAAGGCGATTTTAACAAGCAGGCTAATTCCTTAAACGATTTTCTTAATGCTAAAGATGAAATACTTGATGTTCAAACAGAAGTGCAGCACACTAAAACCAATGAGTCCATAAATTCGGCTCGTCAGTTACTGTTACTGGGTGGAATTGCGATTGGTTTTATTTCGATAATTTCGGCGATTACTCTAACTATCTTGCTAGGTCGCTCGGTACAGCGCTTGAAAAAAGGGGTGGTGGCTTTGGCAAAAGGTAATTTGAAAGCCCGCGTACAGCATCCTGGTAACGATGAATTGGGACATATCGGCCAAATCTTTAACGCAATGGCAACTCGTCTGCGCCGCCTTATTGCCGATATTGAACAAAAGCGACAAATCGGCCTCGTCACCAGCCGTGAGGTTAATACTATTGTTGAGCAGCTTTCGATTGCCGCCAGCCAGCAATACACCGTAGCCAGCGAACAAGCCAGCACTTTGGGCGAGTTGACCAGAAGTCTGGACGAATTGCAGCAAACCGCCGGGTATATTGCCAATCGTGCCAACGAGGTAGCGACTAATTCCGAAGCCTCGCTCAAAAACGTAAGCGAGGTCAAAGAATTGGTAATACAAACTCGTGTGGCAGGACAAGCTGGACGCTCTCAGGTTGAAGAAAGTTTGCAAAGTAGCGTGGCAGTACAACATCAGGTAAATGAATTCGGTCAGGTATTACAAGCTCTGAACTCGCAATCTTTCCGCATAGGTGAAATCGTAAATACGATGGCAGGCATTGCCGACCAAACTCATATGCTGGCATTGAACGCGGCGATTGAATGTGCCGGAGCAGGTCAATATGGAGCGCGTTTTAGGGTAGTAGCAACTCAGGTTAAAGAATTGGCGGAGCATTCTCGTCGGGCCAGCACCGAGGTAAACTTAGTAATTAGTAATTTACGTCATCTCATAGAGCAATCCAGCAGTGCGATGGGTGAAACAATTGAAAAAGTAGAAAATAGCGTCACCCGTTCGCAACAGGTTCACCGGGCTATCAACCAATTGAGCGAAAGTATCGAATCAATGGATAGCCGCTTCACTTTGATTGTAACTTCGATGGAGGTAGTTAGCTCGGAGGTTAGCCAGATTCGGCAAACAACCTATCAACAGCAGAGTTCAACCGAGCAAGTAACAACCAGTATTCGTTCGATAGATAGTGCTACCCGCGAGGCGGCCAGTACCAGTCAGCAATTGGCCGCTACCGCCCGCCAGCTTGAAGAATTATCCAAAAACTTGACCCAAAAGTTAGCCGCTTAAATCAGTCCTATTAGCGTTTACAAGGAGTTCTGGCACAATGAAACCTGGAGGCAAATCTTTCTTTTCTTCTTGTTTTTCTTCCTGTTTTTTTTCTTCTTTGTACTTATCCTTTTCTACTATTTTTACAGCGTTGCTGGTAGCTTTGGTACTGTTGGCCTCAATGCCAAACATGGCTTCGGCTCACGGAAAGCGCACTGTTGGCAAATATCAATTTTTGATAGGGTTTCTGGCCGAGCCAACCTTTCAGGGACAGCAGAGCGGAATTGATTTACGGGTTTGCGATGGCGAATGTAAAACTGACCCGGTTTCGTCCAAAACACTTAACCCAATTAAAGACGTGGACAAAACTTTGCAAGCCGAAATTATTAACGGTAAAGACCGGCTGCCGGTAAAACTCTCGGCAGTTTTTGGCAAAGAAGGCAGCTATAGTGCGGTTTTCTTCCCGACCAAAGCCGGAGATTATTCGTTTCGTTTTAGTGGCACAATTAACGGGGATAGCATAGACGAGACTTTTACTTCAGGCAAGGATGGTTTTAATTCTGTCCTGAAAAGTGAGCAGGTACAATTCCCCGAAAAATTGCCTTCGCCCACCGATTTGCAGCAGCAATTAAAAGAAGCCAAAGATAGCGCGTCTAGTGCTACTTTATTCGGGATTGGCAGTGGGGTAATCGGTCTGCTTGGCTTGGCACTGGCAATTGTCGCTCTGGCAATCAAAGGCCGTTCTGCTACAGTAGAAGTTCAGTCCGAGTCTGAAAAAGAAGAAGAAATCCTGAGCAAGTTTCGGTAATTGATTAAATTTCCTGCTGCGGCTATTTACTAAGAGCCTGTCTAATAAATCAATGGGGAGAGCCACATCTTACAAAATCAGGCTGAGTTGTAAGATGCTGCTCTGCCAGTTGACTACTCCTGACCAATTATTAGACACGCTCTAAGAGTCGGCGAGCCAGTCTAAGAGAGCCAGCCCTTAGCACTGGAATGTGGCTAGTTGGGACGGTTTACAATTTCTGTATAGCCCATTGTGGGTTAAAACGCACATCGGAATTATTGCTTTATTTGTAAATTACTTTGAAGCGTTCGCAAACTACCAGCGAATTTTCGTTAAACTCCTGATTGGCCGAGGCGGACATTCTGCGATAATAATTCCCCACTGCTTCCTGCCACCATTGTAAAGTACGTTCTTCCTCACCGTAGTCATAGGCAAATTGCTCATCAACCTCTTTGAAGGGTATGATTCTTACTTCGGTAGTCTCCATAATACACACCGGGTTATTGTCCCAATCGGTCACTACACTTAATTGACCCAGCTGGATTACTCCTTTTTCCTGGTACTCCCAGACTAAGCCGGAAGTAGCCGTTTTTACCCCCTGCACCACCAGTTCGGCCAACTCGTCGGCGAGTTCTTTGCTGCTGCTAAAATGAAAGCTCTCGTAAAAACGACGAGCTGTTGCTTCCGGGTCAGGTTGCTGCTTGACATAATCTTCCCAATATTTTTCGGCTTTTGATTGTTCGCTCATGAAGTTAAATTCCTTTACTATCAAAACCATCGCAACTTTTTGAAGAAAAAGTACAACCCTACGCTAACGCCGAGCATCAGGGCCAGTGCGCCAAAGTAGCCATAGGGCAAGTGTAATTCGGGTATATTGTCGAAGTTCATACCGTAAATGCCGGATACAAGGGCATCGCTCATCAAAATAATCGAAGTGGCTGTCAGCGTCCGCATTACTTTATTCAAATCGTTAGAAACAACTGCCAAATTCGCGTCCATTGCGCTGCTAATCTGGTCACGGTATAAATCAAGCGTATCGGACAAACGCATAAGATGGTCATAGACATCGCGGAAGTAAACCAGATTGGTTTCATTAAAAACGGGACTATCGCGGTTGGTCAGCACGTTTAGTACATCCCGTTCCGGCCCGGCTACCCGGCGCATCCGCAAAAAAAGCTTTTTCAGGCCCAGCAAATCTTCCGTAAAATTGCGCTGTCCGGCCATCCCCTGAAAAATCGCATCTTCCATTTCTTCGGCCTGGTCTACCAATTCATCCACGATTGGAAAATAATTATCTACTACCGTATCCAGCAGCGAATATAGCAAAACCCCGATGCCGTGTTCGACGGTTTCAACATTGCGTCGCCAGCGTTGTTCAGCATCTTTTAATTCGCTTAGTTCTTCGTGGTGAACTGTTACCAAATAATTTGAGCCAACAAACATTTTTAATTCACAAAGCCGCAACTCGTCTTTTTTCTCATTAATTCGGGCTGTATAAAAAACCACAAAGAAAAAGTTTTCGTATTCCTCGATTTTGGGGCGTTGGTGAAAAGTCAGGGCATCTTCAACGGCAAGCGGATGGAACTTGAACTCTTCTGCCAAAATGTGCATATGTTCTTTATCTGGCCCGTCCAAATCCAGCCAAACCTGGTTTTTTTTATCTTCCAGCAAATCGCTGATTTCTTCCAGATTAGTTACAGACTGAAAGGTATGGGCCTGACTATCGTAGTGCATTGCTTTAATCATTCTCTGGTTTGTCCCCCTGTCGTTTCTCGCGCTCGTTCTGGGCCAATTCGCGCCAGTAATTCAATCTTTGACCGATTTTTTGCTCGAAGCCCCGTTCGGTTGGCTCATAATAACGCTTACCTTCCAGCGCATCGGGCAAATTTTGCTGGTAAATGTAGCCGCCTTCGTAGTCATGGGCGTAAACATAATTTTTGCCGTAATCCAATTCTTTCATCAGCTTTGTGGGAGCATTTCGCAAATGAAGCGGTACGGCATCGTTTCGGGTTGACATAATATCTTTCTGGACTGCACTATAAGCGGTATAAAGTCGATTGCTTTTGGGAGCGGTTGCCAAATACACTGCACATTCAGCCAAAGCCAAAGCTCCTTCGGGCATCCCGATAAACTGGACGGCTTGCTGCGCTGCCATTGCTACTACCAAAGCCTGCGGGTCGGCCAGCCCGACATCTTCGCTGGCGGCGCGTACTAATCGCCGAGCTACGAAAAGCGGGTCTTCTCCGCCTTCCAGCATCCTAGCCAGCCAATACAAAGCCGCGTCCGGGTCGCTACCCCGAATAGTTTTGTGCAAAGCCGAAATAATATCGTAATGCTGTTCGCCGCCCTTGTCATAAAGCAGGGCGCGACGCTGGGCGGCATTTTCGACAGTGGCACTATTGATAACGATTGCGCCATCTTCAACCGGGCCAATCGTTACCGCCATTTCCAAAAGATTAAGAATAGTACGGGCATCGCCATTGGCAAAAGTAACCAAAGTTTTTCCGGCTTCGGAATCAAGTTTTATGTTTTGTTGACCCAGCCCGCGTTCTTTATCGTTCAAGGCCCGTTCGATAATCAGCTTTAATTCTTCATCGGCCAGGGCGCGAACAGTATAAACCCGCGAACGCGAAAGCAAGGCGGCATTAACCTCGAAAGAAGGGTTTTCGGTGGTCGCCCCAATCAGCGTAACCGTCCCGTTTTCGACCACGGGCAGAATCGCGTCTTGCTGGGCCTTGTTAAAGCGGTGGATTTCGTCAATAAAAAGGATAGTACGTCGCCCGGTAGCCTTACGAAGTTTGCGGGCTTCTTCAACCACTTTCCGCAAATCAGCGACCCCGGCGGAAGTTGCGCTAACGCGGGCAAAAAAGGCTTTGGTGTAACGGGCGATAACTTCGGCCAGCGTAGTTTTGCCTACTCCGGGTGGCCCCCATAAAATAATCGAGCTTAATTTATCGCTTTCGACCATTTTTCGCAAAGCCGCACCGGGCGCGGTCAAATGCTCTTGCCCCACAAACTCATCAAAGCTATAGGGGCGCATCCGGGCAGCCAGTGGCGCATTTGGATCGAGCGGGGGAAGCTTTTCTTCTTGCTCAAAATTATCCGACTCAAAAAAACTGCTTTGTCTATCTTTTGCCATTTTCGATTCCGACCTTCCGGGTTGCCAACTATTATTGCCATAGCTTACCCACAAGGTCGGCTGATGTCAAATATCCCAATTTCCAGTGTCAGGAATTTTCCTCATCCGGGTGAGAGGCTCGATATTTCCGCACTTCGCCCATTGGGTCGCCTTCCACCCTTAAACGGTTGTACAAGCGTTCCAGTATAGCAATCGTATCGCGGGGTATGCCAGCCTGCTGGCCCAGATTTTCCAACCGGGAATTATCCAAATTGTTGGCTAATTCCAAATCCTGCAAAGCCCTTCGGTCACTGTCGGTGATAGTGTTGAGCGGCAAATCCGGGCCTTCGCTCATTATTCGAGTAACGAGTGGGCCAGAATTTTGCATAATCCGAATTATTTGTTCGTCGCTAATGCTCAAATTGTTTGACTCAAAGCTGTTAAGTTGTTCTTTACTGGGGTCGTT
>JBBQGP010000260.1:0-6717 GCA_038323095.1 Chloroflexia bacterium | reverse complement strand
TGTATCCGCGATATTATTACTGAAGGTACTTCCCTTAATACCAAGAGTGTAGCCGCCCGCAAAAATTGCTCCTCCTACGTAGGCAGTATTAGCTGAGAAAGTCGAGTTGCTTATTTCTACGTGACCTCTATCACTGTTAATCGCGCCGCCAGCACCGCTGTTAGCTTTGTTACCTGTAAAAATACTGTTGTTGACGATTAGACGAGAATTAACAGAGCTGCGCTCGTCAGTAAAAACAGCACCGCTACCAGTACCAGTATTATTGGAAAAAGTGCTATTGCTGATAACTGTAGTTGCGGTACTTCCGTTATTAGTTATTGCTACACCGCCCTTAGCACCCGTTCCGTTAGTATTTCCAGTAAAGGTGCTATCTAATACGCTCAAAACAGCTGGGCTACCAGTGGGGCCAGAAAATCCTTCACTGTTGTTAAGAATAACCGAACCGCCAGTACTGTTGGAAAAAGTGCTTGAGTTTAGGTACATTGTTCCGTTGTTTGTTATTAAAGCGTTTGGTAAAAAAGAGGCAGGTTTGGCGGTGTTGTTAGAAAAAGTACAGTTGCTTACAGTGAGAGTAGTATTTGGTTCAGTGTAAATTATACTTCCTTTAACATTTACAATGCTCAATCCCTGTAAAGTGAGGTTTAGGCCAGAAGCAAGCGCATTGAACGAACCAACCGTGTTGCCGCCGCTAAGGACGACGTTATGCCCAGTCCCAATAATGGTGGTGTTGGCCGAAATGGTGATGGGAGCGGTCAGGGTAATGGAACAATCGGCAGTGAAAGTAACCATACCACCGCCCGCAACCGCAGACGAAAGCCCAGCTTCATTACAGTTAACGGCGGAGATAGTGCCACCGGCCTCGACAGAGGTTGGCAAGGAAAGTGATAGTAGCAAAGTAGCAAGCAAGGCGATAGTAGCTAACAAACCAAACTTACGCAATAATTTAGTTTTACTTAACATAACTTGTAACCAACCTTCTTTCGTAGACCTACCTGTTTAACTTTTAGCAGCAAAATTCGATTTTAGGTGTTTATTTATGTAGGAGAGATTTCCAGTCCCGACCTTTCGGGTTTGGGTAAAATCGGGATTGGAAATCCCTCCTACCTAAAAGTGACGTTATTTGAAATTCTGGCTGGTGGCGACGGCGCGGACGGCAGCGTAAGCGTTGACTGTGCCATAGCCGTAGCGGTCATCGAGCTGGCCGGAAGCTTTGCCGGGGGCAGGGGTTGCAGTAGCTATCAGGATTTCACGAACCTTTTGCGGGGTCAGATTGGAATTGACCGACAGCATCAAGGCCACTACTCCCGCCACTATTGGCGAACTGAAAGAAGTACCATCCCCACAACCAAATTTGCCGCCAGCACGGGCGGTGCTGCAAATGTTCACGCCGGGAGCGGCCAGTGTAATGGTGCTACCGTAGTTGGAGAACGAAGCAGGCGTACCTAGCCGCCCCAGAGCTGCTACCGAAATGACGTTTGGCAAGGAAGCCGGGTAGCTCGGTTGACTGCTGGCTTCGTTGCCTGCCGCCGCGACCAGCACCACGTTTTTACTCGAGGCGTAGGCGATGGCATCCACGATAGATTGGCATTTGCTGTACGAGCCGAAACTCATGTTTATAACTCGCGCTCCCTGGTCGGTAGCATCCCGCAGCGATTCAGAAATAGCCTTGCAGGTCAGGCCGCGCCTGTCACCCGTGCGATAGCTCAAGATTTGGGCTTTCCAGTCAATCCCTGTTCCGAACTGGTCGTTATTACCCTGAGCGGCGATAATTCCGGCGACGAACGTACCGTGTCCCACCGGGTCATCTTTGGGGGCAGTACCGTTGAATTTGTCGTAAGAGCCAAGCAAATTGGGCTGCAAATCGGGGTGATTGGCGACAATTCCGCTATCAACTACTGCCACTTTTATTTGCTCCAGCCCTGAACCACCCATAAATTGCCCGGTGTTCAAACTCCAGGCACGCGGGGCTTTGATAGTTTTGAGATACCATTGCAAATGGTACTGCTCGTCGTTGGGTTCTCGAACGCTATTATAATGATAAAGATAGTTAGGCTCGGCGTATTCGACGTTAGGGTCAATTCGCAAGGCCGCCAAAGTGCTTTGTAAAACTTCGGGCTTTACCTTGAGCAAATTAGCGTTTGCCCCTTTGCCCGCTTCAAAGCTGATAATTCCGGCTGGCTGGCTAAGATTTTGACTAAACGTTCCAGTTTGCCCGTCCCGAAATTTTACCAGCAGTTCGCCCGGTACAGCGTCCAGCTGCGAAAAGCCGCTTTGACGTTCGAGGGTAAATGGGTCGAATTTGCTGGGAAAGAAATTATTAGCGACAGGCTGGTTTTCACCGCCGCTTGAGGGGTCGAACGGCACAGCCCCGGCAGGCGATTGAATATTGAAATTCTGGTTAAAGCTATCAAATTTGGTGTTAAAGATTTGCTTTTGGCCGTTAAATTCATATGTAGTTGAACCTTCCAGAGGTAGGCCGCTATTTTTGGAAATACCGGTAATGCTGGCCCGACGATAGCCCTGAAAATCCAGCCCGGTACGAATCACGTTCCTGACCGCTTCATTGCCAATATTGGTTTCCGGCCCAAAGCTGTAATCCAGGTTTATATCGTTCAGCTTCATATCGTTATAAGCAGGCCAACGAAAAGGGGTTGGTACGTCAATATAAACCCATCTGAAAAGCGGATTGTTATTGACCAGGCAGTTAGCGAAAAGGCGGGTTTCAATCGTAATTTCGGCGTAATAGCCACCCGGCCCGCAGGTAGCTGAATCCTGTTCCAGATAAAATTGCTTGTTGGGAGCTTCATAGCGAATGTTAATAATTTGCTCAAAGTTGGTGTACTGGCTGTATTGCAAGGAGCGCAAATTGTTAAAGTTTTTGAAACTCTGGTTAAACAATTCAAAAGCCGGGGTTGAAACTGGTCGGGTGTAATCCGGGTCAATGGCCGGAGCAGGGCCAGCCTGACCGTACCGCCACTGGTAATAAGCTCGGCCAATATTGCCAAGCTCAACCTGAAATTCGGGCGAATTTTCGGGCGTATAGGTTAGCAAGCGGCGTTCAAAAGCCTGTAGCAGCACATAACGTTTTGTCCCCGACACTGTAACCTGTGTCCAGTAAGGTTCGCTAATCGGGCGACCAAAAACGAAAAGCGGGTTATAAAGCGGGCCGTTGACCGTTCGGCTACCATCGAAAATTGGGCCGCTACTATTCATAAATTTCAGGAAAATATCGGCAACGTTATGCCCGGTGGTAGCATCGTACTGGCCGTATTTAATGTTGCTAAAACGAGTAAAACTGCTGTCAACTGTCCCACCTTTAATTAAAAATAATCCGGCGGTAGTCCCGGTCAAGTCAGCCGATTTCCAGCTACCGTCAAAGCTGACCAATTCGGCTAAATCGGCGTAAGTTGGGGCAGTTTCCAGTAAAGGCGGATTGTCGCCCGCCAGCACTACGTTAGCTGGTTCGCGCTGGCTTAAATTGCTATCACCTAGCTGCACTTGCCCGGTAATCATTTCGCGTAAAAGCAAGCCACTGGTAGCATAATATTCATTATTGTTATCAATTTGTGGGTTGGTAATTTCAAGACGGCCTTTATCATAATAAAAAACTTGGCGCGAACCACCGGGCGATTCCTGATAGGGTTCGCTTTGAGCGGCAAAATACTCGCCCCAAGTCCAGGTACGGCGGGCGACCCCGCTTACTACCGGAATATCGAGACGGTCTACGATTTTTTTGACCGGGGCGGGTGGGGGAGCGATTTGGGCGGAAGCTTCGTTAGGAAAAGCGGCCAAAAACAGGCCAAGCATAAAAACAACGGCGGACAGCACACGGCTGCGCCGGATAAATCGGGATTGCGCGGCTATAAACAATTTTGCACCTCTGGAAAATCTAGCAGGGCAGTTTCGTTACAATAAACGAAACTGCCCTTGAAAAGAAAAAATTATTTGGTCAAGTTTACGATTGCGCTGGCTTCTTTGCCATCTGCTCCAATACCAACAATTACCCAATCGCCGGGTTGCAAGAACTTGGCATTATCCCCGGTAAAAATATTTCGAGGTATAAGGCGAGTAGTAAAGCCCCCGCCTGGGCTGGTTTTTACTACACCAGTTTGAAGGGTGGGAGAATTTGGGTCTGGCGCACGCGCCCCAGTAATGAAGTTAGTGCTGGGCGAAAAGCCCACCGCGACCACTGTTATATCCTGGTCGAGCCGTCCCGGATTAGGAAAGACAATCAAAGTTGGTTTATCCACCGGGGCAGTCAGCCGCACATAAGTTTCAGCTTTTTTGTTACTGGTCTGCCCGGTAAATTCTACTTTCAAAACTCCCTGCTCGGCGGGCATGGTAGCAACTGCAATTAGTACATTGCCATCGGGCTGACTGGTACGGGTGGCTGAACCTGAACTGCCGTCCGGGAAGGTAACTTTAATAATAACACTTTCGCTTGCGCCCATTGGAGCTACCGCGTTAATTACCATTCCAGCTGGCCCGCATTGCAAGAAGGGATACGCGCCGCCTTTGCTGGCTGGAATTGCGTTACAGCCAGTCGGGGCAGGGTTGCCTCCGCCCGCATCGCCTCCGCCACCGGGCGCATCATACTTGGTATTATACCGCCAGCTAAAGTAATGGCGACCTACGTTACCCATTTCTACCCGGAAGGCCAGGTCGTTATCGGGAGTATAGGTCAAAACGCGGCGTTCAAAGGCTTGAATTAATACGTCTTTGGCCTGTCCGCCGACGGTAACTTTAGCCCAATAAGCATCGGTAATGGGCAAGCCGTTTGCATCCAGCCAGGGGGCGTTGGCATTGTCGCCCAGTACCGGCTGATTACTGGCAAACTGCCCGTTGGCGTAAATATTACCTTTCTGGTTCATAAAAGTCCAGAAAACGTCGGGAACATTGTGCTTGAGGCCGCTATCGAAGTAAACGTACTTGGCTTTACCGCCCAAATCCGGGCTGGAACCAACCGTACCGTTTTTGTCAATCGTATCGCTGGCGGCTTGCCCGGTGCGGTCAGGGGCAGGGTTATTACCTTCCAGACTGGCAATTTTGGCAAAGCTGGCATAAGTTGGGCCGTTATTGCCCGTAGGGTCGCCCGCTACGGGAATATCATCCGCCGGACGGCGCGGGGTCGAAGTAGCATCGCTGGTTGCCAGTTTGCCCGAAATCAGTTCGCGGACTAGCAACCCATTGGTAACAAGGCCAGTAGTCGGGTTATTCAATTCCATACGGGCTTTGTCGAAATACTGGACGGAACGTTGTCCGCCGGGACTATCGGTATATGGTTCAGTGGTGACACCATTGGGCGGAGTAAAACCTTCCGGCCCCCAAAGCCAGCTTCGCGCCGGGTTAGACACGCCATCGGCAACGGGTTTATCGGCGCGTTGCCATTTGGCTTTAAAGCCATCATTAACAAACGAAGGGTCGGCCAGAGCCAGGCCGGTAGGTAAAAGGGTCAAGATAAATACCAGAGCCAGAGCAATCCGAAGCTGAGGCTTGCGTTGCATGTTTCCAGAACGCATAAAATCCGCCTTCCGTTGATTGAATGTTATTTAGTTATCAACCATACTACGAGAAAGAATGTTACTATCCGAGTTTATCGGGGTACTACCTGTTGTCACTCACCGTCACACTTCTTAATTAAATTATAACATAGAAACTATTTCAGTCAATATGATAAGTAAACTATTCAGACCTAATCCTCTAATAGAATTGGATGTAATATAAATATTATCTACTCTACTTTTCTACATTTCGCGCTTCTCGGCTATCAGGCAGCTTGCGGCGATAACGCAGCCGGAAAGAATAAAGCCTGTCAGAATGGGGATAATTAGCTCAGTGCTGGCGGTTTTGCCATCCAGAATATTTGGGGCTAAACTCAAAACATTGGTAGGCAGGTATTTACCAATATTATCAGGTATCAGGCCCAAAGCAGTTGAGATGAATATGTAGCCGATAAAGCTGACCCCACCGGCAGCTATAGCCGTCTTGAAAATGCTGCTGCACAAAATTACCAGGGCGAGAATAAAAGACATCGTGCTGATAACGGTCAGGGTTAGCATGGCGTATGCGCCCAAATCCAAAGTACCAATTTTTGCCAAAAGTAAAATGTAGTAAAGCGCGGCCAAAGCGGTAATTATAATTGTGCCAATCATTACCACTGTATAGGTCAAATATTTGGTAATGATAAACTGGGCGCGGCTTATCGGTTTAGTCAGGATAAGAATGTGCGTACCGCGTTCGCGTTCCCCCGCAATTGCCCCCATCGCCAGCAAAACTAGCACTAGTACCGGGATACCCGCCAGTTGTTTGATAAAGCTTACGGCGTAATCTGTCGTAGTTAATTGTTTTATGAGAGTGAATTGCAAACCACTAGAGGCAGCACTATTTTTCAAAAGTTCGGGCAGAAAATAAGTTGTAACCGGCCCGCTCATCCCAAGCAGGAAGAAGGCCGCCAGCATAATCAAAATTTTATTGGTACGCCATTGCTCCAAGAATTCTTTTTTGAATAAAGCAGTGCTAATCATTTAATTTTTCCTCTGGTTCTCATCAGTGGCTACCAGTTTCATAAATATATCTTCCAAATTCGGGATAGCGGCCTTGAATTCGAGCAAAACTAAACCTAAATCTGTTACCAATCGGGGAACAAACTGTCCCGCCTCGCGTACCCCTTTTTCGTCTTTCATTTCGATTTTTAGTCGCCCGTTTTCTTTAATTTCT
>JBBQGP010000259.1:0-6782 GCA_038323095.1 Chloroflexia bacterium | reverse complement strand
ACCCGCGATAAGTAAGAACAGGTTTCGTATTCAAAAGGCTCGAAGGTTATCCTTCTGGGCCTTTTTGATTTCTACAGGTGCGATTGGTTCTCCTGTTCCAGCAATTTTTCCTGTTTTATTCTCTTCAAAGCATTCATATAGAATGGAATAACAATTATAATACCTAAAATAACTTCAACTAACGTATTGATAATATTTTATCATGATTTTATAATAACATTGTGTCTAAAGAGTAGATATTGATAATTAAAGTAAAGGTTGAAAGCTATGCAAAATCGCCTTCAGAAATGGGGTAACAGTCTTGCTGTTCGTATCCCTAAATATATTATGGAAGAATTGAACTGGGATCAGAATACCAGGATTAGGGAACGAATAGTGGATGGCAAATTGGTTATTGAGGCAGTACAAGGCCCGGTCTATACTTTGGAGGAATTATTGGCAGGAATGACCCCAAAAAATATGCACGACGAAGTAGATACAGGTCAGGCTGTTGGCAAAGAAATTTGGTAGGTAGAACTGGAAACCCCGGAAAGCAGAATACATTGACGAACTTCCCCCAGAGGTAGTTGAGGATGTCCTGGCTAAGTTGGCAACTTTATTATTTCACTAAAAAAATCGGGAAAATTGATTCGGTGCAAGCGGTCAAGCTGATAAACCTGAAAGGGCAGGGTATCAAGGCTACAGGTAACGGCAACCGCTTGCAATGCACCAAAACCTAATTCTTACATAAAATTGGGGGTGTGGAGTTCGCTCATGTGGCGGGCGGCGGTATCATCAAATCCGGCTAGTATCAGGCGGCGCATTCGATTGCGGTGCATGGTCTCGTAAAGCTGGCGACCCCGCTCTACCCCTAACGCCATTTGTGCGGGGTCTACCCCGCCTCCGGCCATAATCGCCAGAGCTTCTTGCACCATCGGATTAACCCCGGTGGCGGCATCCAGTACGGCGGCCCGTTTTTCCACCGCCTTGAGCAAATCTTCCTGCAAACCCGGCTCACGCTGGATACACCAGCGAATATTGGACATGCCGTATTTCACATGGCGGGTTTCGTCAATTCGAGTGCGGCGCACTACCTCGCGGGTACATTCGTCTGGCGCGTACTTCTCGATAAATTGCAGCAAATCTATAAAAGTACCTTCTCCCAGCACGTGCAGCAAAAACGACGCACTCGGATAATCTTCTTGCTGGATTAAGGTTTGCAGGGAGGCTTCGGTAGCCGCCGCGCCATATTGCAAGCCGCCGCCGTTGGCTATTGCTCTTTTGGTAAAAACCTCGATATGGCGGGCTTCATCGTTCATCAGGGTTGAAAGAAACAGCACCACTTCGGCGAATTGCGGGTTAATTTTGCCTATGAACATGGCCGGGACGTACAGAGCCGAGTATTCGTTTTCGGCCAAAAAAGTCATAATCTGGCAAATCGCCCGCTCCATTTCCTGCGGCAAAGGTTTTAGCGCGTCCCAGGGAATATCACGGCTGGCATCCCATTGATTAGCAGTAGCGTGCTGGTAAAGTTCGGCAATATCATCGGCCCAAATATCGTTCTTACGGTTAAGGCTAAAGCCAAAGTTCGGCACACCCTTTTCGGGAACTGCCCCACGCGGCACAAAACCACTATTGCGCGGTGCTTCTTCCGGCACTTCGCCCAGCCGCCCTTTGAACCAATCGCGCATATCCAGCCCGCTTTTCTCGCGCGGCTCGATTTTGATGCCCCAATCCGGCGTGGCGACTTGGGCCAGCATCCCGCGCCGTACCAGATATTGATAATGCCCCTCGCCCTTGCGTCGGCCCAGATATTCGTTTTCGGTCATACGACACCAGGCGGGCAAATCTTCCTTTACGCCAATATCAGTGCTGCGAATTTCCAGGATTTTGCCATCTTCGAGCTTGTTCATGGCCGCCCGGATAATCAGCAGCAAGCCGCTACCGCAATCCAAATCGCCGCCGTCACAAACTCCATCCGCTGTCATTTCGGGCGGCGCAATTCTCTGGCTATCGTCAGCTACCGCGTGTTGCCGTAACGCTTCCTTCCCCATAAAACCTCCGAAACTAAGTAACAAGTAACAAGTATCAAGTATCAAGTGTGTAAGGGTAGTCAGGTGGATTGAGTGAGAATCAGAGGTCTGCCAAATAATCAGAACAGCATATAATAAACAAATTCACCAGTTATTTTATAAACCACCAATAACTTGATACTTGATACTTGATACTTGTTACTTAATAGCTGACTGTTCCTGCACCTTGAGTGATGAATTCGACCATTTTCGCGCCGCCGACAATCGTAGCGTTGCTGACAAGGCTATCTTCGGGGAGGCTGCGCTTTTTGAAGCAGGGGCTACAGACCCAGAGCTTGCCACCGCCTTCGGCAAACATATTCATCAATTCCTTGAGGGGCTTGAAGCCCGCTTCGGCAATGTCATCGGCGTAACCTTCTACCGATAGATTTACGGCTTCGATGCTAAGGAAAATCACCGTTTCGAGGCCACTTGCCAGAGCCGCGTTAGCAACCACAAAACCAACCGTTGCTTTATCGGTATTATCTTTCGCGTGAGTCAGACTCACCAAAAATTTTCCGGCCATTTTATTCTCTCTCTTTCCTGATAAAATAAGCGGTGCGGCGCGAATCAAGGGCGTGTGTGCCTAGCAAGGTGTTACCCGTAAGGCGACACCAGGCGGGCAAATCTTCGGGCGCACCGGGGTCAACTGTAATTACCTGCAAGATACCCGTTGGCGGGACGCGGCGCATTTTCAGCTTGATTTCCATCAAAAGCTCACCGCAACCCGTTTCGCCGCCATCCAGCGTTTCATTTGGGTTCATTAGTTCAAAGTTTTCAGACATAGCAAATCCTTGGTTGATAAGAGTTTCAGTCTTGATTGTTATTATAACGAAAGAGTAATCTAAGTCTTAACAATAATATTATCAGCCAATTTTTGCTAACTGTCAATCATCCTGGCTATTCTTTTGTTAGTAAAGTCGTTTGGTTGCCAGTTTCTTTGCCAATTTTAGAAAGAGGATGTAACGGGCCAAGCTCAGGCGCGTTGGCTTTACCGATTAAAGCTTCCACCGCCTTAATCAAATCAGCAATATTAAAAGGTTTGGTTACTACTGTCATCCCTTTGGCGGCTAAATGACCTTCGCTTTCTTCCGCTAATTTTACATCTGTAGTACATAAAACCATTGGAATATTTTCAGTTTCGCGGGTCATTCTTAGCATTTGAGCCAGTTGCCAGCCTTGTTTTTCTTTGCCACTTACTGGTGGAATATCGCTTATAACCAAATCAGGCTTTAATTCTTTGATTAATTCCAACTCCAAATTATTATATGAATTTAGCTTTACTTCATAATCTTCCTCAGTCAGAATGGCTTCAAACAACAGCAAAATTTCCTGAGTATCGTTAAAAACCATTATTAACTTAGCCATTGCTCTACCCACCTTTTCTACTAATAGTTTCCACAGTGTATTAAAATAATTATTAATAATTTACTAATCCTATATGAAACTAATGCAATATTTGTTCCCTAGAAATTGTACCTGAAAGCAGTAAATTGACAGAGTGCTTAGGCTGGCCTATATTTGACAGATAATATTACTGCTAATTTTAAAAACTGCTATTTAGACTGAGGAATTTTTATGTATGTAATCGGTACTGCCGGACATGTTGACCATGGCAAAAGCACTTTAGTTAAAGCCCTGACCGGCATAGACCCTGACCGTCTGGAAGAAGAAAAGCGGCGGGAAATGACCATAGATTTGGGCTTTGCCCGTCTGAAACTGCCTGGCGGCAAAGACATCAGCATTATTGACGTGCCGGGTCACGAACGCTTTATCAAGAATATGCTGGCGGGAGTGGGTGGCTTTGACGCGGCAATGCTGATTGTGGCCGCCGACGAGGGGATTATGCCCCAGACCGAGGAACACTTAGCCATTCTGGATTTGTTGCAGATTAACCGGGGTGTAGTAGTTTTGACCAAGCGCGATATGGTAGACGAAGAATGGCTCGAATTAATGAAGGAAGAAGTCAAGGAACGCATGAGCAAATCTGGCCTGAAAGATGCGCCAATCGTGGCGGTTTCAGCCCGAACCGGCGAAGGTTTACCCGAATTACTCAAAACGCTGGACGAAACGCTTTCCAAAGCCGCACCCCGCGAAGATTTGGGCAAGCCGCGTTTGCCGATTGACCGGGTATTTACGATTACTGGCTTTGGGACGGTTGTAACGGGAACGCTAATCGAAGGGCGGCTGGCGGTTGGGCAAGAAGTGGAAATCGAGCCGGGTGGCCTCAAAAGCCGGGTGCGCGGTCTGCAAATGCACAGCAAAAAAGTTGAGGTTGCCCCGCCCGGTAATCGGGTAGCGGTAAATCTGGTTGGGCTGGAAGTCGGCGATTTACAGCGTGGTATGGTTGTAACCACCTCGAATTGGCTGGAAGCGACTGACCGTATAGATGTACGCCTGAATTTATTGGCCGATGCCCCCGTCGAAATTGAGCAAAATGACCGCTACGATTTCTTTAGCGGGGCGGCGGAAACCGGGGCGGGCATTACTATTCTGGACAAAGACCGTATCAAGCCGGGCGAAAGTGGCCTTTTGCAATTGCGCCTGAACGAGCCGTTAGCCATCGCTAAAGGTGACAAATTTATTTTGCGCTTGCCTTCGCCTAGCCAAACCGTCGGTGGCGGGATAATTATTGATACTCGCCCGCGCCGTCATAAACGCTTTCAGGAAGAAGTCATTAGCAGTTTGCAAACTTTGGAGCAGGGAACACCCGCTGAGATTTTGCTACAGCATTTGAACCGGAGCGATGGCTTGCCCCGCGATTTGAAAGCTTTGGCCGAAGAAATTGATTTGCCCATCAAGGAAGTGCAAACCGCCGCCCGTGATTTGCTCAAGGAAGGCAGCACGTTAATATTGGCCGAGGACAGCCTCGAACGCGAAGCCCTTTACCGGGCGGGCGAAGGCGGCGAGCTTGCTCCCAATCAATTTATTATCGGGTTGGGGGCGTGGCAAAAGCTGAAAGATAAAGCCACAATTTTGCTGAAGCAATTTCACAGCCAGTTCCCGCTCAAAGCGGGGATGCCCCGCGAAGAACTAAAAAGCCGTTTGGCAATACCTAGCCCTAAAACTTATAATTTGCTGGTAAATCGTCTGTTGCGGGAAGGAGTTTTGCAGGAGCGCGAGGGCCGGAGCGGTGGTACACTTTTAAGTTTGCCCGATTTTGAAGTAAAATTTAACCCGGCCCAGCAAAAACAAGCTGAGGCTTTGCTGGCGGCTTTTCGCAAGGAACTTTACACCCCACCCGCTATTTCCGAACTTGGCACAGACCCAAATATTATCGCGGCCCTAGTCGAAAGCGGCCAGCTCAAGAAAATTAATGAATCAACCTATTTTTTGGCCGAAGCTTACGACAATATGCTAAAAGGGGTTTTGGCTCTACTCGAACAACAGGAAAATATTACTCTGGCGGAAATTCGCGACAAATTTAACGCCAGTCGCAAACCGATTCAAGCTTTTCTCGAATACCTCGACGAGCAAAAAATCACCCGTCGCTTTGGTAACGAACGGGTTAGGTATTAAAATGGCTTTAACAAATTCTGGTAAGAGTGCTTTGAATTTGTTTGATGTGCAGGACGATTTTAGTAAATACGAGAAAATGCGCGATAGAGGGTTGGATGCCTCAAAGATTTATCTTGAGACTAGAATTGATGGTAAAGACCCTATCATGCTTATTCGTATGCTTCGCCGGGTATTCACGCTTTCATTGGTAGAAGCTAAAGAAGTTAAAGTCAAAGCCGAAGGTTTAGCAAATTCTTTGGAGGAATATCAGGAACGGTTTATACCAGCTTTAGAGTCGGCCTTTAATGAAATTAACGAAATTGAAGAAAGTGAAAACGCTTCGTCGCGCCTTCAAAAATAAACTACCGTTTTCGTAGTCCAAAAATTGTCAGAAACAAAAATCAGCAGCTACTTCTTGCCACGTTTCTTGCGCTGGCGGCGCATATAATCGAGGATGATTAGCCCGCAGATTTCGGGACGCTGGCTTAAAACAGCGTGGGCTGCTCCTGGCACGATACACAATTCACTACCGGCAATCGCATCCTGAATACCGAGGGTTTGGTTGCGGTTGGCAAAGCCGTCGTGCTGTCCGGCCATCACCAGCGTTGGCAACTTGATTACGCTCATTTCTTCGGGGGTAAAATTGGGCTTGTCGGTCATCCACATCGCGTAAAGTTGGGTGGCAAGTTTCTTCCAATAACCTTCGCCCTGCGGATGGTGCTTTTCCAGCGTGGCCGCCCAGTCAGGGTAATTTTCCTCAATAAAACTGACAGTCAACTTTTTCATAGCGTCCATACACTGCTGGTCGTTATAATAGTTCGCTCCGATTAGCACCAATATGTCCACATACTGTGGATAACGTGTGGACAACTCAAGCAAAGTTATTGCACCATCGCTGAACCCGACCATATGCGTTTTTTTGTAACCCAGATAATCCAGCAAGCCAATTGCATCTTCGGCCAACTGGTCATAGCCTTTGAACTCGCCGGAAGGATTGTTGGTGCGACCATGCCCGCGATGTTCAAAAGCAATCACCCGGTATTCTTCGGCCAGCTTTGGCAAAACTTTGCCCCAATCGCTATCCGGGGCGATTACGCCGAACGCGCCGTTAAGCAAAAGCAAAGGCTCGGCATCTTCTGGCCCATAAAACTCGTAATACATCTGTAAATCACCTAGAGGGGCGTATGGCATTTTATCTACTCCTGATAATTATTATTTCACTAAAGGGCAAAA
>JBBQGP010000258.1:0-6834 GCA_038323095.1 Chloroflexia bacterium | reverse complement strand
TCAAAATCAATGGGCAGAGCCACATCCTACAAGCAACACCGCTTCCCCTGTAAGATACTGCCCCGCCAGTTGAGGTTTGGTCAAAATCAATGGGCAGAGCCACATCCTACAAAATGTCCCAATCCTCTGTAGGATGCTGCTCCGCCAGTTGACTTCTGTCCAACCTCGCTTGAGATAAATTCTCAGTTGGTTCCAACCAACTTACGCTATCTTAGCCCGAAATTCATCTCAGGGCGATTAGACGCTAAGACGATAACAACTTTAAAACAGGAGAGGACGCAAAAGAAGTTTAGTTTTGAATAGCTAAATCTCAGCTTTAAGTTATCTGAAAACTTATTTCAGCCAAAACTTAAAACCCAAAGCTCAAAACTTCTTTGCGTCCCCTGCGAACCCTACGATTTAGAAATCGTCATCCAAAGTAAGCTCATCATCGGCTACCTCGTCTGGTTCAGGCTCAATCGTCGAAACCGGGCCTTCACCTGCCGGGAGAGCTTTAGCGGCGAGGTTCTGGGCGCGAATAGACGCTTCGATTTCTTCGGCTACATCCGGGTTAGCCCGCAAATATTCTTTGGCGTTTTCCCGACCCTGACCCAAACGCTGGTCATTCAGGTAAAAAAACGCGCCACTCTTGCGGAGTAAGCCTAATTGTACGCCAACATCAATCAAATCGCCTTCCTTGCTGATGCCGCTACCAAACATAATATCAAATTCAGCTTTGCGGAAGGGCGGAGCAACTTTATTCTTGATAACTTTAACCCGCACGTGATTGCCAATTTCGTCCTGACCGCTTTTAATCGCTTCAACTTTGCGAATGTCCATACGCACCGAAGCATAAAACTTTAGAGCGTTACCGCCGGTAGTAGTTTCAGGATTGCCAAACATCACGCCGATTTTCATACGAAGCTGGTTAATGAAAATCAAGACAGTGTTACTTTTGCTGACTGCGCCCGCCAATTTGCGGAGAGCCTGACTCATCAAACGGGCTTGCAAACCCATATGCGAATCACCCATATCGCCCTCAATTTCGGCACGAGGAACAAGGGCCGCCACGCTATCAATCACGATTACGTCAATCGCGCCACTTCGCACCAGCGTTTCGGCAATTTCGAGAGCCTGTTCGCCCGTATCCGGCTGCGAAATCAGAATATTGTTCATATCCACCCCGCAACGTTCGGCATAGCCTGGGTCTACGGCGTGTTCTACGTCAATATAAGCGGCCATCCCGCCCATTTTCTGAGCTTCGGCAATAATGTGCTGGGCCAAAGTAGTTTTACCCGAAGATTCAGGGCCGTAGATTTCGATAATACGACCACGCGGCACACCACCCACGCCAAGCGCAAGGTCAAGCGAAATCGCGCCGGTAGGAATAGCTTCTATCGTCATTCTGGCATTAGCATCGTTCATCCGCATAATCGCGCCCTTACCAAAAGACCGCTCGATTTGGGACATGGCCGATTCAACCGCTTTTTCACGTTCGCGGCCTACGCTATCTTTGCCACCTTTTACATCTGCTAATACTTTTTCATCTTTTTCTACGCCGTTAGCGTTACGAGTGGATGATCCTTTTGCCATTTTTTGTTCTCTCTTTTGTGCTGTCGCTGGCTCTTGAACTTGCAAACGGCGCAAAAAAAGCCAGGTAAATTTATAAAGACCGAATTTTTTTCGGAAGATTTGTTCTAATAAAGTATCTTTATTCTACCTAAAAAGTGCCACAAAGTCAAGAACTTTTTCAGATTGGTTGTAATGAATGTAAAGTCAAACTAACGCTTTTCCTCTGTAATTACGGTAAATGTGGTTTGATTTTGATTATATTTACCTGTCTGTATTAAAGCCTTCCCAGTTGCAAAGCTAACAAAGCTAGTAGTATAATTTAACCAGTAAATGTAAGAAAAGAAACAGGGCAGGGAAAGTAAATGGCGATAAATCACGCAGAACAATTGAATCAAATAATTGACGTTTTTAATGCCAGCCATCCCACTACAAATCAGGTTGAGTGGCAGTCAGACCTTAGTACACTTAAAGATGCCAATGTGTTTTTTACTACTTCGGTACTGGGAATGAAGGCTATCAGCCACGTAATCGAAGACCAGGCTACTTCTTTGGGCGGCTCTTTTCGCTTTTACAGTGCCTTCCAAAAATTTTCCAGGGTTAAAGCTCAACAAAATCGCTACGAAAAACTACTTGAAACCAAAAACCCGCTTTATATTTTCGGTATTCCCGATATGCCGCTATGGAAAGACCCAAATTTAATCGAAGTTGAGCTGGAACAACCGATGATTGAAGGCCGGGCATATTTGGCCCATAATTGGTTCGTAGTTTTGCATAATCCGCAGTTTGTTTCAATGGCTCTGGTTAGCCGCGAAGTGCCGAGTCCAACTCGCCCCATAGGTGCGCCCGATAAGCTGGTTTACCGTAGCTTTGAAGGCTTCTGGACGTATGATACTAACGTTATCAATCACGTAGTCGAGGTGTTGGACAGTTATATCAGGCAAAAACTGGGAGCAGAAGCTTTACGCCCTTGAACCAGAAAAATCAAAGAAGTTTGATAGGGACTCACGCCTTTCGCGTGGGTCTTTTTATGCTCAATATGTAAGGCCAGGAAACAAAAAGGTTTAAAAAGGACAAGGAGAAACAAAAATGAAACGAATTGGTTTTGCCGGATTAGGTATTATGGGGTCGGGAATGGCCGCTAATCTTATTAAAAAAGGCTATCAGGTTACAGTCTGGAATCGCAGTAGCGATAAATGTGAGCCACTAGCCGAAATGGGCGCAGAAGTAGCCGCGACTCCGGCGGAATTGGCCGCCCGTTCCGAAGTCGTCATTTCGATGGTGCGCGACGATGCCGCCGTCCGCGAACTTTTGAGCGGGCCGCAGGGAGCTTTTAATGGGGCAGAACCCGGCACAACTTTTATTGAGTGCAGCACCGTTACGCCCGGTTTGGTTCGAGAAATGGTCGAAATAGCCAAAGCTAAAAAGTTTCAATATCTGGATGCGCCCGTCACAGGCAGTAAAGGCGCAGCCGCCGGAGGACAGTTAAACTTTTTGGTTGGTGGCCCAGCCGAAGTTTTGGAAGCCCAGCGCGATGTTTTGGAAGCAATGGGCCAAAGCATTACCCATTTTGGCCCAAATGGGTCAAGTGCCTATTTCAAGCTGGCTAATAACCAGTTAGCCGGGGCAATGCTGGCGACTTTGGGCGAAAGCCTGGCGATGGTCGAAGAAGCGGGAATTAACCGGGAAGTTGCCCTTGAAGCTCTGGTTGGCACAGTCACGCGGGTGATGGGCCTTAAAAAAGCCAAAGTTTTAAACGAGGATTGGAGTACCGAATTCGCCCTCGAACTGATGCACAAAGATTTGACCCAAGCCTTAATTGCCGCCAACGACTTTGATTTGCCCATGCCCATTATCGCCGCCGCCCGCGAAACTTTCCAGCGAGCCAAATTGCAGGGCCTCGCCAAAGAAGATTTCGCTGCCGTCACCAAAGCAAGCAAGAAAAAGTAACAAGTAACAAGTATCAAGTATCAAGTATGGCGGGGGTTGAAACTTCAAAAGCACCTTAATTAAAAAGTAGAGCCTCGCCCTCGAAGCTCCACCTTGATACTTGACACTTGTTACTTATTACTTATTGCTCGGCGGGAGTTGCCGGAGCAACTTTCTGGCGGGGCTGAATCTGGATTAGTTCGGTAACATCCAGCACCTTGATCTTATCCTCCAGGCCGCGACCTTTGATACCATCCTCAAACATTGTAATACAGAAGGGGCAGCTTGCCGCGACCACTTCCGCGCCTGTATCGGCGGCCTCCTGTACGCGGGTTTGGTTGACACGCTTGCCAATGTTTTCTTCCATCCAGGCGCGACCACCGCCACCGCCACAACAGAAGCTTTTGGAACGATTGCGCGGCATTTCGACAAACTCGATTTTCTGGGGTTCACTGTCGGCATCGGCACTCGCTGCCGCGCCCAAAGACTCGATTTTCTTTAGGCCGTTACCGAGCGTGTTCAGCACAAAGCGGGGCGCGTCGTAAATGTCGTTATAACGTCCCAGGTAGCAGGGGTCGTGATAAGTGATTTTCTTCACGTCCACATCTGGCGCAACCTGAATTTTGCCTTCTTCGACCAATTGAGCGATAAGCTGGGTATGATGCACTACCTCAAAATGACCGCCAAACTGGGGGTACTCATTTTTGATAGTGTTAAAGCAGTGCGGGCAAGCCGTCACTATCTTTTTCAGCTTGACGCTTTCTTTGTAACCGTTCAAAACTTCAATATTCTGGGCGGCTAACATTTGGTAAAGATATTCATTGCCAATACGTCGGGCCGGGTCGCCGGTACAGGTTTCTTCTGGCCCAAGAATACCCCAGTTTAACCCTGCTTCTTCCAGAATAGTCGCCAATCTTTGAGCGATTTTCTTGTTGCGGGCATCAAAAGCAGCCATACAGCCCGTCCAGAACAGCACATCAATTTCTTGACCTTCGTCCGCTTCGGCCAAAACTTTCACGTCGAAGGGCAAGTTACTAACCCAATCGCCGCGCTCGTCGTTGCGTTGCTGCCAGGGATTGCCGTTGCGCTCCAGATTGTTAAAAAGGGGCGTAACTTCAGGCGGAAATTCGCTTTCTTCCAGCACCAGATAGCGGCGCATATCTATAATCTTTGGCACATGCTCAATGAAAACTGGACATTCAGTCATACAGGCCCGGCAGGTGGTACACGACCATAGTTCCGACTGGGTAATCATCCCGCCAACCAAAGGCGGCAAAGCCATCGGATTTTCGTCGGTTTGGGCGGTTTCGCCACCATCCGCCGCCGCGCCGCCACTATCCACCGCGCCCGCGCCATCGTTTAGCACCAAAGCTTTGGTGCCGCCCGCCGCGAACATATTCTTGAGCAAGTTACCTTCTTCGACCTTCCCGGCCAGCGTAATATGACTTTCGGCGTAAAGCGTCCGCTTCAAATCAATAATAATTTTCTTGGGGTCGAGCGGCTTGCCGGTCTGGTTAGCCGGACAAACGTTGGTACAGCGTCCACATTCGGTACAAACCGCCGTATCCAGCAAATCCTTCCAGGTAAAATCCTCGACTTTGTTTGCGCCGTAATGCTCAATATCCTCGATATTTTCGATTTTGGGCAAAGCCCCTTTTGGCTTGGTGGTCTGGAAATAGGTATTAAAGATACTGGTGAAAACGTGAAAGTGCTTTGAAGATGGTATATAAAGCACAAACAGGGCGACCACAATTATTTTTGTCCAGTAAGCCACGCCCCAAAGCGTCAAGGCTAGTTCGCGGACTGATTGGGGCGGCTCGCCAGGGGTCGGCCAACCAGCAGCACTGGGAATAAGCAATTCGCCCAAACGACGACCTACCGGCGGATAGCCAGTTTGAACCGAAGGGGCGGCCCGCCAAGCAAAAGCTTCGATTAAAAGCTCAGTAATTACACTAAGCGATATAAACATAATGGTCAGCCAACCATCTTTGGTGATGGTCAGGTAATAGGGTTTGGTGAAGCCGCGCCGGATGCCGAAATAAACTAGCGTCAGCAAAATAATCACCAAAAAGGTATCTACTACAATCGCAGTGGGTTGCCAGGCGAAGAAAGGCAGATGCACCGGGAACATACCATAAAAAATAGAGTAAACTACCCCAATATTTACAATTAAAAATCCCCAAAACAGGAAAGCGTGTATTAAGCCGGGAACGAGCCGCCGGAATAATTTTTTCTGGAAAAGCCAGCCCGTCAGCACAAAACCAACGCGCTTGCCCGGTTGGTCGAAGCGGTTTTCGGGTTTACCTTTACTTATCAATTGCACCAAAGGCAGCAAGCGACGGTACAGCAAAAAACCCACACCAGCTACCAGAAGCAAAAATAATAAAATCCCTATCGGGTTATTATTCGGGGCTACATTCTCTCCCATATTGTTTTGTGCCTTACTAGGAAGTAATAGTCAATAATCAATAATTAGTTCTTTTTCCTGCAATTCTTTTTGCAAATTACTAATTACCAATCATTGTTTATTGTTTATTTTCGTAACTGTTCAGGTGTAGGAGGGATTTCTAATCCCAATAAAGACGGGTTTAGGTAAAATCGGGATTGGAAATCCCTCCTACATTGACGCTGGATAAATAGTTATTTTTTTCTTTTGAAAATCAGATAAAGACCAACTGTAATGCCATCTATCAAACTGACCGGGGTAAAAGAAACCAGTTCCCAGCCCTGCTGCCCAAGCTGATTGGTGTAAGCCATGTGTTCCGCCGCCAACCCGTTCGGCCCAGCCCCTACCGAGGCATCAAACCCGGCAAGGCCACGTGGCGTTTGAACTTTCCCCGGTAAAAATGCGTGAAAATACTCCCACATTGCCACACCTGTTTCTTTAGAGTTGTTAGTTGTTAGTTATTAGTTGTTAGAGCGTGTCTAGTAGGATATTGCTCTGTCAATAGATTTTCATCAAACCTCTGTTGGCAGAGTAATATCCCACAGAATTAACTTGCAACTCGCAACTTTTCTAGCAACTAACAACTAACAACCAACAACTATTCTTACCCTTTGCGCTTTTTGATTTCTTCGGTCAGAGCCGGAACGATTTTGAGCGCGTCGCCTACTACTCCGAAATCAGCAAATTTGAAGATAGGAGCATCGGCATCGGTATTAATCGCGACAATATACTTCGCGCCTTTCATACCCACCGTGTGCTGAATCGCGCCACTAATCCCGCAGGCAATGTAGACGTTCGGCTTAACCGTTTTACCAGTTTGCCCGACCTGGAAGCTGTAAGGCACCCAGCCAGCATCTACGACGGCACGAGAAGCCCCTACCGCCGCGCCAATTTGTCCGGCCAGGTCTTGC
>JBBQGP010000257.1:0-6881 GCA_038323095.1 Chloroflexia bacterium | reverse complement strand
GTGAGATAGGGAAAATCTATGTTAGGAAGAAGTTCACTCTTTAGCTGGGTGAGTGAAAAAGCCCCAAACAAGATAATTAACAGTGAAATTAGCACTGTTGCCGCCTTGCGTTTGAGTACCCAGTTAGTTAATGCGGTCAATTCTGGCCTCCAAACCTTGTTTACTACTTGACTCGGCTTCGGCTTTGGCCGCCCGGCCAAACAACTCGAAGCTTTGTAACACTATTTGCAATTCTTCATTATTCATTCTTGCCAGCAAGCGGCGTAAAGTGTGCCAGCCCTGCTGCTCAAATGATTCGCATAGACTTGAACCTTTTTCGGTCAAGCCTACTACTACTGCCCGTCGGTCTTCCGGGTCTTCCTGCCTTTGGATAAACCGCGCTTCGACCAGATTGTCTACAATCCCGGTAGCAGTTGAAATATTTTTGCCCAGCACCTTTGCCAAGGCACTCATTCGCATCGCCCCGTGTCCGTAAAGCAAATGCAAAATTTTGAATTGCGGCATCGTCAAATCGGCAGTCATCCAATCAGGTTCTTCTTGGGACAACCTTTCAAACATTTGCTTTTGCGAATTATAAATTGCGTCGGTGAGCTTGCTCCGCTCGTCGTCACTCATCTGGTATTCTCGTATATTCCACTATATTAAAGGTAGCATGAGTTCCTGTTGAACCGTATTATAGGGTTTGACCGAATACTTTGGTTCAACACAACTATCGTACCAAACCAAACATTCCAAGTCAACCATAATAAATAAAGATAGCATAACAATTTTGTATAAAGATTTTCAGGAGAAAAATTTGAGGAATGAGTTGATGTTTTGTAGGATACTGCTCCGTTAGTAGATTTTCGGCAAACCTCTATTGGCAGAGCAACATCCAACAGGAGATAAAGGTATTTTGTAGGATGTGGCTCTGCCCATTGACTTTTCCCAAACCTCTATTGGCGGAGCAATATCGTACAGAATAAGAGCTAAATTAAGTTTTCGGAAAAAGTGGAGCATTCCGCCGGAAACGAACCGTCCGCGCTGGGGGTGGTAATGCTAATTTGGGACAAGCGGCGATTACGGTAAACAGCCTCAAGGCGATGGGCCTCGCGTCTGAAACGGGCCAGTTTCTGGAAATAATCGAGGCTATCGTGAAAAATTCGGACGCTGGATTTTTTGTCGTAGCGTTTGATAAATAAAGTGGGAATTTCGACAATTTTTAACCCGGCGAAAAAGCTGCGAGCCATAATTTCGGTATCCCAAAACCAGCCGGGGTCTTCGCAATCGTCCAAAATCGGCAAAATGCGTTCCCGGTTAAAGAACTTGAAGCCTACTTCGGTATCCTTGAGCGGTAAACGCAACGCCTTTGCTTCCAGGGCGTGATAACCCACGCTCAAAATTTGGCGGTAGAAAGTGCGCCACAAAAATTTGTAAACTCTTTGAGCGGTTGCCACGTCTGCCCCGCGCTCGATTTCCAGCGCGGCAGAAACGATATAACGAGCCGGAGTTTCCAAATCAATGTCCAGAAAGCCCACAATCCGGCCTGTGGCAGCGTGAATACCATCGGTAACAGTCCGCCCGCGCCCGGTATTTTTGCTATGGCGAATTAAATTCATTTTCACCTGGGGGTAGGTCGCCATTAGCTCCTGAATAATTTCGACAGTATTATCTTTGCTGACATCATCCACGAAAATCAATTCGTAGCTATTTTGGTAGCGGGTAATGTTCATTACCTCGATAACTTCCGCCACGCTTTTTCTTAAGACCGGCTGCTCGTTATAACAGGCAATTACTATACTTATTTCAACAACTTCGCTCAAAGACTGCAACTCCCTTTTCGATTGACGATTACAAATTTTTAGCGACTGGTTCTACCAGCTATCGGGCCAGTCCAAAACAACTATCAATACTTTGCTTGACATACAATAATGGTTTGACCGCACAGCCCGGAATAATAAATATAGGCTTTTTCTATTTTGAAATACTTTTCAGCCAACGCCACTTGCTCCGTCAGAGGGCGTAAATATTGACCCCGGTCCTGGTCTGCCAAAAACTTGCTGATGGGGTTGGCAGGAGTGGGGTTCATATCCACAATTACAAAACGTTCGCTGGTAACTCGCGCTATTGCCGCCAAAATAGTATTATTTTGCTCATTATTCAAGTGGTGCATACTATTAATCATCATGGCTTTAGGAAAGCGTAAATCGCGTCGCTCGAACGGGATGCCGCTAATATCTTCGGCCAAAAATTCGCGTTCGGGATGTCTGTTGCCCGCCCCAAACTTGCGCCCGGCGTATTCGATATATTGCGGATTAATATCTATCCCCAAATATGGCCCAAGCGCGACATCGGCAAATTCGCCCGTCCCGCAACACACATCCAGCAAAGCTTCTCCTGGCTTTAGCCGCAAGCCTTCCCGGATTAACCGCCGCGTTTTGTTTTGCGTCCCGCTAATCGCAAATTGCACCAAATTGAACAAAAACGGATTGTCCAATGAATCTTTTAGTTTATCTACAACTACCATTTTTCCCCTAATGTCTTTTGAAAAATATTCGGTAAATCCAGAGCGTTATGCTGGAATAGGTTAGCCAGCCTGTCAGAGCCAGCACTAGCAACCGTCCGCCATAGAGTAAAGTTGGTGTCTTGAGCTTGTCCCATAAATAGACAAAGGCAACTCCGGCCAAACACACGATAAGCGGCAGGGTAAACCAAACTTGCTTGTCTACCATATCCACTTTCCATTGAGCTACCCCGAAAAGTACAAACAAGGCGAACCAACTGCCCACCAGCCACAAATTACGCCCGCTTCTAAGTTCAGCTTCCGGCTCATCTAAAGTCAGGCCAGCCTCCCGCCAGCGCAAAGCCGCCGAAGCAAACAACGACCAGCCATAAACTGCCAGAGCCAAAGCTAAGAGCGCACCCGCCCCGTAAAGGTTAAAAACGTGGTCAGTATATAACCACATATAATCGGCGAAGCCACGATTGCCCAAGCCACCTAGCCCTGCGCCACTGCTCATGGATTGGTCAAAGCTGGTTAGGGTAGTGCTAATATCCGGCAAAAACTGCCAGTAGTACAAAACCACTGCCCCGATAGCGGCGAAAGTAGTCGAAAAGAAAATGCGTCGCCCGTTTTGGCGGGCCAGTTTATCGCCTCGCCCAATTACAAAGAACAAACCAAAAGCCCAGCTGTATAGCAACATTCCGATAAAAACCGCTGTTACGCTATAAATCATCATGGTTAAAGTTAGCAAGGCGGTTAAACTCAGCCAGACTCGCCGCTTACCCAAATCGCGGTAAAGCACTAGCGCAAGCGTAACATACAAAATCGCCAGCCAAAAGCTAATCGTAGTCGGCCAGTTTCCCCAGCTATTCAAACGCCAGCTCGAAGGCGAAAGCAAATATAGTCCGGCAGCGACTAGCCCAGCCCGTGTCCCGACCCCCAGAGCTAAAGCCAGCCCAAAAATAATAAAAACTCGCAGCGCGTCCAGATAAACGTTTACTAGATTAACGCTAATATTGGGGTCAATCGGCAGTTTGGCGAAGGGCGCAAGCAAAAAATAGCTGATAGTCGAATAGGGAATAATCGCCGACGAATTCCACTGGCCCGGCACTTTTGACAAATCGCGGTTGGTATATTGCTGCAAAATTTGCCCGCTCGTGATTTTGTTGATTTCGAGCAAATGAGCCGGTGCATCAATTATAACTGCTTGCGGGTAAAGCACCCCGCCGCCCCGCAGCAGTAGCCCAAGCACAAACATTAACAAAAGCCCCTGCCAGACTTTTTGAGATAGGGGCAACCGCCAGCGTCGGAACAAACGCGGCAAACTCCAATCTAGCAAGGGCAGCGAAATAGCGGCTACCAGCGTTAGCAAGGCCAATCGCCCGGTGTAAATCGTCAAATCTTCGCGCTTGAGGGCCAGTAGCAGCCCTGACGCTATTACCAGAAGGGCAGCCGCCCCAAATGACCAGCGACGCGCCAACCCGCTATAGGCCAGCCCAAAATAAAAGGCCAGCATTGCCGCCAGCAAGCCTAAAGCTACACCGACTGGGGGCAAAGTTGGGCCGGATTTAGGCGTAAGCCAGGCAGCGTACAACTTGAAGCCGTTTTTGGGTGCGCCAACCGAATTATCCGCCGGGCCGAGCGGCGTAACCCGCATTTCTACCGCCAGATTCCCTCCCTGATACGGGTAAGTTGCCTTACCCAAATCAAACTCGAATTCTTGGGGCAAACCCGGCTTGACGTTAAAACTGGTGTAGGGCTGACCGTTTAGCAAAATTTCGACTTTTTGTCCGGCTGCAAATGTGGGTGAAGCTGCTGCCCGTAGCCTCAAATTAACCGCTTCGCCTACGCCTGCCAGCAGCAAAATTGGGCGGGTGCGTGTCCAGCGATAATTCTCTTTAACGGCTTCCGGCCCGGTTTGGGGTGTGCTGACCTTGACACTTTCTGTACCGCTTGCCTCGTTATCGCTACCAGCCAGCAAACTTTGCCCGTCGTCATAATCAAAGCGAACGGCGTAGCTGAAACCTTGCTCGGCAATATTAAGAAAAGGTTGGTCATAACCCCCGCCCAGCTTTACATAAATCGTCGGGCTAAATTGGTAAGCCAGCGTGACCACCAGCAAGGTTAAAAGGGCGATTGCGCCGCACCAGCGCGAAAGCAAAATTCCCCCCGCCTTACTGATTATCTCAGGTCGGGTTGGAATATAATTTTGGCTAATTTTAGTTGTTGCAACGGGATTTACGCTTGTCTGGTTTACGACTTCGATTTTACCGGCTTCCTCAATTTTCATTTGTTTAATAATCCAGCGCACCCCTACCGGGTTAGTATTCGGCCCAAAATTTCCGATTTTATCTCGTTTAGCTTAAACGCTTGAGGGCGGTTATTTGTTGCCGGAAGTTTCCTTACAGAAAAAGAGCAGTTGTTTACTTGGCAAATTTTAACAGTTTTAGCCATTTTGAGCAAACCGATTTGAAAATAGGTGGTAAAATAGGAAGCAGAAAATACCTGAAGAGGGGAGAAAATATGAGTTTTAGCTTTGTGCCGAGTGCTAACCGCTCGATTGGAGAATTGGCCCAGCTTTTTAATGTTGGATTTACCGGTTATTTTGACCCGGTGAATTTTAACGCTGAAACTTTCGCCGATTATGCCCGCGCTTACCAGCTTGATACCGCCCGTTCGATGCTGGCTTACGGGCCGGAGGGGGAGTTTGCCGGGTGCAGTATGTTGGGTATTAGAGGGCAGCGCGGCTGGATTGGCGGCTTTGGGGTTAGCCCAATGTTTCGGGGAAGCGGGGTAGCCCGTAAGCTAATGGAAGCCAGCATTGCTCAGGCCCGTCAAAGCAAGCTCACCAGTCTTCTGCTCGAAGTATTAATACCAAACGAAAAAGCTTACCAACTTTATCTTCATACTGGCTACGAAGTGACCCGGCAGACGGTGGTTTTTGGCGCGGCTTACGAGCAAGTACGCGCCGCTTTGCCCGAAGGTCACTCAATCGAAGTTGAGGATTCAGAGCCAGGTCTGGCTTTGGCCCGTTTTGGCTTGCCTGAACAAGACCGCGAATTTCCCCCTTGCTGGCAGCGCGAAACTGCTTCGATATTGGGGCAGCGCGGGGCGAAAGCAAAGGTTGGACGGCTTCCAAATGGCGAGGTAATGCTTTTGTGTTATATTCCGGCGGCTTCCCGGCGTAAGGTCGCTATTTTACAGATTGGTTTTGAGCCAGCCCTGCCTGAAAAAGCTCAAAATTTGCTTTTAGGTAGCTTGCTGGAAAATGTTGTAGCGGAATTCGGCCCACCCGTCGTCGCCGCGCCCGCCGCCAGTTTTAGCCTTCTGAATGAGCCAGAAAACAGCCCGCTTTTTCACTTGCTGCATCGCCTGAACTTTAGCGAAAGCTGGCGTGAATACGAAATGCTGCTAAAATTATAGCGTGATTACCGACCAAATCTCCCAACAAAAGAAGAAAATCGGCCTGAGTTGGGCGCGAGTTTGGCCGGAAGCGGCGGTACTGGGTTTTTACCTGGCCTTGTCTTTCGCCTTTACCTGGCCCTTGCTCTTGAACTGGAACAAAGCTATTCCGGGCGATGGTCGCGACGGCTGGCAAATGGTCTGGAATTTGTGGTGGGTGCGCTATGCTGTTGAACACGGCCAAAATCCTTTTCAGACCGATTTGCAGTTCTACCCGCAAGGAACAGGGCTTTATCTGCACGCCTTGAACGCCTTGAACGGTTTTTTGAGCCTACCCATGCAATATTTGGCCGGGTCGGTAGCCGGATACAACTTTATTGTTATCTTTTCGCTCACTTTCTCGGCTTACGGGGCATTTTGTTTAGCCCGCTATTTATGGGGTAGTTGGCCGGGTGCGCTAATCGCCGGGATTGGGTTTGGCTTTAGCAGCTACCATTTCGCCCATTTGCTCGGCCATCTGAATTTGATTTCCTCTGAATTTATCCCGTTTTACCTGCTTTTCCTGTTCAAAGCCTTGAATTCTCCCCAAAAATGGCGCAAACCAGCGTTACTGGCGGTGCTGGCTTTAATCTGTGGTACGCTCCTGGAATTGCAATACATTTTATATCTGGCAATTGTCAGCATTTTTTATTTAGTTTACATAACTCTGTTAAGTGGATATGAAAAATGGCGTAATATAATAATTACAAGGCCCAAGCTGCTGGTTTGTTATGCTCGCGCCTTGTGCATTGCCGGATTATATTTGCTGCTTACTTTGCCACTAACTATTCCGATGTTTAACGAAGCCTTGAGCAACCCAAATACTGTCCCCCTGCGTGAAGATTTGATTTATTCCGCTGATTTGCTGGCTTATTTGTATCCCAGCCCTTTTCAGCCGCTTTGGGGTGGGGCTATGCGTGAGGCTATTAGGCCCTGGACGGCAACTTTAATCGAAAAA
>JBBQGP010000256.1:0-6949 GCA_038323095.1 Chloroflexia bacterium | reverse complement strand
CAGCGTGAAGCCTTCTTGCGCGACCTCAAGCCCGGTGATTATGTGGTGCATATCGAACACGGCATCGCCCGCTATCAGGGCCTGGTCAGGCTCAAGGCCGAAACCAGCGAAGGTGAAGTTGAGCGCGAATATCTTTTCCTGAAATATGCCGAGCAAGATAAGCTCTATGTGCCAATTGAACAGGTAGACCGGGTCTTGCCCTATACCGCCCCCGGTCAGGCTACCCCCAGCCTCAACAAATTAGGTAGCGGCGAATGGGTACGTACCAAGCGCAAAGTTCGCCAGGCCGTCGAGGATATTGCCAAAGAACTTTTGCAGCTCTACAGCACTCGCGCCGTCAAGCAGGGTCACGCTTTCGCCACCGATAGCACCTGGCAGCACGAAATGGAAGAAGCCTTCCCCTTCACCGAAACCCCCGACCAGATGCGGGCTATTCTGGATGTCAAAGCCGATATGGAACAACCCCGCCCGATGGACAGGCTTATTTGCGGCGACGTAGGCTATGGCAAGACCGAGGTAGCGTTGCGGGCCGCGTTCAAGGCGGTTTTGGATGGCAAGCAAGTGGCAATCCTTGTCCCGACTACTATTCTGGCCCAGCAGCATTTTAATACCTTTACCCAGCGTTTGGCGGCGTTCCCGACTACTATCGAAATGCTTTCGCGCTTCCGTACCAAAAAGCAGCAAGAAGAAACCCTTGAAAAATTGCGGAAGGGCCGGGTAGATATTATTATCGGGACACATCGCCTATTGCAAAAAGACGTGGTTTTCAAGGATTTGGGTCTGCTCGTAGTAGACGAAGAACAACGCTTCGGGGTAAAGCACAAGGAACGGCTCAAGCAAATGCGCCACGAAGTAGACGTACTGACCCTTTCAGCCACGCCTATCCCGCGTACTCTGCAAATGTCGCTGGTCGGCGTAAGGGATATGTCAATTATCGAAACCCCGCCCGAACAGCGTTTGCCAGTCAAAACCTATGTCACGGCTTATAACGATACGCTGGTGCGCGAGGTAATTTTACGGGAGCTTGAGCGGGGCGGGCAAATTTTTTATGTGCATAACCGGGTACAATCTATCGGGCAAGTCGCTAACCAGCTAAAAATGCTTGTGCCGGAAGCCCGCGTTATCGTTGGGCATGGGCAAATGGAAGAAGGCGAGCTGGAAAAAGTGATGGTGGCTTTCACCAAACAGGAAGCTGACGTACTGATTTCAACCACTATTATCGAATCGGGCCTCGATATTCCCAACGCCAATACCTTGATTATTGATAACGCCGTAATGTACGGGCTGGCCCAGCTTTACCAGTTGCGTGGACGGGTCGGGCGCGGGGCGAGCCGGGCTTACGCTTATTTTCTATCCAAACCGGGCAGCCTCATGACCGATGATGCCAAAAAACGGCTCGATACGATGCTGGAAACTCAGGAATTGGGCGCGGGCTTCAAGATTGCCATGAAAGACCTTGAAATTCGGGGAGCGGGCAATTTGTTGGGGGCGGAGCAAAGCGGGCAAATCGGCTCTGTCGGTTACGAACTATATATTCGGATGCTGGAAGAAGCGGTTGAGCAGCAAAAAGGAGCAGAAGAACGGCCAATCGAGGCGCAGGTGGAAGCTCCTACCGTTAATCTGGCTTTGCCCCTTCCGGCTTATCTGCCCGAAGATTACGTCAATGACCAGGCTTTGCGCCTCGATATGTACCGCAAGTTGGCCGCACCGCTTCAAACCGCCGGACAAATCCGCGAATTGGTGCGCGAACTGGAAGACCGTTTTGGCCCGCTACCCGAACCGGCCCGTAATCTGATGTACTTGCTTGATATTAAAGTTTTGGCGATTCGGGCTGGTATCGAAAGCATAATCGAGCAGGAAAACGAAATCTTTATTCGCTGGCCCGCCCCTACCCTCGAAACCGAAATGCGCCGCCAGGCTTCCAAAAATGGGCCGCCGCCGCCGCGTCCCCGTTCCAAAGGGCGGGCTAACGTAGACGTGCGCCGCCTGATGAAAGAATTTGGCGAAACTTTGCGAATTACCCCGAACCAGATGCGCCTCAATACCAAATTACTAAAGGAAAACGAGTGGACTATTCGCCTTAAAACTTTGCTTGAAGAACTGGTCAATAACTAAAAATACGGGCTTAAACAGTAAGCTGGCTAAGGCGCGAAAAATCGGCGGGAAGGCTGGCGGCAGCTTTGCGGGCCGAAAGCCCGTTTAATTGAAAAGCTTCGGTCTGGCCCATATAAGGAAAGGCTGACAAAACTCGCAAAATTTCCTGCATCAATTCGTTTAGGTGAAATGGCTTGGCAACATAGCCACTATAGCCAAAGTGAGCGTAATCGGCATAATATTGGCGAGAATGAGAACTCATTGCCAGCAAAGGGGTGTTAGCGTTGGTGGCGTTCAACTGACGGCGTAAATAAGCCAGCCAACGCCAGCGGTCTCCACCTTCTTTAGCATTTAACTGGGGATGAAAACTTAGGGCATCCGAAATAATCAAATCATAATCAAAGCTGTTGAGCGATTCCAGGGCAGTTTCGACGCTACAGGCTACTACCGGGGCGAAACCCAGTTCGCTTTCGAGTACCGAAGCTAAAAATCCGGCGATGGCTGGCTCAAGGTCAATAATCAAGACTTTCCGCATAATTTCACCTCACCCACTACTAACCGGCCTTAAAAATAAAAGTAAAAAATAAAAAATAAAAGCTCGCGTTTGTCTACTGTTGTATTATTACAAATGCAGGCCGTTTTAACAGTGACAGTTATTACAGCCAGTTTGTGACAAACCGCACTTTTAGGTCTTTGGAACTATAAAGAATAAGACATATAGCCTAAAGGGTTGCCGGATGGCCCAAAAAGTGCGAAAATGAACCAGGCAGTTCTTACAAGTAAAAGCTAAAATTAAAGGTGGGACAAATTATGCTACGTTGTAGCCAAAGAAGTTTGAGAAAGTTGCTGTGGAGCGGAGCGGGTTTGCTTATGCTGCTATTGTTGGCGGGTTGTGGCGGTGATGCGGCCCCAACCCTTGCGCCACCGACCCAGCCTTTACCGCCGACCAGTAGCCCCACCCTGCCCACCCCCCTATCCGTCGCCACCAATACCGCTCCGCCCCCCCGCCCAACTGCCGCCCTTGTGCCGCTAGATACGACGGAATGGGGGTCAGTAAAATCGAGCGGGGCAGAAGTTAAAGCTTCGCCAGAGACGGGGGCGACTACTACTCAAAAACTTGGCCCTTTTACGGTGGTGGCGTGGCAACGCAAATTACCTAATGAAAACTGGTTTGAACTGGCGGGAGGTGGTTGGGTCAGGCGTGAAGACGTGGTAATTTACCGAAGCGAGGTTGAAGCCAAACGCAGTATCCCTCAAGTTACCGCGCCGCCACCGACTGCCCCTAATTTTAGTTCTAACCCGGTGCAGCCGGGCCGAGCCAATTATACTTTTGCGCCTATCGCCGGGCCGGGTTCGCAGCCCCAGCTGATTACGCTGCCGCCTGCAACCCCAACGCTAACCATCGCACCCCTGACTGCTACCGCCCGCGCCCGCCAGCCAACGCTTACGCCTACGCTTGTTCCGCCGCCAAAGCCAACCGGCCCGCCACCGCCTACCCCTACCGCCGGAAGCTCAGAGTAGTAAAAGGCATCGCAAAAAGAAAGAGGCAGAAAACAAAAGATGAGCGAGATTGAAGAAAAAGCTAAGGCCGAACAAGAGGCCCAAATCGAAAGCAAAATGATATACGAAGGGCGCAAATTTGATGTGCGAGTAGATGAGATTACGCTGGCGGATGGACATAGCTACAAGCGGGAAATAGTGGTGCATCCCGGCGCGGTAGTAATGATACCAGTTGAGGCATCCGGCCAACTAATTTTGATAAAGCAATGGCGCAGAGCTGCCCGGCAAATTTTAATCGAGCTTCCGGCGGGAACGCTGGAAAAAGGGGAAGACCCGCTAGAATGCGCTCATCGCGAATTACAGGAAGAAATCAAATTTGCCGCCGGGAAAATGACCGATTTGGGGGGCTTTTTTAGCGCACCAGGTATTTGCACCGAGTTCTTGCATTTGTTTTTGGCCGAAGATTTGCGGGAAAGCGGTTTGCAGGCCGATGAACACGAGTTCATCGAGTTGCTAAGAGTTATGCCCGAAGAAGCCTTGCAGATGATAGAACGTGGCGAAATTGTCGATGCCAAAAGTATCGCCGGAATTACCCGTTATTATTTACGAAACAAGCTAGGTATTAAATAGATTGAGATATTGATATTAGGAGTATAAAGAATAGAAGAATTGTAAGCAGAGGGGCGCAAATTACGCCCCGCGAATGTCCCGAATTCAATTCTAAAATCAAAGACTTGAATCTAGTTTACTGAAGCTTTCATCCAGGGTCGTTCAAGCCGGGTATAATAGGCCCGTCGTCCGTTAAGCGAAGCGGGCAAGACACCAGCCCGGTCTAGTACCACCTGACGATTGCTATCTACTTCCAGATAAGTTCCAGCAGGCGCGATTTGTCCGGCCAAAAATAGCTGTTCACCAAATTCGTTAAAAATTGGTTCGCAAGACCTGATTTCAGGGCGTGTTACCTGAATAGAGAATGGCCGAGACCCTTGCTCGAAGCCCTCGCTGTTGATCATGGTCATATGATTAGCCTCCTTGCTAACTAAACCTTGATCCCCAGTGCGCTAAGGGGTAAAGGGTTTTAAGACGTGGACTAGGTTGCACTTTGAATTTCCCCTGTAATGCCTGGTTACAAAAGTTGTAATATCTGCTTGGTTGTGGTTGTAGGACAGTTGCTTATCAATTTCAATGTAACACGCAGCTTACATAATGTCAATAGGTTAGGGACAAAATATAGTATATTTAATGAAATTTTTATGCGCTGAAGTTTTGTAAAGAATTTTGCTAATTTTGTTCCTATTAAAATAAGATTAAAATCAAAAGATTAAATTCTTTTTACAAAGGAGAAGATTACTATGCTTTCTGTAAGTGATATATCTCAATGGTCAGGCTGGTTTGAGGAGCAGCAAGCCGCAATGCTGACCGAACTCAAGAATTTGGTGGAGCAAGAAACCCCCAGTGGCGAAAATGAAGCGATACAGCGGGTTCAAACTCAGCTAGGCGAAAAATTCGCCCGTCTGGGTGGTCAGGTAGATATAATAGAAGGGCCAAAAGGCAACCATCTAAAAGTAAGCTGGGGTGAAGCTGGCCCAGATAATCCTCAAATTCTGGCGGTAGGCCATATCGATACGGTTTGGCCGATGGGAACGCTGGCCCGCAAACCCTTTAAAGTAGAAGACGGGCTGGCTTTCGGGCCAGGAGTTTATGATATGAAAGCCGGGATTGTGCTGCTGCAATTTGCTATGCAGGCTTTGCAGCAGCACAATCTAAAACCGGCCCGCCCTTTCACCATCTTGATTACCGCCGATGAGGAAGTCGGTAGCCGAACTTCGCGGAGCTTGATTGAAGCCGAAGCCAAAAAAGCGGCTTGTGCCTTAGTGCTTGAGCCGCCACTGGAAAACGGCGCGGTTAAAACGGCCCGCAAAGGAGTAGGCCAATTTAGCCTCAAAATCGAAGGTCGGGCCGCCCATGCCGGGGTTGAGCCGGAAAAAGGGGTAAACGCCCTGATAGAATTGGCTCATCAGATGTTAGCAATCAATGCTCTTAATGATTATAGTCGTGGCACAACCTTAAATGTGGGGGTAGCGCAAGGTGGCACACGCTCAAACGTTGTTCCAGCCAAGGCTTCTGCCGAAATTGATTTGCGGGTTAGCACTCTGGCGGAAGCCCAAAGAATCGAGGCGGCTCTGAAATCTTTACTACCAGTTCTGCCTGAAGCAGCTTTAATGCTGGAAGGTGGCCTGAACCGCCCGCCTTTCGAGCGCACTGCGGCGGTAGTAGAGCTTTTTAATAAAGCCAAAGCTTTGTATCGGGCCGTTGAGCCGGAAGTAGCTTTAGAAGAAGGTTCTACCGGCGGCGGCAGCGATGGCAATTTTACCGCCGCTTTGGGTATTCCTACTTTAGATGGGCTAGGGGCGGTGGGTAAAGGCGCACACGCCGAGCATGAGCAAGTCTTAATTAACAGTCTGCCGCGCCGCGCTCATTTGCTGGCCGCCATTCTTACCAACTTTTAATTTTTACTGGACGATGAGTTTGTAGCCTACGCCCCAGACAGTTTGGACTTTCACGTGGCTGCCTTCGAGCTTTTCGCGGAGGTGGGTCACGTGTACATCAATCGTGCGGCTATCGCCATAATATTCATAGCCCCAAACCAGATTTAGCAATTTTTCCCGGTCAAAAACTGTGTTAGGGCTTTGGGCGAAGGTAGTTAGCAAATCAAATTCTTTGGCCCTTAGTTCCACCTGTCGTCCGGCTACTGTTACCACGCGCTGTTTGGTATCAATTATTACATCGCCAATCATGATACGTTCTTTGTCGGCTTCTTCCGCCGGAGTAGGGGCAGGATTAAAGCGACGTAGCACCGCCTTGACCCGCGCCACTAATTCACGCGGGTTAAAAGGCTTGGTCAAATAATCGTCCGCGCCCAATTCGAGGCCCACAATACGGTCTACATCATCGCCCCGCGCCGTTAGCATAATAATTGGCGTGTTACTTTCCTTACGAATTTGGCGACAAATCTCGTAACCGTCAATATTAGGCAACATTAAATCCAGCACTACCAACATTGGGCGACGACTTTTAAAAAGCCGCAAGCCCTCGTCCCCGTCTTCCGCAGTGATTACCTCAAAACCATCCTTAGTCAAATACATTTTGGCTAGGTCGGCAATATTTACTTCATCATCCACCACCAAAATAAGCGGCCCGGCCATGTTTTGCTCCTCTACCTAAAATAATTATTTTACCCCCTTGATTATACACGGGTCAGCCAGCCTCTTCAAGAAGCATTTTTAGAACGAACTTGCGCTAACATGATAAAATACAGGATGTAACTTTTTTATTGGCTTCCTGTCTTATTAAA
>JBBQGP010000255.1:0-6985 GCA_038323095.1 Chloroflexia bacterium | reverse complement strand
GGGGCGTATTCCAGTTCAAAAGTTAAATCACCCGATTGAGCCGCGCCCTCGTAAAAGCTTTGCCCTTCGCGGTAAACCTCGCCCGCCGCCAAAACTTGAAAAGGTTTAGCGGCTTCAAGCTCAAATACTAACGGGCGGCTTTGGTAGTTCGCTTCTAAAGGGGCAAAATCAAAGCGTAGCCAGTTTTCGCGGCTTTCGAGGGTAGCGGGGGAAGCCGTCCGTAAATCAAGGGTTGAATTGGGTTCGCGAAGATGCAAGCGCAAATTTTCGGGCAAGTCCTGGTCGGGCAAACGCACTTTAACCGCTTTTAGCCCTTTATGTTCGCTCAGAAAATTCTGGCCGATAGCTCGTAACGCCGGAGTTGGACCGGAAGCTTCGGGCTGCACCAGCCGGATTGGGCTGTTCAAAAAAATAAAAAGAGCCAACCCTAACGCCAGCACGGGCAACAAAATCAACCCTGCTGCCAGCCAGCCAATACGGGAGGTAGGGGCGGATGCCGGAGCGGTTTGGGGTGGCGCGGAAGCTGTGGACGGGCCGCTTACCTTACTAATCATGAATAGGATGTCCCCTGGTTCACTAAATTTCTTGACCGCCCCAATAATAAACCCGCTTTTTGTCCGCGTCAATAGGAAAAATGTTTATCCCGCCAGCCGAGCCAGTTCCTCCCGCACCAGGCTTGCTATTAAATCCAGTCGGTCAACCGCCAGCAAAGCCGCTTCCCGGTAAAATGATTGCTCGGCCATTGCCAGTAATTGTTCGATTAGATAAGCGGTTCTTTCGATAAATTCGGGGTCAAACAAGATTGGGCTGTTTTTATCTTCGTTATCAGAAGCCTGCCAATCCCAGCCGGGAATCGGGCTTTCGCTGGCACTAATTTGGGCAATGCTATCTTGAGCGTCAAATTGGGGGATAGCCAAAGTGCGGCCTAACAATTCGCTTCGGCCTTCGTCCAGCAAGTTCAGAAAACGGCCCAACCAATCGCGGGCGACTTCAAGCAAAACCTCTCGCTCGTCAGGAACAAGGGGCAAAAATCGGGCATGTCGAAGCGGCTCAAACATAAAATTCAGCCGTCTCACAAAATCGGGACTGAGTAAAGTCATAATTCAGTTTAATTCTTGCCGGGTTACTTCAAGGCTATATTTTTCTAAAACCGGGAGGCCGTATGTTAGTGTGTCGCTCAGGGCTGAACGCAACTGGCTTTCGTACTCAATTTCATCCTTGAAAGGCCACCACTTGTCGGGATTGGGGTTGGGCAAGAACTGGCCGAGCCGCCCCTCCCAGCCGCCAAACTGCCCGAACATGGGTCGCTTGCCTTCGTTTACCACCAAATTAACGGTAAAGCGACGCGGCGGCGGGGTCAGCATCACCGAAGTCGAAAGCTGTACATCTACAAATTCAAAATAATCAGGCTTGGCGGGCGAGGGACGGCGAAAGACAAACGCAAGACCGTCCGGCCCTGGTTGGCTAACTTCCGGCGCAAATTCAAATCCTGCCTGACCCAACCCTTCCGCGCCAACCCGCCGCGCCGTTTCCCGGTAAAATGCGCCCCATTCGCTTTGTCCGGCTAATCCTAACTGGTCATTCAAAAGCAAGCGCAAGCCTTTGACCGCACCGGGCGACCAGTACAAAACCTCCCACAATCCCGCTTCGGACTGATGAGCCGGAGGATATTCGCCCACGTCTACCAGCGCAGTACGAGCGTCAGCTTGCCACGCACGGGCGTACTTTAACCCGGCCTGATACGCCGCGCTTGCTTCGGCCCAGCTTTCGCTATCATCCAGAATTGGCCCATCAAAACCAAAGCTCATTACTAACCCCCTACTTAATCAAGCGAGAAAGCCAGGGACTAAGCCAGCCTTCGTTTGAAAGCCTCTGAATCGTGCCGGGAACAAGTATAATCCGGCCCGCCGGATAATCCAAATGCTGCACATTCAGCAACTTCATTACTTCGGCATCTTCCTCCAGTTTGTAGCGCAGCGAAGAAGTGGGCTTGAACATAAACGAAACCAGACTCGACAAATTGTTGGGTTCGGGCGTTTTCGAGCCAAAGCGTTTGAGGCTGTAATAACAGGTGGCGTAGCCTATCATACGCTGTTTCCAGAGCGGCCTCTCTAAAAACTGGAAGAACCAGATAGGTACAAAAAGTTCGCTGGGCTGACGCATCATCCGATTGGAAACCACGCTTTGCTCAAAATCGGTCACAATTTCGCTGATAGTCCCTTCCAGAATACGCCGCAATTTCTGGACTTCTTCCAGCAAACGTTCGGCCCGACTCAAATGCTTTTTCAAAATTTTGTCGGTAGTTATCCGGGCCTGCTCAACTTCTTCTGCCGCTTCGTCCAGTCGGTTCATTACCCCACTGCTCTGGTCACGGAATGTTTCGATATGACCTCGAATAATCTCGACCCGGCTATCTTTTAGTTCGGCCAGCTTTGCCTCAAGGCTTTGCTGCTTGCGGGTAACTTCGGAAAGGCGGTTGGCCGCTTCGTTGGTTACGCGCTCGGTTTCATCTTTGTTGCGGGCGATATACTCGGCCAGTTCCGCCAATTCTCCGGCCAGTTGGTCAAGCCGTTCTTCGGCGCGGGTAATATTCCCGGCCAGCCCGCCCAATTCTTCCAGTTCACGCTGCAAGCCCGCCGCCAAATCATACAAATTCTGAAAAGTGGCGGGTCGGGCCATTTCCGGGCTATGGGGAGCCATCGCCAAATTGCTATGCAGGCTGCCCACCACATCGGCCAGATTGACCAAATATTGCTGGGCCTCGCCGAGTCGGTTGGCATAAGAAACCAGACCAAGCTGGCGTACTGCCGCTTCCAGATTGCACCAGCGTCCGTTCAATCGCTCGAAATCGCCGGTAGCATCCAGATAAACCCCTACCGCGTCACTAACTTCGCCCGCCAGAGCCAACAATTGCCCGCTTTGCCGGAAGTTAATAATATTGCCCAACCAGCGCGTTGCCTGCCACTTTGTACCATCGGCCAATTCCTGCTCAAGCTGGCCCAAATCGTCAAGCGGGTCGAAGCGCAAGCGGGCATAGCGGTTAATTGCCGAATTAACCGCGTTAATCGAAAGCCGGGATTCGGCCCGCAATTCGGCCAAACCTTGCAAAACTTCTTCGGTGGTCATTTCGGTGGCGGCGGGGTCGACGGGTAAATTCGAGCGGAAAACCGGCGGCGGGGGGACAGCGTAGGTACGCCCGGTGAGCTGGGATAATTGGTTCTTCAAGGTTTCAAAGCGGCTATCCGTCGAAGTTTCCAGCCGCAAACGCTGGTCGTTCAAGCCTTTGAATTCGGCCTGTAACAAACTTTGCTCGTCCAGCCGTTCGTCCTGATAACCTTCCAGCTCGTGCAATTCCCGCGAAAGTTTCCCCAAAGCCGCATCCCGCGCCCCTTCGATTACCTCGCGCTGCTTGTCATAAAAGAAAGCAATTTGCCTACGGTAAAAATCGGCATCGCTTTCGAGTTGCTGCACCGCCGGACGAATTTCGGCCTCAAGAGCCGCTTCCACTTCGGCATACCCGGCCCGGACAGTTTGCTGGCTTTCTTTAAAGCGGGCCAATTGTCCGGCAAAAAAGGCTTGCTCCCTTGCCCCGCGCTCCTGCCAGCGTCCTGTCTCTACCCGTACCAATTCCAGATTTTCATCCATTTTGGCGGCCACCTGACGATGGTCAGCTTCCTGCAGAGCGGCCCGTGCCTCGCCAGGAGCAAGGGGAGCAGTAGCCTGGTTTTCCCGCCCCATAATCATTTTATCGGCTTCGGGGTCAACCTTGAAGGCCAGCAGTTCCGGGTTAGCATATTCCTCGACAGCACGGGCCAAAGCCGAAAAGCGAATACGTTGCCCGTAATCGTTGTTATAAGGAATACTCCACCCGGCTAGTTCCAGAGCTTGAGCCTCGGTTACCCCTTCCAAACGCAAACGGTCAAGGCAGGCAGTGCGCTGGCTATGGATAAAAGGAGTTGAAACGTTGCCGGGTGCGGCCTCTACGTCCAGCAAAGGCGCAAGCATGGCTGACAAATCGCCGACCAGGGTTTTCTTGCGGAGAATTTCATCTTCGCTGGCATCTTCGGGTTGATTGGGCTGGGTACGCGCCCCGGTTGCCACACTATCGCGGTAAAGGGCAAAAAAGTTATCGCGCAAAGCCGGAAAATCGGGCGCGCTGGCCGCCGCATCGCACCAGGCCGTCCCTTCTTTGGAAAGCGGAACAGCTACCAGACGACGGTAAACCCGGCCAAAAGCCGATAAACGTGGCATCGTGTACCAGCAGTAGCCTCCGAACAGCAGCAGAACAATCAGACTTAGCAAAGCCAGCCACAGGAAAATCCCGCCGTTTTGGTTTATTAGGCTAAAAATCAGGCCAATCAGCAATAGTAAAGGCGGCAGCACCAGCAAAACTGCTCCAACCCAGCGACGTTTACTCCACCAACGCCGCCAGCGTCGGTCATATTCATAACTTAAAACGGCGGCATCTTCCAAAGGGTCATCCAGCGCAACGTTACTGGTAATTCGCGCCCGGTAAAGGCCGGGGGCAAAAGTTGCATTATTTTCCTGTACGCTCTCAGGCGGGGGCGAAGAAATCATAATTTATTGTTCCAGAACGGCCAGCTCGGCCACCAGTTTTTCAAGTTCAGCATCGGTCAGGGTCGTAAGCAAAGTTCCCTGGCTTACTTCCGTTTCAATTTCAAAAGGAACACTACTAAGCTGCAAAGCCTCGGCACTGGGGCTAATGTAAAACTTTTGCTCATCTACATCGATTCGCTTTCCGGCCAATTTCACCGGGATACCAATTTGTAATTCACCCTGTCGGCTCATTATTAAAGAAGCTTCCAGCGTTACTTCGTCTTTTTGCTCATCACCAATCAGCACAATATTACCTTCGGCGGTCAAGCTTTGAGCGGTCAGGCGGCCTTTGCACAAAAAAGCACTCCGGCTGTAAATCGGGCCATCTACCGTCAACATTCCTTCCAACTCAACATCCGCCCCGACTAGTGAACCTTCTATTCGGCAATTTTTTTCAATAGTGATTGGGCCATCCGATACGACATCGCCTTCTATTACGCAATTTGCCCCAACCCGCACACTGCGTACCCCATAAACATTGCCTTTAACTCGCACATCATTTTCCAAAACAATTTGGTCGCCGAAAACGTCGGTATTAACCGTGCGTGGCCCTTTTAGCTGAATTAATCGGGTCAATTCTTGTTTGGAAATGGGGTGCATTACTTCTGCTGGAGGAATAACCGTTCCTTCCAGTTGGGCCGGGGCGGGATTGCCACTCAAAAGGCTGACATCAAAATTTGGGTCAACTTCGACCACATAAAACAGAAAAGCGGCCTCAAAATCCGCCAGATTGTTTTCAAAATCCGGCTTGGTGTTAATCTTCGGCTTTGCACTGCTACGTGTTGGAGAACTCATGATTTCTTTCTACTAATCTATTAACAACTATACCGCCAGACCGACAAAATTGTAACGCAATGCGGCTAACAGGCTTAGTTCCGCCAGCGTAAACAGAAAAGTTAAAGCTGCCGGACCTAAAAACTGCGCTGGACTGCGTACCCAATTTTCATGGCGGGTGGCAATTGCATAAATCATCAAATTGAGCATTACTAACAGGGCCAACATTCCGGCAATGGTCAGAAAAGCCAAAGGCCAAAAGAAAATGCTCCATCCCGATAAAGTCGCAGCAATCAGCAGCCCGCCAATAATTAGCAGCCCGCCAAATTCTTTCCAGCTTCGCAAGGAACTGCCTAGTTGAGCCACACCCCAGATAACCCGGTTAAAATAAGGCTGTATCAAAACGGCAATTCCTATCCCGCTCAACGTGCCGGTAATTACCCGCAAGAACAATTGTGGTTCGTAGAGCCGGAGCAAATTGGCATCGTAAAGGGTCGCGTTTACTCCGTCCAGCACCATTGGGGCAACTAGCCCGATTAAAGCCAGCGTTAGTTTCCAGTTGGCCGGACGCAAAGTGCGACCCCGCCCAATAAACCACAAAAAGAACAGCCCCAGCCCAAACCCAACGAAAATCCCGACCATTCGCGCTTCCATTGGCAAGGGTTGCCCCTCGAAAAAGCTGGTATGGGACGGACGTTGCGGGCAAAGGCCACTACTTATAAAAAAGAGCTTGTCCAGCAGACTGCCCGGCGTTAGAATTAGTAAAATCAGGGTAAACAAAAAAGTCGCTCCGGCCAATTTTGGCCCGATTTGCGCCGTTTTTTGCTTTGTTGCCGGGTTAGGCTCACTAATCTGCATTTGTCTCTGTTTCTATACTAACCTGAATAGCAGTTCCCCGAAACCCCACAAAATCAAAAAATCTTAACTTTTAGCTTGTCCCCACGTAGAATTGCAGAAGTAACCGAAATTCGTTAAAGCTTACGAGCGAGCATTACTGTTTGGCAGATTATCGTTTAAAACCGCCATAATTTCAAGTCTTTTACCAACTGAATTTTAAGCCAGATAACGCTTAACTATCAAGCCGAGTTTTTGGACGGCTTCTGCCGGAATCTGGCTGCGTTCGGTCATAATTGCGGTAGCCAAAGCGTTATCACATTCATCCTGATAATCGGTTTGGTCAAATTCGGCGATAAGTGGAATGGCGGCTTTCAGGGTAGCTTTGGCTCGCGCTACATTTTGGTGCAAATTGTTCACCACCATTTCTACCGTAACGCTTTCGTGGCTATCGTACCAGCAATCGTAGTCGGTAGCGCAAGCCAGTACCGCATAATGCATTTCGGCTTCACGGGCCAAACGTGCTTCAGGTAGAGCCGTCATACCTATTATGTCTACGCCCCATTTTCTGTAAATGGTACTTTCGGCGCGGGTCGAAAACTGCGGCCCTTCAATACAAATATAAGTCCCACCTTCATGGACTTTCGCGCCACTGCTGTTGGCGGCTTGCACCAAAATTTTGCTCAAAGGTTTTGAAAAAGGGTCAGCAAATGGAATATGAGCCACGATGCCAGCAGTTCCGGCATCTTTCAGGAAAAAA
>JBBQGP010000254.1:0-7046 GCA_038323095.1 Chloroflexia bacterium | reverse complement strand
CCTGATAATTTTTGGGTGGTGCGCCGGGTGCGCTATTAGCCGGACGCGCCCATTCGGGAGCTTTATCCAGGCGAGCTACAATTTTGACATTGTACTTGGTCGCCAAATCTACAATCTGGTCATATTTCTGCCAGGCCGACTTCTTGAATTTATCGTCAGTAAAGTAGCCTTTTTTAAACTCGATTTGATCCCACTCGAATTGCTGCTTAATCCAGCCAATCCCGGCTTGCTGGATAAGCTGCATTGTGCGTTCCTTTTTCCAATCTTCAACTTCTTTGGAAAAAAAGGTATTTACGCCATAAGGATTAACATCGGTATCAGGAATAGCCCCGGTTTGAGCCGCTTCCGCCATTGGAGTAAAAGCAAGTAGTAGTGCAGCCGCGAAAAGTTGGGCCAGCATAATAACGGTAAAGCCCAAAGCTGCTTTCTTTAAGGTAGAAGTGGTTCTGGCTTGCCGCCGGTGGTTACGCGCTATCAAAATAGAATTCTCCTTTCAGGTTGGGTCAAAGATAAGCCAGAAAACAGCCAATCTTTCTATTGCCTCGGTGCGCGTCCAAGAGCTTTGCCATTATAACACACCAGGCTATTAAGAACCGTTCAGTTTTAGTAGTCTTCATCAGGTAAAACGAGCTAGTTTTAACTCGGTTTCACGTGAAACAAGAAGCCAAAGGTACTATTTTAGTTGACGGCTCGGCCCAACTTCTTTCCCCAGTATAACGCTTGTTTCACGTGAAACACTTGTTATTTGGTTATCACTTCTGTTTCACGTGAAACAAGAACTTAATAAACCTGACCAAATTTTAATACCTTTATCCTATAGAAAAGGGTGTTATCTGGGCAGTTCTAATGCTATAATTCAGGAGAGAAGCGCAATAGTTGTGTAACGTTATTTTTAATCTAAAGGGTTAGTATGTTTCAAAGTCTTTTACCAAAAAAGAAAAAAGAAGAGGAAGAATTAGACCAAAATTCTCTGCTGGCAAGGGCTTTTGGCGAAAAACCTAAAGCAGAAACCGTCAGAAGGCGGGTTGCTACTTACAAAGACCCTTACGCCGATTTGCGGCGCAAACTTTTACGGATTTCGCTTACTTTTGTCTTGCCCGCTATCGCCCTATTAGTTATCGGTTTCGTCACGATTACGACGGTACTCAGCAATAGACAAGAAGACGTTATTCCTACCGAAACCATAACTATGACCGATATTGCTATCCCGGCTAACGTCAAACGCAGTCCCGGTGGTGAAAGTAGTTATACTACCTACTTCAAAAACCAGGCTGAAACTTTATTGCCCGCCTATTCAGTGCAAATTACTAAAACCGAAAGCTATGTGGCAATTGGAAAGACCGGGCGGAACTTACTCGATTACTACAAAGTTAAACTAATAGATAGCAAAAAGTGGAAGCTTGAAAAACAAATCGGTTTATCGACTGCCCTGATTACTATTTATACCCGTCCTTTGACCAATGGGCAAGTCGAAGGAGTAATAATGCAACTACAGGCTCGGAGCTACGACGAGCTGAACAAAATAAATAACTCGGACTCGAACGGAACGGGTTTTGTACTGGCAAAAATGCTGGCAACCAAACGTTAGCAATTCAGGCGAAAGTTTCGGAATACTGCTATAATAGCCCCAGGTTGGCAAAAGCCATCTGGGATTTTTTTTAACACAAATTTTGGAAAAGTAAGGAGCTTGTGAAAATGAAACGGCGTGTCTTTGGTTTTTTGCTTGGGGCAGTTCTGGGAGTAATCGCGGTTTATTTTTTGCGGCGTTGGCGAAATAATAATCAGGCTGTACCACTTGCAATGCCAACCGATATGCCCTCGATGGATAGACCGACAGAAACTACTAACCCAACTTCCACAGAAAACCCGGCAGAAGGTGAAACTGTTTCCCGGCCTTCCACCAAGCATACCGTTCGGCGCACCGGGCCGCGCCCCCAATCACCTATCGAAAGTGCTGATAGTGGCAACGATAGTGCCGATAGCTTTACGGTAACTCGCTCGACTGAACCAGCTTCCGCCACTGAAACCGACCAGGCCGTTGCCAGTTCACGGGCCGATATTGAGGCCGTACCCGAACCTTCGCAAGCTGAAGTTCAGCCAGCCAATACCCTTGTTTCTGAAAAAGCTTTTACTGATAACGACAATCAAATTCAGGAAAGCCAGATTCAGGAAAGCCAGATTCAGGAAGCGCAAGAAGGGGATAACTTGATGCTTATCACGGGCATTGGACAGGTCTTCAGCACAAAATTAAAGGAACAGGGCATCACCACTTTTGAAGAATTAGCTACTATGCCACTTGAAGAAATTGCCGAAAAAAGCGGAATTGCTCAGGAGCGGATTGAGCGCGAGAAATGGCAGGAGCAAGCGGCCCAACTTGCCAGCGAAGCCTAAAAGTGGAATAAACAAAAAGCGGCTACCGGGCCGCTCTTTTTACTCTGGCTTATTTTCTAAAATAGCTTCGATTAACGCTAATTCTTCCCTTTTTTTGGCTAATTGCTCATCGGTGTATTCTACCGTCCGCATATTGGCTGAATAGCGGGCTTCCTTGCGCTGGATTTCCAATTGCCGAATAGTTTTACCATATTGAATAGCCAGATTTTTTAATCGGTCTAGCGGTAAGTTTTCTATTTTCTGCTTGTAATCTTCGAGTGACATCTTTAGCTCTTTTCCAGTTCGCTAATAATTACCCAATAATTTAATCTCAACTCAATATAACACAAGGTCGGATGCCCCGCAATTTGGTAAGTTAAGGTGATATAATTGCTGTCCTGTAAGATATGGCAAAGTAGAAAGAAACAAGAAATTGAACCTGGAGCGGCACGCGGAGAATAATTGTTGGGTGGTAGTGGCGGCCAAAGCTTTAACCGAAGCCAAATCGCGCCTTGCTCCTGCTTTGAATGGGCGGCAACGCCGCTTGGTAGCAACCCGGCTTTTGGAACAAACCTTTGATTTACTTTGTCGCCTTTTAGAAAAACACCAAATCGCCGGGTTTGTAGTAATCAGTTCGGATGACCAAATATTGCAATTAGCCGAAAAATATAAAGGCCAAGCTTTACTGGAAGAATTACCAGAGGTAGCCCCACAACAAAGGTTAAACGCTGCTCTAGCTGTAGCCGGACGCTGGTGCAGCCAACAAAAGCAAGCGGCGGCCTTGCTGTTACTACCTTCTGATTTACCTTTGCTAAAGTTACAGGATTTGCAGGATTTGCTAAATTGTCTCAAAACTTACCCAAACGAATCACTTGCTGTAATCGCTCCCGACCATCAAGAAAAAGGGACGAACGCTTTACTTTTGCACCCGCCCGCCTTGCTCGATTTTACCTATTGCTTTGGCGACCAAAGTTTTACCAAACACCTGACAGCTTTATCACAACAAGAAGGAATTAAAACTGTTGTTTACAATCGTCCCGGTTTAGCCTTCGATTTGGACTACCCCAAAGATTTGGAAAAGCTACCATTAGAAGTACAAAGAGCTTTGTTAGCTTTTTGAAAAGCGATTATCAGGCGGCTTATCCACCAATTTTGTGGATATTGGTGGAAAACTTATTCTAAAAATCCTCTGGCCCAAAGTTTTCTACAACGCCCAAATCCAAATCGTTGCCAAATTCGTCTACCTGCGGCCCGCTCTGCTCTCGTTGCTGCGAATTTTGCTCGGCCTGACCTGCCTGCCGTTTCCGCTTGCGGCCCAACGCCTTGCCATCCGCATCTTCTTTGGGAACTAGCGAAAGTTCCAAAGCTTCCTGCAAGGTAGCCGCACCAACCGCAGTAAAACCAGGGGGCAAACTCAAAGCTCGTCCGTTAGCGGTTGCCCCTTTAGGATACACCGCCCGGCTAAAGCCTAGTTTAGCCGCTTCCGCCAAACGCCGTTCCAACTGGCTGACCATCCGAATTTCACCCGATAAACCAACTTCGCCGATTAACACTGTTTTAGAGTCAATTTCCGATTCATAGAAAGAAGACACAATCGCCGCCGCCACGCTTAAATCTGCCGCCGGTTCGCTTATTTTCAGCCCGCCCACCACGTTTACATATACGTCCTGATTACCCAAAGGCAAGCCTAACCGCTTACTCAAAACTGCCGACAACAGTAGCAAGCGGTTCATATCTACGCCATTAGCAGTACGGCGCGGCATACCCGTATAACATTGGCTGCACAAGGCTTGCACTTCTACCAGAATCGGGCGCGTACCTTCCAGCGTAACTGCTACCCCGCTACCCGGTGAGCCGGGCATTCTTTCAGCCAAAAACGCCGCCGAAGGGTTGCTAACTTCTACCATTCCTTCGCCTGCCATTTCAAATACGCCTACTTCGTTGGTCGAGCCAAAGCGGTTTTTTACCCCGCGCAAAAGGCGGTACTGGTGAAAGCGGTCTCCTTCCAGATATAAAACCGTATCTACCATATGTTCCAACACACGCGGCCCGGCAATATTGCCTTCTTTGGTCACGTGACCGACGATAAAAATTGGTATATTTTGTTTCTTGGAAAGCCTCATCAGGGTAGCGGCACATTCGCGCACCTGGGTTACGCTTCCGGCGGCGGCGGTCATTTCTCGTCCGAAGCCTTCGTCAAACGAAACCGAGTTACCAAAACCGAAAGTTAAATCATCATCGCCGGGGTTGCGCTCTCGATACGAGAGATAAACCGTCTGGATTGAGTCAATCACTACCAGCGAGGGGCGCATTTGCTGGATGTGGTCAAGTATCAAATTTAGATTGGTTTCACTGAGCAAGTATAATTCTTCTGGTGCAAGTCCCAAACGTTCGGCCCGTAGCTTGATTTGATTGGCCGATTCTTCTGCCGATACATATAATACCGAGCCGAGCGTTTCAGCTAGTGCAGCAGTCACCTGTAACAAAAGGGTAGATTTGCCAATGCCAGGGTCGCCGCTAATAAGCGTGAGCGAACCGGGAACAATTCCACCGCCCATTACCCGCTCAAATTCGCCAATTGGTACGGGCAAGCGTTTGAAGTTCTCGGCTTCCATTTTGGCAATGCTCAAAGGGCGGTTGGCAGTGGCGGCACTGGCGGTGCCGTTGCCGTTTGTGCCAACTGTTGTAGCTGCACGGGAAAGACCGGGTCGCGCCGGAGCTTTTAGCGTTTCCACGAAGCTATTATATTCGCCACATTCCGAGCATTTACCCATCCATTTTAAACTCTCAAACTGGCACTTTTCACAAATGTAGATTAGTTTGGCTTGCCCTTTCGCCATTTTATTTTCCCTCTTGCTTATAATTCTCATTCCAAAAACACAGAAATTTTTTCTCTTGTTTTTATTATAGCACTTTTGGACTTACTAGAAAAGATGTTCGATAAAATTGGTGGGAAGGGGGGCTTGACAAATTACTCAAGGTTATATATAATACGAGCATCTAAGCAATTAGATTTAATCGAACTATCGGCTAACTGCTACTTTTGAACTGCTGGCTTATCATATCACATTTAGTATTGTTTAATATTACACTAGAAGAAGAACTATGAATATTGAGAAACTTATCAGCGAGAATTTGAATCTCGCGCCATTCGCAATTTTATACAGCGTGAGCCAGCATTTGAAAGAGTTTTTTCCGGGTAAAGCCATGCTGGAGACCGATAGCACTCTTTTTGATGTAGAGGATTACGCCAAAGCCGGGCTTTGCCAGCTTTCGCCCAAATCCCTGATTTACAATCAATTTGAAAGCTACTGGCAGGAAGTTCAAGGGCAAATGCAAGTGACCTATGCCGCCCGGAACGCCTGGTACGAAGTAACCTGGCAGGGTTATAGCCTCGAAGTCCTGATTGTGTACTGCGACAACGAGCATCATTATTGGGTTTGGGGTGATATTCGGGAGACTGTCGAAACTTTCTTCCGGGCGGTTTGGGAATGGAACGCGGAAGTTCGGGGCGAAGTGCTGGTTTTTGAGAATGGCTGTTGGGCTAAAGATGAAGATTTGTTCAAAGGTATCAAAAATTCGACTTTTGATAATCTGGTACTGCCGCCGCATTTGCAAAAGGCGATTTATGGCGATGCTCGTCAATTCTTTGAGGCCCGCGCTACTTACGATGAGTATAACATTCCCTGGAAACGCGGGGTATTGCTGGTCGGGCCACCCGGCAACGGCAAGACTCATGCGGTAAAGGCTCTTATCAACGGCCTGAAAATGCCCTGCTTGTATGTCAAAAGCTTTAAAAATCGAAGCGGCATTGACGAAAACGGTATACGGGTAGTATTTAGCCGGGCGCGTAAGACCGCCCCTTGCTTGCTGGTTTTTGAAGATTTGGACGCGCTGATTACCAATCAAAACCGCTCGTTCTTCTTGAATGAACTGGATGGTTTTGCTTCTAACGCCGGGATTTTGACCGTCGCTACTACCAATCACCCGGAAAAGCTTGACCCGGCGATTATCAACCGTCCGAGCCGCTTTGACCGCAAGTACCATTTTGATTTGCCTGGTTTGCCTGAGCGAGTGGCCTATATCGAACAGTGGAACAAGGCTCTCAAGCTGGCGATGCGAATGTCAGAAGCTGAAATTGGGCGAGTCGGCGAATTAACCGAAAACTTTTCTTTCGCTTACCTCAAAGAATTGTTTGTGTCAGCTCTGCTGGATTGGGTAAATTGGCGGGAAGCCGCTACTCTTGGCGAAGTCATGGCCCTGCAAACTGATTTGCTCCGCCAGCAAATGCTCACTACCAATACCGGCAAGGGCAAGAAGACTAATTAGAGTTGTTATTTGTTAGAGTTATAGAACAGAAGATAATCAAAACAGGAGGAACAATCCATGAAATTAGCAGAAGCATTAATCCTCCGGGCCGATGCACAAAAGCGTCTGGAGCAACTCAAGCAGCGTTTGTACCGCAACGCCAAAGTACAGGAGGGTGACGAACCCGGCGAAAATCCGGCAGAGCTTTTGGCCGAGTTCGAGCGCGTCACCGAGGAATTTAAGGCTTTGGTGCGCCGGATTAACCGTACCAACGCCGCTACTGTTTTTGAAGCTGATATTACCTTATCCGATGCGCTGGCCGAACGCGATAACTTGAAGCTAAAGCATCAGGTTTACCGCGATATGGC
>JBBQGP010000253.1:0-7060 GCA_038323095.1 Chloroflexia bacterium | reverse complement strand
GGGGTGCTGGCAACCGCCGGGCTGGTGGGCGGAGTGCTAATTGGTCTAGGCGGGCTTTCCTGGCAAACTGCCTTGCTTTTCGGAGCAATCGTCGCAGCCACCGACCCGGTTTCGGTAGTGGCGGTCTTTCGCAAGCTGGGTGCGCCCAAACGTCTGGCGGTCATAATGGAAGGGGAGAGCCTTTTTAATGATGGTTCGGCTCTGGTACTTTTTAATTTGCTGCTGGGCATCGTAGTAGCAGGCCGCTTTAACTTTGCCGAAAGTATCAGCGAATTTGTAAAAGTGGCGGTAGGCGGGCTACTTTTGGGGGTTGCGGTGGGTTATCTGGCTTTGGGCCTGCTTTCCCGGCTGACTGATTATTTGACCGAAACGCTGGTAACTTTAATTGTTGCTTATGGTACTTTTTTGCTGGCCGAGCAGCTAGGGCTTTCGCCAGCTTTGGCGGTAGTGGTGGCCGGGCTGTTGGTCGGAAATTTTGCTCAGGACAAAGTAATGTCTCCCACCAGCCGGGTAGCGGTAGGACTAAGCTGGGAGCTTATCGGCTTTCTGGCAAATTCCCTGATATTCTTGCTGGTTGGGCTGGAAATTCGGGCGGTGAATTTTAGCGGCCTTTGGGGAATTACTTTGCTGGGGATAGCGGCGACTTTGGTAAGCCGGGTAGTAATCGTCGGGTTTTTTAGCTGGCTTAATCATTTAATTCGCAAGGAAACTGCCTTGCCGATAAGCTGGCAGGTCATCATGGTCTGGGGCGGATTGCGCGGCGCATTATCGCTGGCATTGGCTCTAAGTTTGCCCGTAACGTTGGCAAGTGGTGCGCTTTTTCCAGACCGTGATACCTTGCTGGTTATGACTTTTGGCGTAATTCTTTTTACTTTGTTGGTGCAAGGGCTTACGGTTGAGCCGCTTTTAAAAAAGTTGAAGCTAAATCGGCTGGAATCGCAACAATTGCAGCTTTACGAGGAATTAAGAGGCCGCTTGCTAGTCGCTCGCACCCTTCAGCAAGAGGCCCAGGCGCGATTAACTGCCGGAGGGGGCAGTGCGGAAGTGTTGGAGGAATACCAGGAGCGTGAGGCTCAGGTGAGCCAGAAATTGCGTGAATTGCGGCTGAGTAATCAACTTTTGGAAGAAGAGGCAATGCGAGCCTACCGCCGCCGCTTGCTTCAGCTGGAACGTAGCACCATACGCGATTTACAAATTCAGGGTATTATTAGCGAGGAAATTATGCGTGAACTTTGGGCCGAAGTTGATGCTAAACTAACTTTACTGGAAGAACCTGTTGTAGAAACTGATATCCTAGCCAAACCTGACCTGGCAGCCCGTAAAATAATAGAAGACAACAGTCAAGCGTAAAACAGTGCGAAAGGAAGTGAACTAATCACTTTGCAAAGTTCATCAGGAATGAAAGGCTATCAGGCTTTTAATAAATTTTCATTATCTGTATCTTAATCCAATCTGTAATGTTCAAGAGTTAAAATTGTATTAATACTAATAACCAATCTGCTGTATAGCTACGCAGACGTTAAAAGTCACAGGCACTTATATCTGACGCGCATAGTGTACTCACTAAAAGTTTATCCTTTCTCTAATGCTTTCGTTTGCTTTCGTAACGTTAGTAAAGGGTAAATCACTAATCGGCTTATTTATATACGCGCCAATTAAAATCGGAACTGAGCCAAATAGATGAAAAAGATTTTGGTAATCGAAGATGATAGAGCAATACGACAGACTACTTTGCACTTATTGAAGTCGGGCGGATTTCAGGCAATGGGCGCGGAAAACGGGCGAATTGGCTTGAAGCTGGCAGAACAAGAGCAGCCCGATTTAATTTTGTGCGATATTATGATGCCTGAGCTGGACGGTTATAGCGTTCTGGCGGCTTTGCAACAAAATTCTAGCACTGTTACTATTCCTTTTATCTTTCTTTCGGCCAAATCCGAAAAGCGTGATTTGCGGCAGGGAATGGAGTCGGGGGCAGATGATTATTTAACCAAGCCTTTTACCCGTGACGAACTTCTAAACGCGATTACCAGCCGCCTTGCCAAACAAAACGCTTTGGTCGGGCGGCTGGTAGTGGAATCTCCTTCACTGGCAGAAGTTCCCGAACCTCATACTAACCCGCCTAATTCGCCTGGCCGCCTGCTTTTGCAGCAAAAATTCGAGCAGGATACCCATAACCGCCCTTTCGTCCCGGTTTTTTCGATTAAGCTTGACCGCTTTGACCGGGTTTTGGGTAATTTGGGGCAAACAATGGCTGACCGCCTTATGCAAAACGTAACCCAGCGTTTGCACGAAAACTTGAGCAAAAATGCCAGCTTGATACGCTGGCAAGCCGACCAGTTGCTAATATTATTACCCGGCCCGCTCGAAAAGCGTGAGGCCGATAGTGCCGCCCGTTTTATTTTGCTAACTTTAGGACAACCTTTTACGCTGGAAGGTCACGAAGTTTTTATTACGGCCAGTTTGGGCGTTTCAGTTTATCCTGATGATGGCCGCGATATTAATACTTTAATTGATAAAGCCAATTCCGCCCTTTATCAGGCCCGACAGCAAGGCGGCAATATCCACCAGTTTTACACTTCCGAGATGCAGGCCAAATCTTTGGAGCAGCTCGAACTTGAAGCTGATTTATACTATGCCTTGAGCCGCAACGAGTTCAAAATGTTTTATCAGCCACAAATCGAGCGGGATAGCGGCAAGATAGTAGGGGTAGAAGCTCTTTTGCGCTGGCAGCATCCTGCTCGTGGAATGGTATCCCCGGCTCAATTTATCCCGGTGGCCGAAGAAACTGGCTTGATTGTACCAATCGGGGCCTGGACGTTACGTACCGTCTGCGAACAGGCTCAACATTGGTGCAGTAAAAAAGGCTTACAGCTCCGGGTAGCGGTAAATCTTTCGGCCCGTCAATTTAATGAAGCCGATTTGAGCGACAAAATTGCTCAAATCCTGCGCGAAACCGGGTTAGACCCGCACCAGTTGGAGTTAGAATTGACCGAGAGTACCCTGGTTCAAAATATTAGTAGTGCGCTGGCAACGATTAACGCTCTTAAAGCTCTGGGTATTCAAATTGCTTTGGATGATTTTGGGACGGGTTATTCTTCGCTTAGTTATTTGAACCAATTCCCCTTTGATGCCCTAAAAATCGACCAAAGTTTCGTCCGCAATATTCAAACCAGCCCCGAAAACCGGGCAATTATTCTGGCAACGCTTCAAATGGCCCACCGCCTTAATCTGCGGGTTATCGCCGAAGGGGTGGAGGGCGAAGCCGAAGAAAGCTTCTTAATTGAACACGGTTGCGATGAATTGCAGGGCTATTTGTACAGCCGCCCGCTACCGCCCGAAGAATTAGAAAAATTGCTGATATAATATAATCTCTGTGAGGATTTTAGGAGCTTTAGAGGAATTGGCCGAGGATTAAAAGAATGTTAACAACCGAAATTCCACTAAATTTAGTGGAAATACAAGAGGCCCGACGACGAATTGGGGCAGTGGCGCGGCGTACCGATTTGATTTGGTCAGAAGTTTTTAGCCAGGAAGTTGGGACGAAACTTTATTTAAAGCTGGAAAATTTGCAAAATACCGGCTCTTTCAAAATTCGGGGTGCTTCCAATAAACTGGCCCGCCTGATGGCCCAGCCGCCCAAATTGCGGCCCAGAGGGGTAATCGCTGCTTCCGCCGGAAACCACGCTCAGGGGGTCGCCCAAGCCGCCGCCGTAAACAAATTACCCGCGACGGTAGTTATGCCGCTTGGGGCATCTTTGACCAAAATGCGGGCTTGTCGCGAAATGGGGGCCGAAGTTATTCAGTTCGGGCTATTGCTGGAAGATGCCGCAATTGAAGCCAAAAGATTGGCCGTCGAACGTAATTATTATTTTATGCACCCTTATGACGATTGGGATATTATCGCGGGACAAGCCACGCTCGGTCTGGAACTTTTGGAAGATTTGCCCGATGTGAATACTGTAGTCGTACCGCTTGGCGGCGGCGGCTTGCTGGCGGGAACGGCTCTGGCGGTAAAATTGCAAAAGCCTTCGGTGCGGGTCATCGGAGTGCAAACCGAAGCGGTTTCGCCTTACTTTGGCTATTTGAAAAATGGGCAATTCAATTCTATCACTCCTGGCACGACTACTTTTGCCGATGGTATCCGGGTAAAAATACCGGGCGAACGCAATGCCGAAATTATCCGCCGCTATGTGGATGATATTGTAACGGTGGACGATGGGCAAATCAGCGAAGCGATTGTCGCCCTGATGGAACGTACCCACAGCGTTAGCGAGGGCGCGGGGGCAGTTGGGTTAGCGGCACTTTTGCACCACAAAATCTCGGTGCAGCCCAACGAAAAAGTAATCGCGGTAATCAGTGGCGGCAATATTGATGTGACGCTGGTAGGCCGGATTATTGATTTTGGTTTGGTTTCAAGTGGTCGCTATCTGGTAACGGCGGTAACTATTACTGACCAGCCCGGCCAGCTGGTGCGCTTGTTAAACATCGTAGCCGAACTGGGCATGAACATTCGCCAGATTGAACATCGGCGCGGCGAAATGCACGTTCCTGTCGGCTTGACCGAAGTAATTTTACAAATAGAAACCCGCGATATGGTTCATCAACAGCAATTGTTTACTCGCTTCAAGGCCGAAGGGCTGGAAGCCCGTAACCTGACCCAATCTCACCTTTAAGAAAAATTATTGTAACTGTTCAGGTGTAGGAGGGATTTCCAATCCCCACAAAACGGGTTTAGGTAAAATCTGGATTGGAAATCCCTCCTACATTGACGCTGGCGGAGTATTTACAATTATAAATAAAGGGCTAAATTCTATTAGAATCTAGCCCTTTATTTATAATAAGAAAAATGCTCAAAAGAATTATCCAAGTTTTATCACATTATTTGGCATTTCTTAATAAAAATTATAGCAATAGACCATTGAACTAAACAAGAATTAGAAGATGGAACAACTCAATCTAGGTCTTAGGGCGGATTTGGTCTTAGCCGTTAGTCGCTATAATCTTGGTACAAAGAACAATCTAACCGAAAGGAGCAGAGGTCGGCCACATGTCTAGCGTTTTAATTGTCGAAGATGAAGTAATTTTGCTGGCTGTAATAGAACGTTTTCTTCGTCCCTATTTTTGCCGAACTTTCACCGCGAATAACCCAACTGATGCTATAATAATCGCTCAGAAGCATCAGCCCTCGCTTTTAATAACCGATTATAACCTGGGTACCTCTCTTACCGGGCTAGATTTATGTCTGGCTTTTGTACAAAATCCTCAACTAAACCAAACTCGTCGGGTAATGATGTCCGGCCAAATCGAGAGCCGGGCCGGTCTGGAACATTTAATCGAGCTTTTAATCCCCAAACCTTTTACCGGCGATGAACTTTTAACCGCTTTGTCTCCCCTGCTACCTGCTCGGCCTCCTTCCTGTATTAGCTAAAGCTTGTTCCTCAAAGTTAGCTGTCAGGTTTCTGGTACAACCCTTGCTTTCCTCTTTAAGCAAGAAATGTAATCAAAAGCTAACATTAGAAAGGTGTAGCGAAAATGAAATTCAGTGAAATAAAAAATAGGGCAGTAGTAGATTTGAACACAGCCCAGAAAATCGGTAATCTGGAAAGTTTGGTGGTAAAGCCGGGTAGCCCGGAAGTAGTCGGCTTGAAGGTAAAAGCGGGTGGTATTTTCACTTCCGCCGAAGTTATTCCAATTTCACAATTGCAAAGCATCGGCCAGGATGCTATTACTGTTTCACATCTGGAAGCCGCTACTACTCCCGATAAAAGCCAAAACCCGATGCACGATTTGCCGGATTTGAGCAGCATTATTGGTCATCAGGTTGTAACCCAAAGCGGCAAGCTAATTGGTGATGTCGATGACGTAAGTATCGACCCCATCACCCTTGCGATTACTGGTTTTGTGGTAAGTCAGAGCGGGCTTTTTACCAAAAAGCACCAGTTTCCGATAACCTCAGATTTGAACTTTGGAGCGAAAATTATTATTATGCCGGACGCGCTGGCTACCCAACTTGGCTTGGGCCAGTAACTTTTGACCGGGTCGGCTGCTTTTGCTATAATCCGAGGAGTCAAACTGCTTGTTAGCTACCAGAATTCTTGGAGAGGAAAGCAATCAAAGACCCGGTTCTAAAAAATCTTCCTGCTACGTTCGGTTCAGCCACGCCCGACAAAATGCGCTCTTTTGGCGGATTACTGCCCGGCTTGCGTTTAGCCGCCTTATTTGGCTTGATAATCGGTACGCTCGGCCTAATAATTAGCTTGCGCCTCCTGGTACGCTTTTGGCAAGTCCTTGCCGCTTTTGCCAGCCTGAGTCTTGACGCAGCTGCCCAACGCCTTACCCCTTTTGATAACTGGGCCAGCCCTTTTTCCGCTTTCCCCTTGCTAATGCTTTTGCTCTGGCTAATTTCCGCCTCGCTTCTTCTCGTCCAAAGCAATTCGCAACTTGCAACTCGCAACCCCTTTAACAAGTCGGAAGTCGGAAGTATCAAGTTGGAATCATCTACCGACAATCGGCAATCGGCAACTGGCAACCCTGTCCCCTCTAACAACCAACCACTAACGACTAACAACCCTTCTTCTAACTCGCAACTCGCAACTCGCAACTCAAAACTCCTCTTCTCTCTTTTGCTGCTGCTAATTGTAGTTGGGTTGGCGTGGGGACAGCGGGCGGCGCAGCTTTTGCCAGATAGCGCAGGTCGCTTTCCGCAACCGAATTATGATGAAATGGTGTATTACTGGGGGTCGGCCACTTTTGCAAGCGGTCACACACCTTATCGCGATTTCTTTACAGCTCATCCGCCCGGCGTTTACCTGGTTTTCGCCGCCTTTTTCAAGCTATTTAATCTGGAAAGTGGCGGGCCGGATACCTTTTTGGCGGGTCGGGCTTTTTCGCTTTTTCAAGGCTTGCTGACTACCGCGCTGGTTTTTTGGACGGCTGGCCGTTTCTGGGCCGGGAAAACCCGAAACTTTGCACTTTTGGCCGCATTTGTAGCCGGGCTGGTTTATGCGCTGGACGGGCGAGCCTCAGAAATTGCTGTACTGGAAAATCTTTCCAATCTGGG
>JBBQGP010000252.1:0-7112 GCA_038323095.1 Chloroflexia bacterium | reverse complement strand
GCGCTCGTTTATCGGGATTGTGTTACAGGAGACGGTACTTTTTACCGGCACTATCCGTGAAAATATTGCCTATGGTCGCCCTTCCGCCAGCGAAGCCGAAATTATCGAAGCGGCCAAAGCTGCTCAGGCGCACACTTTTGTTACAGGCTTTCCGCAAGGCTATGATACAGTAGTGGGTGAACGCGGGGTCGGCTTGAGTGGTGGGCAACGCCAACGTATTGCCATCGCCCGCGCTTTGCTCCTGAACCCCTCGATGCTTATTCTCGACGATAGCACTTCGGCGGTTGATGCGGAAACCGAGTACCAAATTCAACAGGCTTTGCAAACCCTGATGCAAAACCGAACTTCTTTTATTATCGCCCAGCGTATCAGCACCGTCCGCAACGCTAATTTGATTTTGCTGCTGGATAACGGTCAGCTAGTCGGTAAAGGTTCACACGAAGAACTTTTAGTCCAAAGCCCGCTTTATTGCGAACTCATCGAATCCCAGCTCGTTAGCGACGAAACTCCGGCGGCGGCGTAAAGAAGTTGTTAGTTGTTAATTGTTAGAGGGAACGAGTTTGCAGGTAAGTAGCTTGGGGCTGAAGGCCCAAGCTCAAAAGGCGAAAGTAACCTAAAGGTCACTATCAGGAATAGTGAGGGAAGTTTTAATGCGCTTTAGCGTATTTCAGTCTGCTTAGACTGGGATTTGAACCCCAGTCGATTGTGGGTGAAAAGTTGTTGGTTGTTAGTTGTTAGAGGGGTTGTCGGTTGTCACTAGGGAACAACCTGAAACTTGAAACTTGAAACTAGGAAAAAATTATGGCAATGGCGATGCGGGCGGGGGCGGCGGGAGCAAGCGACGAAAAGGCCCAAAATAGCAGCAAGGTTTTACGGCGGCTGCTGGTTTACTTTAAACCGTTTCGGTTGCAACTGTTGGGCGTGCTGGCTTTGGTGCTGGTGCAAGCCGGGGTGCAAGCGGCTGGCCCGGCCTTGATTGGGCAGGCGATTGATACTCATATCGTCCGCAAAGATTTAGACGGGCTAGGCCAAACCATGCTTATTTTGGTTGGCGTATATGTAATTGGCTTGATTGCCCAATCAACCCAGGCGTATTTAATGGGCAGCATCGGCCAAAAATTCGTGGCGGATTTGCGAACGATTATTTTTGATAAAGTTCAAACTCTTTCGTTGGCCTTTTTTGACCGCAATACCGCCGGAGATTTAATGTCGCGGCTAGTCAACGATATTCAAACGATTAACCAGCTAATTGGGCCGGGCCTGACTCAGGTAATCGGTAGCCTTTTTGCCCTGACTGGGATTATCGTAGCGATGCTTTTTCTAAGCTGGCAACTGGCTCTCGTCAGCTTCCTGATTATCCCGATAATGGTCTTCGCTACCATCTTTTTTGCGCGGCAATCGCGGGCCGCTTTTCGCCAAACCCGTGAGGTTATCGGGGTAGTCTCATCCGAATTACAGGAAGAATTAACCGGGGTGCGGGTGGCGCAGGCTTACAATCGTACCGAAGCCAATATTCGCCATTTTGCCGAGCATAACGCCGAGAACCGCGACGCGAACATTCACGCGGTGGCCGTCACTTCCGCTTTTACCCCGACGATTGACGTTCTCAGTACGCTGGCTACCGCGATTGTGGCCGGATATGGCGGCTGGCTGGCGGTGAATAATCAATTGCCGGTGGGGGTAGTGGTGGCTTTCTTTTTGTATGTGCAGCAGTTTTTCCGGCCTATCCAGCTTGTCAGCAATATTTACACTCAGATGCAGGGAGCGTTGGCCGGGGCGGAACGCATTTTTGAACTGGTTGACCAGCCCGCCGAGCAGCAGGATAAAGCTGGCGCACAGATTTTACCGTCGGTGGTCGGGCGGGTCGCTTTTGAGAAGGTTGAATTTAACTACGAAAACCGAATTGATAGCAGGCAAGCAGTTTTGCACGATTTGAATTTAACGGTTGAGCCAGGAGAAACAATTGCGCTGGTCGGGCCAACCGGGGCGGGTAAATCTACCCTGGTGAATTTGATTGCCCGCTATTACGATGTGACAGGCGGGCGGGTTACGATTGATAATTACGATGTGCGCCAGGTCACGCTGACCAGTTTACGAAGTCAGGTTGGGATTGTGCTTCAGGATACTTATCTTTTTTCCGGCACAATTGCTGATAATATTCGTTATGGCCGGATTGAGGCTACTGATACCGAGGTCGAAGCCGCCGCCCGTACCGTTAGCGCGGACGAATTTATTCGTTCTTTGCCGCAGGGCTATCAAACCAAATTGGGCGAACGGGGGAGCGGTCTTAGTCAGGGGCAACGCCAGTTAATCGCCTTCGCCCGGACGGTTCTTTCCAACCCGCGTATCTTAATTCTGGACGAAGCCACTTCCAGCATTGATACCCGCACCGAAGAATTAATTCAGGAAGCTCTCAAAGTTTTGCTCAAAGGGCGGACTTCTTTTGTAATCGCCCACCGTCTTTCTACCGTCCGCGATGCCAGCCGGATTATCGTTTTGCAGCAGGGCCAAATAATCGAGCAGGGTACCCATTCGCAGCTTCTGGCCCGCAACGGTTTTTACGCCGAACTCTACCGCCGCCAGTTTAGAGACATTTAGAAAAAGTAACAAGTATCAAGTATCAAGTATCAAGTAGATGCCCCTATCCCCTGTAAGATGCTGCTCCGCCAGTTGAGGTTCGGGTAAAATCAATGGGCAGAGCCACATCCTACAAACAATATCGCTTCCCATGTAAGATGCTGCTCTGCCAGTTGACTTTAGCCCAACCTCGCTTGAGCTAAATTCTCAGTTGGTTTGAACCAACTTACGGTGTCTTAGCCCGAAATTCATTTCAGGGCCACATTACCACTAATCTAGCAATTCTTTTTCTTTTTCTGATTATCTATAGCTCCGACAATTATAGGAAGGAATTTCTCCCGCGCTTCCAGCTTCACCAAAACTTTGCGGGGCTGAAATTCCTTCCTGCATCTACATACTTACGTTTTACTTTGATTATTTCTTGCAACTCTCCACTTCACCAATATACGACAAGTTTCTACAATAATAATCAAAGGTTTGGAAACCTTGCCAGGGTACAAGCAACTTGGCCTCATTATACGGCACTTTGTACTGCCCATAATTTTCGGTGTAGTTCTCCTCGAAACTTTTTATTCCAGGCACAACTATATTTATTGAATAAGTAGTTAATTGGTCAGTAAGAAGTCCTGGCTTAACCTGTTTCCCGTTCTGTGCAATCGTGATATAAAGTCTTAAACCCTTATCTAAATAAACAAGACTTAAACTATAAATCGGACACTCATCAGAACAACCATCAGCATTTGCCAATGCATGGCTCGGCTCACCAAGTGCGGCTATAATCTCTTTAATCGAGAAACTGTGTGGATAATCAGGAGTTATACCGTCGATAATTTTATTTGGATCGGTAATATTATAGCCTATTAGCCCTAAAAAGCCTTTTTGTCCAGCTCCCGACAAACGCCATTCTATTACTCTATTGGTGTTTTTAGAGCCCATCGGTGGAATTTCCTTCAAACCTGTGACCAGTGGATTCTTTTGGAGAATTTGCAGAGCCTGGTCAAGTTTGGTCACCCCCGGCGTAATTCCTTCCCAACAGGGCAATTGGCAAGGAACGCCTTTCAGCCAACGATACTGCCAATCATTTGTGACGGCGGGGGTAGCGGAAAGTGGTGCTTGAGTAGTTTGAGCAGTGGGTGAGAAGGTAGCAAGGCTTATGGTTGATTTGCTATTGCTGGTCTGGGCGGTGGCTGTAGTTGGTGCGGTACGAGATAGGGCAGGAGTAGCGGTCGCTGCCGCGAACTCAGCCACGCGCTGCCCCTCCGAGCCGCAGGCCGCCAGAACTCCACTCGTCAAAGCTAAAAATAGCATTGCAGCCGCCCGAAGCTTTATAGGCCAAAGATTAAACATGCTTTTCTCCAATCAAAACTGTATTATAAAGACATCAACGCAAAATCTTTGGCAATAATTACATGATTTCGGAGGAAATTTTCGTTTTTATCAAGAAATCGCCTGGGGTTAAAACCCCAGCCTAAAAAAGCTCAGGTACCATAAATGGCACTATTTAGAGTTTATCAACGCTAGTTTAGTGCGCTTCAGCGTACTTCAGCCTGTTTAGACGGGGGTTTTAACCCTAGTCGGCTGATTATCAATCATATAATAGAAATGATTATAGCACGCTCATTCAAGGTACAACGGCGGGTGAAAAGGCGGGTTTAGACCCAATTTTTGCAGATTATCCCAAATTGTTATTTGCGTTCCCAAAAATTATTGTATAATAGGGGTAATAAATACTCGCACAGCCATAACTGCTTGAGGATATTGTAGTTTTTTCCGGCTTTGTGATACCCATATAGAGTGATATATGATTGGCTTTTCCGATTGGCTTTTTTTGAAAGGAGCAGAAATGACTGGTTCTAACCCGCGTTATTCGGCTATACAACAAGTTTCCAGCCGCACCCCGCGTCGCATTGATTGGCCGCAGAGCAAGAAGGGGCGACCCTATCGCGTTAGCGAACTTTATGGCGTAAATACTTTCAACGCTCAGGCGATGAAAGAAAGTCTCTCGAAGCAGACTTACGCCGAGTTGCAAGCGACTATCAAGCAGGGCAGCAAGCTGGACAAATCAATTGCTAACGAAGTCGCACACGCAGTCAAGGAATGGGCTTTGGAAAATGGGGCGACTCACTTTTGCCACTGGTTTCAGCCCCAGACTGGCCTGACCGCCGAAAAACACGACGCTTTCCTTAGCTTTGATGATGAAGGTCAGCCGATTGAACGCTTGAGCGGTTCGCAGCTAATTCAAAGCGAGCCGGATGCTTCCAGCTTCCCTTCGGGCGGACGGCGTAGCACGTTTGAAGCACGTGGTTACACCGCCTGGGACCCTTCCAGCCCAATTTTTATCGCCGAAGAACCGAACGGCAAAACGCTGTGTATTCCTTCGGTGTTTGTTTCGTATCACGGCGAGGCTTTGGACTATAAAGCCCCCTTGCTGCGCTCAATGGATACTTTGAACAAAAGCGCGATGGCTGTACTCAAAATGTTTGGCAATTCCAGCGTAACGCGGGTAGTGCCGACACTTGGCCCGGAGCAGGAATATTTTTTGATTGACCAGGCTTTTTATGCCTTGCGCCCCGATTTGGTGGCGGCGGGCCGGACTTTGATTGGGTCGAAGCCGCCCAAAGGTCAGGAATTGGAAGACCATTATTTTGGCTCGATTAAAGACCGAATTCAGGCTTTTATGCAGGAATCGGAACTCGAACTTTACAAGATGGGTATCCCGGTCAAAACCCGTCACAACGAAGTCGCGCCGAGCCAGTACGAGACTGCCCCGATTTTCGAGGAAGTGAACGTAGCCGCCGACCACAATCAGCAAACAATGGAAATTATGAGGTCGGTTGCGGCCAAGCATAATCTTATGATGTTGCTGCACGAAAAGCCCTTCGCCGGAGTAAACGGCAGTGGCAAGCACAATAACTGGTCTATGCAGGATTCGGATGGCAACAACTTGCTCGAACCGGGCAAAACCCCCCAGGAAAATCTGCAATTTCTGGTCTTCCTGGTTGCCACGCTCAAGGCAGTTCAGAAACGGGCCGGTTTGCTGCGGGCGGCAATTGCCAGCAGTGGTAACGACCATCGTTTGGGCGCGAACGAAGCTCCGCCCGCGATTATCTCGGTCTTTTTGGGTGCAGAACTGACCAGTGTGCTAAATTCGATTGAGCAGGGCAAGGCAATGGAAGGCGGCGAGGCCCGTATTTTGGCTTTGGGAATTTCGCAATTGCCGACGCTGGCCCGCGATACGACTGACCGTAACCGCACTTCGCCTTTTGCTTTTACCGGCAACAAATTTGAATTCCGGGCGGTAGCAAGTTCGGCTTCGGTTTCAACGCCGATGACCATTCTAAATGCTGCCGTCGCCGAAAGTCTGGACGAGTTGCGCGGCAAAATCGAGCAGCAAGCCAAGAGCGGCAAGGAATTTGAACAGGCCGTAATGCAGGTAGTCAAAGATACCGTTGTCGAAACCAAAGCAATTCGCTTTGAAGGCAATGGCTATGCCGAAGAGTGGGTCGAAGAAGCCGCTAAACGCGGTCTGCCCAACTTGCGAAAGACCCCCGAAGCTCTGGCCGAATTTGTGAAGCCGGAAGCTATCGAATTCTTGCATAGTACCGGGGTTTACAGCCACGAAGAAGCCGAAGCTCAATACCATGTCCGCATCGAACGCTACATCAAGGACATTGACATTGAAATTGATGTGCTGAAAGAACTGGTACGCAGCTATGTGCTGCCCGCCGCTTACAAGCAACAGCAAATGGTGGCCGAATCGGTGTTCAGCTTACGGCAGGCTTTGGGCGGACAAGCTCCGGCCCGCCAGACCGCCGAGCTGAACAACCTTTCCCAATCCATCGAAAGCCTTTACGCCAAACTGGAAAGTTTCGAGGAACTGGCCGCCAGCGTCAAGGACGTGGAAGATATGGAGAAAAAGGCCCGCCGTGTCGCGGACGAAGTTTTGCCCGCAATGGCCGATATTCGGGTGGTCTGCGACCATCTGGAAGAAGCTATCGCCGACGAGCTATGGCCGCTTCCCAAATACCGCGAAATGCTCTTTTTGAGCTAGGAGAATAAAAAAAGGGTATCCTTCGACGTGAAGGATACCCTTTTTTTATTCTCCTGTTTGGCCTTTTTCGTTAAAATTGCAGGAGGGATTTCCAATCCCGATTTTGCCCAAATCCATCTTTATCGGGATTGGAAATCCCTTCTACATGGGGGAAAGCTTAAAAGCCCATCGCGCAACCGTCGGAGCGGGGGTCGCTTCCGGCCCAGAGAACGCCGGTGGCATCACGCCGGATAATTTGGCCCAGCCCGAAAAGCTCGGTACGCTCAAAGCCGGAAACGTCGGGGACGATTGGGTGGCCGCGTTCGGCCAGACGCAAAGTTACGGCGGAGGGCAAGCCCGGTTCGAGCAGCACCCTATCGGAAGGTTGGGCGCGTTCGATGCGGAAGCGCGGACGGTCAAGGGCGGCTTGCGGGTCAAGCTTATCGTCCACCAGATTGACCACTAACTGCAAATGGCCCTGGGCTTGCATAAAACCTGCCATTAC
>JBBQGP010000251.1:0-7204 GCA_038323095.1 Chloroflexia bacterium | reverse complement strand
CAATCGTCAATCCCCTTAACCCGGCTTGGCTTTAGCCACGTTTTCATGACATCAGCCCGGACATTCCATGTCCGGGAGATTACCCCTATTTGCCCCAACAGCAGCCGTCTCTAAATCAACTGGCGGAGCAGCATTCTACAGGGTACGCGGCATCCCCCTTGATAGTTGATACTTGGTATTTAGCGTTTATGGACGACCATGTTTAGGCCGCTCTTGACCCGCAAAGTCAGGGTCGTCGGCCAAACCTCGCCAGTTTCGCCGGGAGCAAGTTCGAGCCGGAAACGTTGCATCAGGGTGGCGATTACCAGGGCGGCTTCCATCTGGGCAAAAGTGTTGCCGATGCAAAGGCGTGGCCCACCGCCAAAGGGGTAATAGGCGTATTTGGGCAAAGTCTTTTGCATTTCGGCTGTCCAGCGGTCAGGGTCGAATTTTTCCGGCTCGTTGTAATAGCGCGAATCGAAGTGGGTGGCCCATTGGCTGAGAAAAATACTCGTACCTTTGGGAAGGTCGTAGCCCTCAATCTGGCAATCGCTGGCGGTTTCGCGGACGAAAAGCCAAACAGGAGGCCGCATCCGTAGCGTTTCTTTCACCAATTTATCGGTATAGGTCAGTTTGGGCAAATCGTCTACGGTGGGGGTGCGCCCGCCCAGGACGCTATCCAGTTCGGCGACTAATCTGGCTTCGATTTCGGGATTTTCGGCAATGAAATAGCACATCCAGGCCAGCGTCAGGGCGGTAGTTTCGTGTCCGGCCAGCACCAGCGTCAAAACCTCATCGTGCAATTGCTGGTCAGTCATGCGGCTGCCGTCATCGTCCTGCGCCTCAATCAGCATAGAAAGCAAATCGCCGGTATCGCGCCCGCTTTGCCGCCTCTGCCGGATAAGGCTGTAAATAATTTCGTCCAGCTCGTTAATCGCCTTCAAAAAGCGACGGTTAGCCGGGAAGGGAACGGTAGCCGGTAACAGCATTAAATGTAATTTACTATTGCGTATAGTATAACTTTCGACAATTTCCTCGAATAGCTGGCTGATACGGTTCGCCTGTTCGCCCGCTTCCAAATCAAACAAAGTTTTGGCGACAACTTCCATTGTGAGGGTAGACATATCGTGCTGGATACCGCGCGTTTCGCCCTCTTTCCAGCTTTGCCCCAATTTTTCGGCATACTGCACCATCACACTACCGTAATTGGCAATGCGCTGGCGGTGAAAAGCGGGTTGGGCCAAACGCCGTTGTCGTAGCCAAAATTCGCCATCGCTGGTAAAAAGGCCGTTGCCCAAAATGTATTTGGCACTTTTGCGTAAGCGTTCGCCTTTTAGAAAAGTACGCTGCTCCGTCACCAGCACTCTTTCGATTAGTTCCGGGCTATTGACGAAATAATAGGGCTGCCCTACCAGGTTAATGTAACTAATATCGCCGCCTTGTCGGGCCAGCGCGGTTAGAAAATTTAGTGGTTCACCACGAAAAGCCTTGAGGTTGCCGGTCAGGAATTGCCCTTTGATGCTGGGCGGCAGAACTTTGAGTTCAGAGGGCGCGGGTTGGGTAGCTACAGACATTTAAACTCCTTAATAATCAGGTTAATCGAATACGTTGTACGATAACTAAAAAAAGGACAGAACCGAGCGCAGTCGCCAGCAAGGGTAAGCCGCCAACTACCATAATGTTGAGACCCAGCAGCGCGGAAATAGTAAAGCCTACCACCGCCCCACCCAGCGAAGCCAGCAGGTAAAAGGGAATTGAGAGGGGGCTTTGCCCGAAGAAAAGGTGGAAGGCAAAGCCCCAGATAGTCGCCCAAACCAGAAGTAAAATCAGGGTCAACATGAGTTACTTTATTAAACCGCCGCCCAGCACTTCATCCCCCTCATAAAAGACTACCGCCTGACCGGGAGTAATCGCCCGTTGTGGGTTATCAAGGGCCACTCGGACGGTGCGGGAAGCCGGGTCAAGCGGAGTAACCGTACCGGGCATTTCGTTGGCCTTGTAGCGAACCTTGACATTGGCCCGAACTGGTTCATTCGGCCATTGCCCGTTCACCCAATTAATGCCGTCCGCTTCCAGTTCACGGGAGCGCAATTCGGCATCGTCACCAACTACCAGCGTATTGCTTTCGGGCAGAAGCTTTAGCACATAGGTCGGACGGCTCTGGATTGCGCCTATCCCTTTGCGCTGACCGATGGTATAGCCAATCAAGCCGCTATGTTCGCCCACAATTTTTCCAGCAGTATTGACGATTGGGCCGGGAATGGCAACTTCTTCGCCCGCCTTGCGCTTTACAAAATCGCGGTAATCGCCGCCCGCCACAAAGCAAATATCCTGGCTTTCCGGCTTATTCGCAACCAGCAAGCCGCGTTCCGCCGCCATCTGACGAGTTTCGGCTTTGGTAAATTCGCCCAGCGGGAACATTACCCGGCTCAATTGCTTTTGGTTGAGCATATACAGTACATAGCTCTGGTCTTTGGAAGCGTCTTTGGCCTTCATCAGCTTTTGCATACCGCTAGTTTCGTCAAATTCGTTTCGGCAATAATGGCCGGTAGCCAAATAATCCGCCCCCAAAGCTATCGCCTTGTTTAGCAAAAATTTGAATTTAAGAAAGGCGTTACAGGCCACGCAAGGGTTAGGGGTGCGCCCGCGCTGGTATTCTTCCAGAAAATAATCGATAACCGATTGGCGGAATTCTTTCTCGAAATTCATGGCATAAAAAGGTACATCAATTTGCTGGCAGACCTTGCGAGCATCTTCCATTTCGACAATAGAGCAACAGCTTTTGCTGAGGCTGTAATTCTGCTCATCCTCGTCCGCGCCGCCACCGTGCAAACGCATATTGATGCCGATAACCTCGTATCCGCGCTCTTTCATCAAGGCCGCCGTGAGCGAACTATCCACCCCGCCGCTCATCGCTACTACTACTGTTGGCACTTCTGAATAACCTTCCTTATATTTTGCATATTCTGGCAATATATTTTAGTAACCAGTTTTCGGCTACCCGCCATTCGCTTTCTTCTCAATAACAGTTCTAATAACAACCTTTATTTTTATTTGCCCTTTTATTTTACTATAACCGGGCCGCTTTTGCCATTAAAAAAAGCTAAAACAAAATTGTCTAAGTGGGAAGTTTCACCCAGATAGCCTCATCTACCACTTTTACTTCGTAGCGTTCCAGCATTTTACGGATAGGCGGGCTAATTGCTTTCCCACTGGACAAATCAAATCGCCAGCCATGCCCGCGACATTCCAGGCGTGTGCCATTCAAAGTGCCAATGCTCAAAGGATAATTCATATGGGGGCAAATATCTTTAAAAGCATAAATTTCGCTGCCTGTATTCGCCAAAGCTATTTCCAGCTCTTCACCCTGCCATTCCAGTGACACTTGCACCATCTCACCCGGCGGTACTTCCTTTACCTCGGTTAACTTTACATAACCATTTGTATCAATACTAAGCTCCACCGCTAATCCCGGCCTCTTTCTATTATTAACCAGTTGTCCAATGTTTGTTAAAAATCCGACTAACATTGTATCATATTTTCAAGCTGTTTTCGACCTCAAAACTTTCATAACTTCTTCACGACTTTCTCATAACATCTTTGTTATTATAGTATTACTAACGTTGCAGACGCTATTCTCTGGTTTTCTTTATAGTTATACTTTTGGGGAAAGATTGAAAATGGGTATGAACGAGTTGATTGTGCTGGTTGATGACGACGAGAATTTGAGCGATATACTGCTCAAAACCCTTATCAAAAAGGGCTATAGCGTACAGGGTTGCAAAACTATCGCCGAAGGAATGGCCGCCGTTGAAGCAGCTTCGCTGGATTTGGCAATAGTTGATGTGGCTTTGCCGGACGGAGAAGGCTGGGATTTGGTGCGGGCCTTGCGTGGCAGCGAACGCCCGGAACTGGCCCAATTACCAATAATTATGATTTCGTCCTACCCGCCTGACCGCAAGCTTCTGCGCCAGCTTAATGTTAGTGCCTACCTTCAAAAACCTTTCGCCACCCCCGATTTTATCGAGCAAGTGCAAGATTTGGTGAATTAGAGCAATTTGATTATTGCCTTGCCTCAAAACTGATACTCAGTTCTTAGCACTTTAATCCGTGCCGGGAAGCCGGAAACGGTAGCCAGTGCTAGGTATAGTTAGCAAGTAAACCGGGCGGGTAACGTCCGGCTCAAGCTTGCGCCGCAATTGCTTGATATAAGTTCGCAAGTATTCAGTTTCGCCGCCGTAATCTGGCCCCCAAACCTTTTGTAAAAGTTGGCGATGGGTCAAAACTTTACCCGCGTTCGTCACCAGATAATGTAGCAAGCCGTATTCAGTAGGGGTCAAAGCAACCTCTTTGATACCCACCTTGACTACGCGCCCTTCCAAATCTATTTCGATTGTACCAGCCCGAAAATATCGCCCACTTGCATCCAGACCGTCTACCGTCGCCGCTCCGTTTCCCTCGCTTGAATTTGTAACAGTATTTGTTGGGGTGGAAGCATGTACAAAGCCCGCCCCCAGCCCACTTTCCATTCGGCGGAAAGCTACCCGCAAACGAGCTAAAAGTTCGCCAATTCCAAAAGGCTTGGTCAAGTAATCGTCCGCTCCCAAATCCAGCGCCTCGATTTTGGAAGCTTCATCATCCAGCGCGGACAAAATAATAATCGGGAAGGCACTCTGGGGGCGCAAGCGTCGCAACACTTCGATACCTTCAATTTTTGGCAGAGAAAGGTCGAGCAACATCAAATCGAGTTGCACCTCCTGGGCCTTGCTCAAAGCTTCCTCGCCATCACTTGCCTTTATAATCTCGTAGCCGCGTGCGCTCAGGTTAGAAGAAACAAACTGCGCGATTTTCTGGTCGTCGTCCACCACCAAAATTCTACGGCCCTGCCCCTCACTTTTTTCTTTTTCTCGATTGTCTATACTCATAGCCTCGCTATTATTTTTAACTAAAAAGTTTGCCAACTTCCAAAGTAAAGCCCGGAACCACTTCTGTACCTTCGATTTTATTTCTTGTGGTCAAGATTTGTTGCTCTTCAAAAGAGCGAAACACAATTACACATTTGCCCGCCGGAACAATTAGCCAAACCTCTTTTACTCCCAAACTAACGTATTCTACCGCCAGCTCAAATACTTCGGCCATCAAATCGTTGGGCGAAACCACCTCTACCGCCAAATCTGGCACAATTTCCCAATAGCCCTCTTTTGGTATACCTTCTGCCGGAATTCGTTCCTGTTTCACGAAAGAAACATCAGGAAAACGCAAAGTTCGTGGTTCCCGGCTCAAAATAAAACCACCATCTGTACTAACAATGCCCGCTTGACTACTTTCTACGTGCTGAAAAAGGTAACTAGCTAATCTAACTATATAATGACCATGTGGAACAGTTGCACCCATCTTCTCCCTCAATTCTCCTTTGACCAATTCAAAACGCCCGCCCCGGCTGTTCAGTTCGTAAACTTCCTCGAAGGTATAATCTTTTTTTGGCTCAACAGTTTCTTGAGTGCTAATCTCTTGAGTGCTAACTTCTTCGTCTTTTACCAATAATTCGGTCATACTACAACCCCTTTATTAATCTAGCGCGGGCAGGCTAAACTTGAAAATCGAGCCGCCGCCCTCGCGCTGCTCTACCCAAATTTGCCCGCCATGCAAAGTAATAATTTCGCGGCAAATTGCCAGCCCCAAACCTGTTCCAACTTTCCGCCCGGTACGCCCTGCCACCTGTTTGCCCCGATAAAACTGCTTGAAAATTTGCTCCTGCTCATCGGGCAAAATCCCTGGCCCCTGGTCTGCCACTGCTACTTCGACCAAATTGCTTCCGGCTTTGGCTTCGGCTGGTTTTACGCTAACTATAACAATAGTATCGTTAGGGGAGTATTTTAGAGCATTTCCAATCAAATTTACTAATACCCGTTCGATTTGCAAAAAGTCTGCCGCTACCGGCAATACTTCGGGTGCGAATTCAAATTTAATTTTTTGGTGGGCCGCGTTCGCCAAACTGCGTAACTTGCGGGAAGCATCCTCAACTACTTCGCTCAAATAACATTCTTCCAGTTCGGGCTTCATAAAGCCCGCCTGTAGCCGAGCCATATCCAGCAAGTTCGCGACTAAGGCTACCATACCGTCCACATCTTCTTCGATTGAATGTAAAAACCGCTTCTGGCTGGCCTCGTCCCACTCCACATCTTCCTGCAAAAGCCCGCTAACCGTTCCTTTAATCGAAGCCAGTGGCGTTTTAAGTTCGTGGGTAATCATCGAAAGAAACTTGGCTTTTAGTTTATCGGCTTCTTTAAGCTTGGTCACATCCTGAAAGACGGTAAAGCCACCCATAAATTGTCCGGCCTCGTCATAAATTGGGGTAGCACTGAAAAGCACATTTTTTTCGGTATTATCCGGCCAGCGTAAAATTGCTTCTTGTAATATTGTTGTTACCTGCTCTTGCAAAGCTTTCACTATTGGAATTTCTTGATAAAGACGGGGAGTACCGTCCGGCTGAAAAATAGTATATTCGCGCTCGAATTGAAAGAAATTGTCAGGAATTTGTTCCAATCGCAAAATATCGCGGGAACTTTGATTGCAATCTACGACTGTTCCGTCTGGAGCAACAAAAAATAAACCTTCGGGCGAGTTTTCCAAAATAGTTCGCAGCTTTTTTCGTTCCAAATCGGCGGTATGGCGTTCACGGGTCAATTCCTGATGCAACTCAGCATTACGCAGAGCCAGCATCGCATGAGAAGCAAGGGCGGTTAATAAATCTAGTTGCTGTTTGCTAAAGCTACGCGGTTTCACGTTATAACATTCCAGCACCCCGCGCACTTCTCCTCGTCGCACCAAAGGAGCTGCCACCAGCGCACCAGGTCGCCCGGTTTCTTCCAAAGCCGGATAAACTCGCTCCGGCGTATGGCTGGTATCAACTACTGTTCGCACCGTCCCGGTCAGCAAAACTTCTGCCGCCAACGAGTTCGCCAGCGGTAAATTTTTCTCGCGCCATTCTGGGTCAATCAAGATAGTAGCGGTGGGTTGCAAAAAATCCTCACCAGGATTGAGCAAATAAATTGCGCCAGCGTTCGCCCCAATCAGCTTTACCGCTTCGCTCAAAAGCCGTACCAATACGTGACGCGGGTTCAGGCTGGTATTCAGAATTTCGACGGCGTTAGAAAGAGCGTTCATACCGGCCTGAGCCTGCTTCATCCGCTCATAGCTTTGCGCGTTGCAGATTGCCATAGCC
>JBBQGP010000250.1:0-7206 GCA_038323095.1 Chloroflexia bacterium | reverse complement strand
TCGCTAGTTCCCGTTTTGACCTTGAAGCCGGGTTGTCCACCTTCCGCCCGGATGCCGCTCAGGAAAGCCCGCACCAACGGCGTATTCTTTTCGCTGCGAACAGCTAATTCTTCGCCCGAAAGTTCAAGTGTCGCATCACCGCCCCATTCTTCGATTAAATCCTTGAATTCGGCAATCGGAAAATTTAAGGGCAATCGCAAACCAATTCTAAAGCGGGCTGTTTCGGTAAAGCCGTCCGCTTCACTATTAAAATGGCGTAAGGACGGCTGCAAACTTTCAAAGATTTTCTTGCCATCGTTGAACTGGTTGGCGTAAATTTTAACTTTGTTCCAAAAATCTACCGCTTCCTCGCAGACCGAGGGGCCATCGGCGGCGGTATGCTTGCTGTCGCGGGTCAGGGTGTAATCTATCAGCAAACGGCCCTTGTAGCCTAGCGTGACGTGTCCCCAGCCGCTCGGTTCGCCGATGATGCAGTAATCAGGCTGGTACTGCTCCTGAGCGTGACGTGCGCCTTTGCTGGAAGCGGCTTCTTCCTCCACCGCCCCAACCACAATAATTCGTTTATCGGCCAAAGCTTCGCTATCGCCAATTAAAGCTGCCGCGCCAAGTACAAATGAGCCAAATGGCCCTTTGGCATCCGCCGCCCCTCGCCCATAAATAGTGTCGCCATCCCCATCTATCCGTACCGGGATAAAGCCGGGAACAGTATCTATATGGCCGAGCAGCACAATCGTCGTTTTGGCGTGGGCGGCGGTTGCCCCAATTTCGCCAACAGCGTTGCCCGCCTCATCTACATAAGCTTCTCGAAAATTGAATTCGCGCATCCGCCGTACCAAATATTCGGCGACTTCCTGCTCCTGTTGGCTAGGACTATAGATTTCCAGAAATTCGCGAAAAAAATCGAAATGTTTTTGTATATTTTCCTGATTTTGCTCAAGCTCTAACAATTTTGAATAATGCCTTTCTAAATGAGTTTTAGGTTTCTATAGACAATCAGATAATGATTTAGAAAGTTCATCCGGCGTTTAATCGCCCTGAAATGAATTTCAGGGCCACCTTACTACTACTCTAACAATTCTATTTCTTTCTGACTATCTACAGAAACCAGAAACTTGAAACTACGAACTCGAAACTATAGTAATCTCCCCGAAAAGTTCTTCCTGCTCGACCTGTACTTGCTTGCGGCGCAACAGTTCCAGTACCCCCATAAAAGTAACGATGACTTCGAGAGAAGAAGGTTCGGCGGCTTCCGGGTCAAAAAGACTGTTAAATTCGACCCGACGAGCCTTATCTACCTTCAATCTTTGCTCAATCAAATTAATTTTGTCTTCGATTTTAACCGAGCGCACCAAACTTCTTAAATGCTGGGCGGTAGCCGTAAGCGGCATTTTCAATTGCTGGGCCGCCTGAGCCTTGAGCCGTCGCCGGACTAAAGCCAGCAAATCGCTCAGGCGCACCCCGTTAAGGGCAGCTCCGGCGGCGTTTTGCCGCTTTTCTATTTCGGCGGTAACTTGCTCAAGATTGGTCGCGCTCAACCCCAGGCGGCGGCTTGGATAAGCCTTTAATCCCGCTTCCTGACGCTGGCGCAAAGTTTCGGCGGCTTCTTTCATTCGTTTGTATTCGCGAAGTTGGGCTAAAAACTGTTCGGCTGAATCTTCTTCGCTTTCAGCCTCGGCCACCCGTGAAGGCGGGGCGGGCAGCAAGGCCAGCGATTTAATAAAAAGCAGGCGGGCGGCGACTACCAGAAAATCGGCCAGTTCGCCCGCCTGCACCTTTTCCAGTTGCTCGATATACTGCACATATTCATCGGCGATACGGGCCAGCGAAATTTCGGTAATAGGCAATTCGCGCTTTTCGATTAGTTGCAAAAGCAAATCGAGTGGCCCTTCAAACGAATAACCGGGCATTTTTAGTTGATACTGAAAGTTACTGTTACTGAGCATTTTTATACCCTTGCTGGCTCCAGGCTCACTAATTCCAGCAATAAATTTTCTTTATCAAAAACCAAACTCAGGCAATCTTCTAAAATCCGAGCTGCACCTTTGCTCGCATATCCAGCATTGCTACTTTGTATCTCAAATTCGGTCAATAACTTGTTTGTCTTTTCGTCCCAGCCAGATTTAGCCTTACGCAAATAAGGCCGGGCTTCAAGTTCTGCTTGCAACTCAGGCAAGTTTCGCTTTGCTCCAGCTTCGTCCAGATTTGTGATTGAAAATTTGGCCTCAAACCAGGCTGCCTCTGAAAAATCTTCTGAGGTCAGCGAAGGCTCAACCCGGTATAAGTAAATGTTTTCGTCTACCATAATTTTAACTATTCTTATATTTGAGTCCTAAGTATATCATACCGGGCCAAGCAAATTTTATTGATGGGATTTGACGAATTTCAGGCTTTCTTCCAAAATTAGCTCCTTGTCGTTATCCAAAGTAGCTACGTGATAAGAGTTTTCCAGCCATAAAATCCGCTTGTCGGTGCTACCGAGCTTGTTCAGAATATAGTCGGCGTTGACGGGTGGTACAACGTGGTCTTCACGAGAAGTTATAATCAGGGCCGGGCAGGTAATACGCGGTAAAAGCTCATTGGCGGCGGCGGTCAGGGCCAATAATTCTCGAATTGCGGGCGTGGGTATCCCCTTGTAGGCCAGTTCTATTCCGCCCGGTGCTTTGATGTCGCCGCCGATTGCGGGCAAAACGGCAGGAGCTTCGGGCAAAAAGGCGATGGTAGCCATATCGGGGTTATTGGGATGAATCAATCCATTAATCGGGATAATGCCCTTGAATAACCCGGCATAAATTCCAGCCATCACCACCGTTAAAGTACCGCCCATCGAAAGGCCGGTGATAAAAAAAGTATCACAACGTTCCTTGAGCCAGTTCAGACCGCTTGCCAAATCGTTGACCCATTGGCCGGAACGGGCTTGCGCCATATCTTCAACACTTGTACCGTGACCCGTCAGACGAGGTAGAGCCACACTGTACCCGGCTTTAGCATAACCCTCGGCCAGAAAGCGCATACTTTGCGGCGACCCGGTGAAGCCGTGCGAAACTAGAACACCAACCTTGTTTCCTTCCGCAAAAAACGGTTCTGCTCCCGGTAATATTGTAATTTCGCTCATTTTTACACCTCCTTGTTATAAATTATTCTCAGGACTGCCGCTTTAAGCTCACCCCTGGGTAGCTTAAAGCGACAAGTTTTTGACACAAATTAGGGGAATTTTTAACGGTCAAAAATACGCTGCCCTCGCGCTGTAACTGGTATTTGGGCAAAAATATCGTCAATCAACTGGTCAAACTCGGTGACATCTCGCTCGGAAAGGCGGTACGCCTGAACTTCAGCCGCATTATTAGGCTGCCACTGAAAAAGCAAGCCCTTGTAGCGTACTCCCCCTTTAGCGGTTTCGTCAGCCACCAGCTTATCTTCCTGGTCAACTGAAATTAGCTCAGTAAACGGAATTTCTACTTCTTTTATGGGAGCTTGGCCTTTATTTGGCGCACTTTCTATCAAAATTCGTTCTTTATCAAGGCTTACCCGGCGCGGCTCGTTTTTCAAGATTCGTCTCGCCCCCACCAGCCCCAGCCAAAACAAAATCAGGCTAACTACCACCGTAATCGCCAAAAAGAGCCAGTTAAAAGACCCTTCCCCAACTTCGCCGCGACGATGCTGGTTAGCAATTACCGTCACAAAAAAAGCCAGCGGCGCGATACTTAATGCTAAAGAAATTGCCAGAAATACAAAACCTGCGTTTCTGGTCGGGTAGCGTGGCAAATATGTTTTCATAATCATCTAGTTATAAATAAAGTGATAAATAGTGAACAACCCATGCTAATTATTAACATCATTTTTCCAAAAATTTGCTCCGTCTTTAGATTTTACTCTAACATCTAGTGACGGAGCAGTATTCTACAAAATACGAATTATGCCAAATTACCAACGACCCAAAACCCCGGCCAAGATTGCCATACGCACAAACATACCATTGGCGGCTTGCTCAAAATAAACTGCTTGGGGCAATTCGTCCACTTCTTCGCTGATTTCGCCGACTCGCGGCAAAGGGTGCATAATAATGGCGTTTGGCTTCATCAGTTTAACGGTATCCAGCGTAACACAATAAGAATTGCTGACCTCCTGATAAGCGGCATGGCTTTCAAAGCGTTCTTTCTGCACGCGGGTGATATACCACACATCCGGCAAATCTACCGCCTCGGCAATGGTTTCAGCCTCTTGCATCTGTACCCCGTGTTCACGCAAGCTTTCTACTAATTCGGTAGGCATCCGCAAGGACGCGGGCGAGATAAAAATTAGCTTGATATTTTTATACATACTAAGCAAGCGGGCCAGAGAATGAACGGTACGCCCGTGTTTCAAATCGCCGACCATACCAATAGTCAGATTCTCCAAGCGTCCGCACTTTTGTTGAATGGTATACATATCCAGCAAAGCCTGAGTAGGATGTTCGCCCACGCCATCCCCGGCGTTAATAAGCGGTACGGGTGATTGGTCAAGCTTGGCCCGTTCCGAATGAATAGCACTGGCGGCCAATTTCGCCGCGCCCTGCTCCGGGTGGCGCAGTACAATTACATCGGTATAGCCCGAAAGCACTCGCACCGTGTCCGGCAAGGTTTCGCCCTTCGACACTGAACTAAACTGCACCCCGACGATATTATGAACTTCGCCGCCCAGCCGCTTCATGGCAATACTAAAACTGGCATCGGTACGAGTGCTGGCCTCATAAAAAAGGTTCGACAGAATCTTTCCCCGTAAGATGTCTGTCGAACCGTTTTGTTCCTTGAGTCGCTTCATTCGGGCCGTAACCTCAAATAACTGTTCGAGGTCGGTTCGGCTGAATTGCTCGACTGAAATAATATCTTTACCTAGCCAGTTTCCCTCAACTCGCTCGGCTATTTCTCGTCGCTTGGTGTCAATTGTCAGCATAAAACTCCCTTCAGAATAGATTAGTTTTGGATTTCGGGTTAAAATTTACCAAAAACCAAAACTTAAAACAAAATTTTCCCGCTACCCGGCTCGGCCAGAATTTGATGCTTCTCGAATACAATTCTGCCGCGTAAAGTTACCCGACCAATGCGCCCGCGCCCTTTCATCCCCTCGAAAGGTGTCCAGCCGCATTTGGTAAAAAGTTCGGTGTTGCTGAAAGTATATTCCTCATTGGCGTTAATTTCAAGTTGCCCCTCATTTTCGGGCAAGCCAAAAACCCGGCGCGGCGCAAAGGCTAATAATTCCATTAATCTATCCAGCGTCAGCCCGGCTTTACCTTCGTGGACGGCTTGGTACATCAGACCAAAAGTAGTTTCCAGACCCGGCACACCAAACGGCGGTTTTTCGCTGTCCTTCTCGGCGCGAGTGTGGGGCGCGTGGTCAGTAGCAATCATATCCACGCTGCCATCAATCAAACCCTGCCAGAGCGCGTCAATATCTTCACCGCTTTGTAAAGCCGGACTCATCCGACCATATGGCCCTAGTTTTTGTGGTTCGGCATCTTCGTGGGTCAAAAACAAATGATGGGGGGCAACCTCGCAAGTTACCTTCAAATTTTTTGCTTTGGCGGCTTTTACCAATTCCAGCTCACTTTTTTTACTCAAATGGCAAATATGGATTTTGCGGTTATACAAAGCCGCCAGCCCGATTGTAGCCGCTACAATTGGCCCTTCGGCGTGAATTAAAATCGGCTTGTCGGGAAAATTCCAGGCTTGAAAAACCTTGAGCATTTCGGGCAACCCCCCAAACACCAACGGCCCATGTGTTTCGCCCAAATAGGCTTTGAGGCCGCCCACCTGGTTTACGATTTTGGCATATTCGCTGGTATTGGTCGGCAATGCCCCAAAATTAAAGCCAACATCGCAAACAATTTTGGCTGCCGCTAATTTCTTTTTCTCGATTAAAGCACTTTGGCTAATCGTCGGCGGGGTATTATTGGGCATATCCAAAAGAGCGGTGTAGCCCCCGGCAAGGGCGGCACACGTCCCGGTGTAAAAATCTTCTTTATTTTCGCTACCCGGCTCACGTAAATGGACGTGCGGGTCGGCGAATGAAGGCAGGGTTAGAAAGGCCATCTTCCGGCATTACCTTTCGCTTTTTAAGTCCATTATAGCATTACTCGTAGATTATACCAATTTTCAGGCTGTGCTATAATCTGGTATCAGGGCTTTTGGCGGGGTAAAAACTGTGGTTTGAACTACTGAGAAGCTGACCGGGAAAGGCGATAATAAAAGATAATTAGTGCTTGAACTGTAAAGAAAGGCATATATGCTGCTGGCAATTGATGTGGGTAATACCAATGTAGTGATTGGCATATTCGAGGGCGAAACAGTAAAGGCAAGCTGGCGGGTGCAAACTGAGCGACGACGGATGCCCGACGAATGGGCTTTGATGGTGTTGGGTTTTTTGAACCACGCTGGATTCAAGGGCGAAGATGTAACCGCCACAATTATTTCCAGTGTAGTGCCACCGCTAACCCAGGCTTTGCGTGAAATGGCTGACCGCTATTTCAAGCATCACGTGGTCGTAGTTGAGCCGGGTATCAAAACGGGTATGCCAATTAAATACGAAAACCCCCGCGAAGTCGGGGCAGACCGCATCGTAAACGCAGTGGCGGCTTTTCATTATTACGGCGGCCCAGCCATTATTATAGATTTTGGGACGGCCACGACCTTTGATGCTATTTCACTCAACGGTGAGTATTTGGGTGGGGCAATTGCACCGGGAATAAATATTGCTGCTGAAGCTCTTTTTCAGGTTGCCAGCCGCCTTTTCCGGGTTGAACTTACGCCCCCCAAACAAGCTATTGGTCGCACTACCGTTACCAGTATGCAAAGCGGAATTATGTATGGCTATATTGGCCTGGTGGAAGGGCTGGTAGCCCGCTTTGATGAAGAATTACGCCAGATGCAGCCCATCGCCAAAAAAGTAAAGGTCATCGCGACGGGCGGGCTGGCCGAAGTAGTGGCGCAGGAAGGCGGTAGCGGCTTGATAGATGTAGTTGACCAGGATTTAACTTTGCAGGGTTTGCGCCTGATTTACGAAATGAACCGGGTCTAGGGAGGCTGGAAGCAGTATGAGCGAAGTTAGCGAAAAGCCCGAAATTTTAGAAGATTATCCGCTCCATTTGCCGGACAAGCCTTTTCCGATTGGCAAAATTAGCTACCAAGATTTTCTGGATTGGATGGACGAAGACACACACGCCGAATGGGTTGA
>JBBQGP010000249.1:0-7306 GCA_038323095.1 Chloroflexia bacterium | reverse complement strand
GTTTTGATATGGTGTCACAGGCGGATGTAATTGAGCCGCTCCCCAAACAAATCTGGCAGGGTAAGGATTGGAACGATGCCGCCAAAAACCCTGAAATCAATAAGCCAAGCGTGGTAAGCGGCCCCTGGCTTTTGAAAGAATGGAAACCGGGCGAACGCATTGTATTTGCCGCTAACCCCAATTCTTCGATTTACCCTCGTCCTAATCTGGATACGCTAACTTTCCAGATTTTGCCGGATAGCGCGACGGCTTTGCAGCGTATAAAAAGCGGGGAAATTGATTTCTTTACGCCTGAAATTGGCGAACAAGGCAAGTTCGAGAATTTGCCGAACGTTCAGAATTATCGCTGGACTCCGGCCCGCACCACCTGGCAATATTTGGGTTTTAACTTCCGCAAGCCTTATTTGCAGGATAAAGCCTTACGTCAGGCGATGGCTTATGTGGTTGACCGCACTACTATTATCGAAAAGCTGGCTTCCGGCTTGGGTCGCCCGCTTTACAGCGATGTGGTTAGCTGGCATCCCTATTTTGTCCCGAACGTGCCGCGCTACGATTTTAATCCCTCTGAGGCCCAAAAAGTTTTGCGGGAGGCTCAATATTACCTGAGTGCTGACCGCCTGACCGCCAAAACCGCCACAGCTTTGCCAAATTTGAAATTAGTCTATAATGGGCCAAGTGCCTTGCGCGAAGGCATTGCTAATCTGATAAAGCAATCTTTTGGGACGCTTGGTATTACCGTAGAAACAAGTGTACTTGATTATAATAATTACCAAAGTTTTTTGACGAACCCGGCTTCGGATTACGATTTGTTCCTGGGTGGCTGGACGACGGATTTAGACCCGGAGCAGTTCGGGACGGTCTGGCAGAATATCCCGCAGCTCAACAACGGTTCTTTTGGTAATGAGAAACTGACCAATCTTTACAGCGCGGCCCAAAAAGAGCCGGATGCCGCCAAACGTAAGGATTTGATGGCACAGGTGCAACGTTTGGAAGCCGAAGAACTGCCCTATTTGTATCTTTACGCTCAATTGGGCTGGCTTAACGTCAACAAGCGGATAGCAGGGTTTACTACTACCCCGCTCGGCCCAACCGCTAATCTTTATACTGACTGGTTTGCCGTGAAATAAATTGGTATGTAAAACCTGCTACTTGAGCTGTCATAGGGTTTTAAAAGGTCGAGAATGAAAATTTGTTAATTTTGGCTAAAAGGAATCTATCTAAAAAATTTTGCGGATTTGCGGTTTGGCGCGAAGTTCTAGTTTGTACTATCCTGATTTTAAGCTTGCTGCTGACCGCTTGTGGGGATGCCGCCCTGACGGAAACGCCGGAAGCTACCCCGCGCCCGTCGCCTCGTCTGATAACGGCCACCCCCGCCACTACTGCGTCTACTGTACCGCCAACCACTATTCCGCCTTCAGCCTCAGTTTCAAGTTCAATTTCGGCTACGGCTAATCGTCCGACGGCTACGACGACACGCCGACCTAATTCGCCAACCGAAACGCCTGCGCCAACCCCATTGGTTATTCCTACGCCTTTAAACGGACAAACGCCCCGCCCAAGCCGGGCTATCGGCGGCGATTTGTTTACGGCGGTAGAGCGAGATTTGTCAAATTTCCAGCCTTACGGCCCATCGGATGCAGTTTCAGAACAGTACCGGGCTTTGCTTTTCGATGCCAGATTGTTTAAGCGCAATCCGCAAACGCTGGAATGGGAAGGTCACGCCGCCCAAGCTTTTAAGTACGACGATACCGAAAAGTTGGTAGCGGTTACGCTAAGGAGTGATATTAAGTGGAGCGACGGCAAGCCTATTACCAGCGCGGATTACGTTTGGACGTTCGCACAGGCTTTAGACCCCGGTAAAAGCTGGACTGAGGCGGCTACCTATGCCGATACTATCGAGAGCTATACCGCGCCCGATAGCCGTACTTTGCTGATAAAGCTTCGCGGGCGTTATTCAGACCCCTACGAACTGGCAAATTTTGTTGAGCCTTTGCCCAGGCACGTTTGGGACGGCAAAAGCTGGAGCGAGGCTGACCGCAATCCCGAAATCTTGAAGCCGACAGTAGTTAGCGGTAGCTGGAAGTTTCAGGAATGGGTCAAAAAAGAGCGGGTAGTTTTTACCCGAAATGAGATTAGCAGCGTTTCACCGCCACCCTACCTGAACAGCCTCACTTTTTTGTATGTCCCCGATTCGCGTAAAGCAGTGGCGATGCTGGCGCGGGGCGAAATTGATTTTTATGTGCCGCCTTCTGACCGCTATCTGGCGATGAAAGAACTTGGCAAGGTAACGGTTTATCGCTGGAATCCCGCCACTGCCGAGTCCAGCTTTTTAGGCTTTAACTTCCGGCGTAGTTTGCCAGCCGAGGTTACTTTTCGTCGTGCTTTGGCGGCTCTGATTGACCGCACCCGGCTAATTCAGGATGCGGCAGATAGTCACGCGCTGGCAATGTACAGCGATGTACCGCCCGGTAATCCGGCTTACAGCGATAATGTCGAGAAGTACGGCGGCGGTCTGGAACAAGCCCGCCTTTTCTTGCGGCTGGCGGGCTATAGCTGGCGTGAAACCGACGGGCGGTTACTGGATAAGCAGGGGCAGGAAACACCCGAACTAAGCTTGATTTACAATCAGGAAAGCCAGGAACGGGCCAGACAAGCTGATTACTTCAAGCAGCAGCTAAGTCAACTGGGTCTAAACTTGCGAATTGTGCCGATGGATTATTTGAGTTATAGCAATCGTCTGAAACAAGCACCCTACAACTACGATTTGTTTTTGGGTGGCTGGAAAATGCCTTTCCCGGATGTAGCTCGCTTCGGTCAGCAAATCTGGAAAAATAATTTTAGCGGTTATAATAATCCTGAACTTTTGAATTTGTATGATAAAGCCTTTCACGAGCCAGACCAAGATGCCCGCTTTGCTTTGCTGGCTCAAATTCAGCAACTAGAGGCTCGTGACTTACCCTATCTTTATCTTTACGCCCAGCAAAATTATTTGGGTGCGCTTTATCCTATTAATGGCATTGAACCCGGCCCACTCGGTACAAGCTACAACAATTGGTACATCCGGCAGTGAATAGCTACCCGCATTTTTTATGTTAGGACAGAATAACAGTAACGCCACAAGCCCGGTAGGGGGCAAGAATTTCAGCCGAAACGGATTGCTCGGTGATAAGATAAGTTAATTCGGTGAGCGGGCCAACGATATAAGGCGCAGCAGTATTGAGCTTATCGGCGGTAGCAAGGCCAACTACTTCGGCAGCACTGGCAATCATGGCTCGTTTGACCTGTGCTTCTTCTCTTTGAGGTACACTAATGCCGATTTCAGGGTGCAAACTGCACACTCCCAGCAAACATAAATCGGCCCGAAAGCTCTGTAAAGCCGCTACAGTTTCAATTCCCACTGTAACCAGTGAGTTCTTGTAAAGTTTTCCACCCAGCAATATTACGTCAATATTTACGTGTTCGGCCAGCGCAACTGCCACCGGCGGGCTATTGGTAATAATGGTCGCCCGCAAATCGAGGGGTAAGCGTCGCGCCACTTCCAGGGTAGTTGTCCCGCCATCCAAAATTATAACCTGTTCGGGGCGAACCAACTTTACGGCGGCTTCGGCAATTTCGGCTTTGGCAACGGTGGCCTGTTTCTGGCGATTAACATAGGTTGTACCGGGAGCGCGAAGCAAAGCCCCGCCGTGTACTCTTTGAATAATGTTAGCCTCAGCTAAATCGCGCAAATCACGCCGGATAGTATCTTCGGAAACGTTTAACAAGCTGCTCAGTTCTGTCGCCAGCACTTTGCCATCATTTCGCAACTTTTCCAGAATTAGTTGGTGTCGTTCTTCTTTCAGCATTTTTGCCTATTTCTAGCAAAGTTCGCCCGAAACCTGGTTGACTTTGCGTTATTTTGCGTGTATCATCGTGATTGTGCATTATATTGCACGTTTGAACAAATGTCAATCTAGTTGAAGCAAGGGTAATTAATGGAAGTAGCTTTGAATGAATCGCAAGAGCAAAAAATTAGCTCAAGTTTAAAATTTCAAATTGGCATCGCTTTTTTTGCCTTCATTTTGATTGGTCTTAACGATGGGGCAGTCGGCGTGCTACTGCCGAGTTTGCGCGAATATTACAAGGTGGATAAGGCTACAGTTAGCCTGCTGTTTTTAGCCAGCACCTTTGGCTATCTTATTGCCGCTTTCAGCACCGGCTATCTGGCCGAAAAGCTGGGACAACGCCGCCACTTGATTGCTGGCCCGTCAATTTTTCTAATTGGGACTTTACTGGTTAGTTTTATGCCGCCTTTCCCGGTGCTGGCCTTTTCGCTGCTACTGGTCGGTTTTGGAATAGCGATAATTGATGCTGGATTAAATGCCTATATTGTCAATCTGCCGCGCAGCACCGTTTTTCTAAATTATTTGCACGCCTTTTATGGAATTGGCGCACTGCTTGGCCCAATTATCGCTTCGACTATTATCGCGGTGCAGTTGGGCTGGAACGTTACTTATATGATTTGGGCGGTGCTTGGTTTTATTATCATATTTAGTTTTGTAAAAATATTCAAAATTTCTGCACAATCTGTAAATCAAAGCACTACTTCCAAAGCTGAAAATTCTGAAAGTGATGACACCACCACTGCCAACTCCCAACCCACTACTCGCAACTCAATCTACAAATTGCGGGCAGTTTGGTACGGAGCTTTCTTTTTAATGTTTTATGTTGGGGCAGAGGTTAGTTTGGGTAGCTGGAGTTATACTTTCTTGACCGAAGAACGCAAGGAAGCCGCTTTGTTTTCGGGTTGGGCGGTAAGTGGTTACTGGTTCGGCCTGACAATGGGGCGGTTTTTGCTGGGTAAGGTCGGCGAAAAGTTTGGTAACAAGCGTTTGATACAGGGCTGTCTGGCTGGAGTATTACTAGGCGTATTTCTTATCTGGTTTGTGCCGTTTGTGGCAGTGTCGGCGGCGGGTTTATGGGTGGTTGGATTTAGCTTTGGCCCAATTTTCCCGACCACTATTGCCCTGATGCCCAGCCTGGTAACGTCCCGCTTGCTGCCCGGTGCGATTGGCTTTTTGGTCAGTCTGGGTAGTATGGGAGCCGCTTTCTTTCCCTGGCTGGCTGGCAATCTGGCCCAAAATATGGGCTTATGGACGCTTATGCCTTATGTAGTCGTCCTGAATTTCGGGATGCTTTTTTTCTGGCTCACTTTGCAAGCTGAGGCCAAAAAACAATCTGCGTAGTTGGCCCGGAATTCATTTCAGGGCGGATAGTATCAGGAGAATAGTATGGCGGTATTAACTGACCGTAAAGAGCCGGATGATTTTGACCGGGATGAGAATTCGGAAGAACCAAACGAGTACGCCCTGAAATACCTGTTCAAACGGCGCAATAGTCCGACGGTAGAGCGAATTCGGACAGGCCGGGTTTTGCTCTATAGCGGGGCGGCGGCTAATCTTTTAGCAAGTTTTATGCTGCTTGTCGCTCTGGAAATGCGCTGGCAATCGCTTTTGCTTGGTCTGGCCTTGCTAATTGTAATTTGTAGCGGTCTGGCGGCTTGGCGCGTTTGGAAGCAGCAAACGCTGGCGGGAGCGTTCGGGTTAGCGATTGCGCCGCTTTTCCTACTGGCGGTGGCTTTGCTTTATCTTTTAATTTGGGGCAATGCCAATACTGATGCCGGGTTAGCTCTTTATTTCTTTCCCGGCGCAATGGTAATGCTCATTGCGGCACTTTTATTGAGAAACCAGCCCGCTCTTTCCCAATAAATCTTTGTGACTTTTCTCGCATACCTCCGTCAGAGTAATAGGGTCGGCGAGGGCTGGCCCTGACTATCTGCTACCCAAAAGAACAAAGCCGGGCTGTACATGTTCCGGCTTTTTATTATCCCACGTGTGACAGGCGAGAATTGGGGTGGTAGTTGCGCCCGACTTTGCCGCATGGTTGCCCATCGTTCATAACAATGTCGGCGGTATAATCGAAGCTACCTTCAAACAGGCTGCTGCCGACGGCGTAAAGGTCTACCGGCACTTTCAGGGCCTCAAAGCGTTTGATTTTCTCGACATTAAAGCCGCCGGAAGCGACGATTTTGACGTTATTAAAGCCTTCCGCATCCAGACCATGCCGGACGTTCCAAACCAGTTCGGGAATCACCCCGGTGGGCGGGAATTGACCCATCATAGGTTGAATAGATTTATCTACCAACGTATTGGAAGTATCCAGACGCACTCCCCATAAACGCGGGCCAAGCGCACGGGCTACCTCAAGGCTAGTGCGGACGCAATCATTTTCAAAATCTACCAGACTAATGACGTTCACGCTGGGGTCAATATAGTCGGCGAATTTTTGGGTAGCCACTACAGTATTCCCGCCGTAGGCCGCAATCAGACCGTGCGGGACAGTCCCAAGCCCTTCTTCGCCCCACCAGGCCGCCTGCGCGTCGGTGCTAACTCCCAAAGCCCCGCTTTTGTAAGCCGCGTATCCGTCGCCAGTCTGGACTAAATGATGGTCGAAACGTGCTGGAAAAAACATCACGCCTTTGGGGTGAGCCGCCTCGACTACCCGTTTGGTATTGGTGGCGACTTTGGTGCGGCGAGCCATCACGCCCAAATAATCAGTTTCGAGATGAGCGAACAAAGTGTAATCCCCTTCGATAGTCATCACCGTTTCGTAAGGGGCAATCTCGTCACCATCGTACAGAGCCTTGACCTCAAGCTGCTCCCAGCCATCCACCCAATTCCCTTGCTGGTCGTAATAGCCACTGCACGTCTTGAGGATGGCAATCGCTTCATCAATGCCGCCGACTACGGCATGATTTTTCTGGAAAACCTGCATCACTACTAATGGATGATGATTGTCGGCTTCCATAATTTCTTTGGCCCGGTTAAAATACTTGTCGCTATAATAGCCGCGCCGCATCTTGTCGAGTGGCAAATCAAAAATAGCCGGGTCGAGCCGCTCGTGTACCCCGTTTTGCTTGGCCGGTTTGGGTCTGTTATCAGTCATCATTGTCTTTCCTCCCCATCAAATTTTTAGTGTAGCTTTGACACTAACTATAGCGAACCTTTCAGGATTTGTCAAGGGGTTACTGGTATATTGCTTGCACATTCTTTATAATAGGGTAGATGAAAAAGAGAAGCTGAAAAGAGAAGCTAAAAGCAAACAATAGAAAGAGTTGTATGACTGAGACAAACCAAAGCCGACTACGGATTGTGCCATTGGGCGGGGTCGGCGAAGTTGGCAAGAATTGTACCTTGCTGGAAACCGATGATGATTTGGTATTGGTAGATATTGGCGTAAAATTCCCGGAAGAAGAAATGCCCGGAAT
>JBBQGP010000248.1:0-7357 GCA_038323095.1 Chloroflexia bacterium | reverse complement strand
CACGATTGCATCTACTGCGCCGACCTCATGGAAATGGACTTGCTGCGGGCTAACTCCGTGAATTTTGGCTTCGGCTTGAGCCAGCTTTTGGAAAATCGCAATCGCCCAGATTTTAACCTGGTCGTTTAGTTCGCTCTGGCTAATTATAGCTTCGATTGCAGCTAAAGAACGGTGGGCTTCTTTCTCTGCCGCCAAAATCACGTCCAGCTTTAACCCGGTGATGCCGTGTTGTCGTACTTCCCGCTTTTCTAAAGAAAACGAACTATTGAGGGCAAGTTTTGCTAGTTCAGTTTGAAGGTAGTCAAAAGGTAATCCGGCGTGCAAGAGTGCGCCCAGCGTCATATCCCCGCTTATTCCGCTAAACGCATCAAAGTAAACTGCCCGCATTATAAGTTAAGCATCAAAAGCCGAATTTTGTTACTCAGCCTTTAATTCTTTTAATTTTCCTTTCCCCTGCTGGTTTTCGACCTTTAGTTGACCGCAAGCGGCTTGAATATCGCGGCCCTTTTCGACGCGGACGCTATTGGGGATGCCAAAGCGGTCAAGCTCGATTTGAAAAGCTTTGACGCGCTGTGGGTCGCTGCCCTGCTGCTCGCTGCCCGGTACGGGGTTCATCGGTATTAAGTTGACGTGGCAGAGCATCCCTTTAAGTAGTTGCCCCAGTTCACGAGCGGCACTTGGGCTATCGTTTACCCCGTTCACAAGGGTATATTCAAAGCTGAGGCGGCGGTTGGTTTCCCTGATATACTCGCGGCCAGCTTCCATTAAATCTGCTATCGGGAAACGGTGGTTAATCGGCATCATCGAGCCTCGCAAGCTATCGTTAGCGGCGTGCAGCGAAATTGCCAGATTAACCGGCAATTCTTCTTGAGCAAAGCGTTTAATCATTGGCGGCAAACCGACGGTAGAAACGGTCATTTTCCGCGCTCCCAAATTCAAACCCTGCGGGTCGTGAAAACGCCGAATCGCTTTCCAGACATTTACATAATTGGCTAAAGGTTCGCCCATTCCCATAAAAACCAAATTGCTGACGCGCTTATGATTTAGGGTTAGCCGAGTATCTTCGGTTTTGGCTAGAAACCGCTCGAAATGTAATACTTGCTGCACAATTTCGCCCGGTTGCAGATTACGGGTCAGGCCAAGTTGCCCGGTAGCGCAAAAGTTACAGGCCATCGCGCATCCTGCCTGTGTAGAAACACAAACCGTCGCCCGGTCATTGTAAAGCATCAGGACTGTTTCGATTTCCGCGCCATCGGGCAAGCGGAAAAGAGCCTTGCGGGTCTGCCCGTCGTTCGCGACTTTTTCGATGACGAGCTGCAAGGGGGCAAGCGGGGCGCGTTCCTGTAATTTGTCCAGCAAAGCACGCGGTAAGTTGCCCATTTCGGCGTAGTCATTGGCAAATTTCTGGTAAATCCAGCCCCAAACCTGTTTGGCCCGGAACGCTGGTTGCCCGATTTCTTTAATTAGCCCGGTCAATTCTTCCAAATCCAAATCCAGCAAACTTGGGGCGGGCTTGCGAATTAAACTAACGGGAGCTTTATTTAATGCGGGTTTCGGCAGGTTTAATTCGGCTACTTCGGCCAAATCGCGCTCAAACCCAATTTTATCTTTAGTTTCAATATTTGACATAAATAAATCTAACCTCAATAATAAAAAGCCACCGAAAAAATCTTTTCCCGGCAGCTTCTATTATACCATTTTAGGAGTTATTAGTTGTTAGAGGGGAACAAAGTTGCGAGTTATAAATTGCGAAACTAGAAACTAAGAACTCTTGTTTCCACCGACAACCGGCAACCGACAACTTTTTCTCTAACAATAATAACTAACAACTCTACTCCGTTACTATATGCCGTTCGACTGCACCAAAGCTGAAGCCAATGTTGCGGAAGTTAAAGGCTACTATGTCGTCTTTAGCTCGGCCAGCACCGACAAAGGAAATGGTCAAGCCTTCGGCGTTAAAGGCGTATTGCGAGCGTCCGTTAAAATCGAAGGTGAGATAAATTTGCCCATCTTTCCAGACCATGTGCAAGTGGTAAGCTCTGGTAGGGTCAAGGCTATCGGCAGGGGCGTAACGGAAGATGGCTTGCCCGCCAACATTACCCTCGACCATAAAAGTAATGTCGCCCGGACTTATCGCCAAATCGTGAATAATCCCGATTGAAAGCGAATCACCCGCCTTGTTGGTGAACTGGACATAGCCTTTATAGCCGCTACCGAAACCATAGGCACAGTTTTGGTTTTTTTCGTCGCAAGTTGGTGCAAAATCCAGGTCAAGGCCACCGCTTGCGCTTACGCTATCGGGTAGAGTGCTTGCCCCCGAAATAAAGTCGAATTTTGGATTATCGTTCCACAAGCTATTATTGGCGCGGCCTCCGGCAATCGTCACCGCGTCAAATTTGGACGAAATGTTTACCCCAACACCCTTGTCTTTTTGCCAGCCGCTTAATTTGGTGACGACGGCGGAGGCGGTGGTAAAAGTCAGATTGTCCGAAATGGTTTCTGTGCCGTAAACGTCTTTGCCGTGTACGCGGTAGTTATAGGTTTTATTGGGGACTAAATCCTGCAAGAACACGCTGCGGCTGGTCGTCATGGTGTTATCCAGGGGCGAATTAAAGCCGTAGTTTGTATCAAAGCCGTATTCGACCCAACCGCTAGTCGGCTGGCTGGTTTTCCAGCTAATCGAGGCTGTGCCGCTACTGACATCGGAAGCTTTGGCTTCGGAAATAGTGGCCGGGTCGGGTACTGAACCTTCCCAGATAAAGCTAACATCTACCTGCCCGCCAAAATCGCCTTTTAGCCCTAAATCCTGCCAGAAAGTGCCGTCGCCAATGTCAATACCGCTTGGGTTGTAAATTGGCTTGCCGCTTTCGTTTTTGCCGCCATTATGCTTGCCAAAGAAAGCTTTTTCGGCCTGCGGTACGCCTACTGCTATATCCTTGAATTGCGAACGGGGATTATGCCAGTAGTTGTCCTTGAAGTTCCAGGGGCCGGTATCCCAAACCGGGGCAACCGCGCTTTTCCCGTTGGGGGCGGTAATCCGTACCTGATAATCACTTTTGCCTTTGTCGTTAAGCACCGTCCAGCTTGGCAATGACACAAAGCGGTCATTTGGCTGAATTTTATGGCCGTTAGCGGTGGTGTAACCTACCAGCCCTTCCCGTGTGGCATAAACTTTGTAGGTTGGTGGCGGATTGTCAGAGGCTTTGTCGGCGTTCGCCATCATATTGAGTGCGCCGGGTCGGGAAAGATTGTTCAAATCGCGGCGATTGGCTTCCAGCTTGATACCCTGAAAATAAGGGGTAGCTTCTGCCGTATCGCTGAACATACGGACGCGGTACTGAGCATAAAGGTAAGCCCGGCTGGGGTCAAAGCTGGCGGTAGTGCCGTTTTCGTCCAGCACCTCCCAAAGTGTCCAGTTCTGCCCATCCTGACTGGCCCGCAAATCAATTTCGAGGCGCGTGCCTTCCGGCTGGACTACCTGCCAATCCGCTTTCAGGCGGGTAAAGGGTTCGTTCAGTCTGAGAATTTCGCTGCTGAACATCCCGAAATTGGCCCAATCACCGCTCCAGGCGGGTGGCTGGATTTGTTCTGAGCCAAGCCGTACCATTGGAATTCCGGCAGGTGCATAGCTGGAGGTATTCAGATTGCTGCTAATCAAGCCAGCCCTGTAAAAAGATGCGCTCTGGTTAATGATTTGCCCGCTAGTTGGGCTGGTATTGTTGCGAGTATCACCGGGAATAGGTGCGGCCCACGCCGCCGAAGGATTGAAAAGCCCTGTCAGTAGTTCCAGGATTAGCCCAATTAGGGCCGCCGCGATAGTGAGGCGCGGTTTTTTCAAATGGGCAATATTTAAAGAATTTTTTGCTAAACTTTTACTGCTGGTTTTACTGCTTCTCTCTATAATGCTATTACTCAAAATCTCCATAACCTCTAAAAATTATTGCAAAGTTCCTCATGGCATCGGGTTTGCTTGTATCTCTGAAACTGATGCAACTTTGTAATAATTTTCAATGCCTTGTCCGAAATGTACGAGCGTGACATAGCGACGCTACTTCGCTCGGAAAATGCTTTCCGGGTGGGTAACTGGCTGTAATAGTTCCGAGCTTCCGCAAGGTACATCAGAAAGGGTTGGTTTTTTAAGACCGTCAAGCAACTTTCGGGTACAAAGGGTGAGCCTCTTGTACTCAAATATTTGGTTGCCTTCGCTCAAACTTGAGCTTTTTTTCATTATAGCATACTCATGCAACATGACCAAATTCCTAAGCCATCTGGTCACAAATACAGTTGCTAAAATTCATTGCAGACTGTTCCACAAACTCCGCAAATCTCGATTCCCCAGGGTTGCTTATAGCGGGTAAGCTGGTATAAATAATGGTCGCTAACCCCGGTGCAAAGGCGGCAGCGTTGAGCAGGCTTCATCCCAACTTCCGCTTCGATTTCGGGCAAGCCTTCCGGCAAAAGCCCGCACATACATTCTGTGCCTTCCTGCTCTGATTTCAGGCAAGGTTCAATCCCGTTTCTCGACATAGAAACTCCTTTTTTTCATCTTTCCGCAATAACGATAGCTATATTATCATCTTCGCGAATATTGTTCGAGCGAATGGCTTTGTTGAGTTCGGTATCGGCTTGGTAGATAGGACGGGCGGGAGAAAGGGCAATAAAAATTCGGGTATTGCCACGCCGGAAGGCCAGCATTGTAAATTGCTGGTCTGGGCCGAGGCCGGAAGGTTGACCGGGTGGCGCAATTTCAGTCCAGCCCCGCCGGGTAATAAAGGCATCGCGGTAGTATTGGACGGCTTTCGAGGGGGGTTCGCGCAAAGTATAGACGCTGACATCAGGGGCTTTGAAATCAGCAGCTTCGGGCCAGGCTTTAACGACGGTAGCTTGTTTGATAGTGCTAAGGGGATAGCGTTCCGCGCCGGGAGGCTGTGGGAAATCGTCTTTCACGCCCACAAAAAACCCGATATAGGCACAAACTAATGTGCCTAGCACCATTCCAAGCGGTACAACCAGCCTTTTAAGATTTTTCATAATTCCTCATCTATAGCCTGTTATAAACCTGAGTTTTATCATTAAACCGGGCTTTAGCTATTGTCAACTATAATACTCAGTCCTCAGTCCTCAGCACTTTATCATCGAAGGTGTATTATAAACTAAAAAGGGGTTGGCCTGTTTATAAAGCCAACACCCGATTTGTGCGCCCCTTGCGCTTATTTGTCAGTCAGTCAATCAAGTAAGGCCGGGACACCACCCGGAAATTACTTTGTTAAGCCTGGGCTACGAAATTGTTGCCGCCTTCGTCTACTTCTTCAATTTCAACGCGCTGGCCGCTCATGCTGCCAGTGTTTACCGGGCGTTCGCCGGTAGCAGGACGCTTGAAGACGAAGTAGCTGTTTTCGGATTCACCCAACGGGCTAACTCCAGCCAATTCCCAGCCCTGGTCACCAAGCTCGTCAAGGTAGCTGCGGACGAAAGTGCTGCGGCGTTCGCCCCGACCAATCATCACTTGCTGACCATCACTGCTGATTTGACCCCGGAAGTTGACGTAAACTACCTTGTACTCCCAGCGTGCGCCACTGTAAGGCTTGGCGGGGGTAGTGGGGGTAGGTTGCGGTTGGGTTTGCTGCTGCTGAGGCTGGGCGGGGGGAGTGTAAGTTTCCTCACCTGCCGGGCCTTGCTGTTGTGGCTGGGTGGCCTGATTTACGGTTTGTTCCAGACGGGTCAGCCCGCTCTGAATTTCCTTAATTACCTGCGAAAGCATTCCCTGCATCGAGGAATTGTTAAATCGTTCGCTCATTTTTAATGTCCTTTCTGTGGTCAACGCGGCTTGTCAACCATAACCTGCGTAACTCATACCGGATACCATCGTTTTGCCGCCTGATGGCCCTTTGCTCCGGTCACTTCTGATTCTAGCACTTTGGCTTTGCAAAGAAAAGGGTTGCTGTGTTAGAGTTGTATTATAAGAGTTGTTAGAGGGAAGAAAGTTTTGAGTTTTGAGTTTTGAGTTGGGAACTGTGAAACCTCTGTGTCCTCTGTGGTGGTAATTCTGGGAGTTGCGAGTTGCGAGTTGGGAAGATAGCAAACAGACAAGAGAAGTTTTAGTGCGCTTCAGCGTACTTTAGCCTATTTAGACTGGGGTTTTAACCCCACGCGGTTAGCGGGAAACTAAAAACTAAGGAAAAAATAGTGGTAAGTTTAGAAGATGTGCGGGCGGCGCGGGAACGGATTAAGGATTATGTGCGGCGCACGCCTTTGATAGAAGTAAAGCCAATCAAGCAAGCGGCAAGCGCAAATGGACAGCTTTGGTTGAAACTGGAAAGTATGCAAATTACCGGGTCGTTCAAGGCGCGAGGGGCTGTTAGTAAATTGTTCAGTTTACCGCCGGAGCAGGTAGCACGGGGAATTGTCACCGCTTCGGGGGGTAATCACGGGCTGGGGGTAGCTTATGCCGGGTGGCTGGCGAAAGTTCCAGCTACAATTTATTTGCCGCATAACACGCCGCCAGTTAAGGCTCGTAAGCTGGAAAGCTGGGGCGCGAAAGTAATTTTCGAGGGAGCGGTTTGGGATGATGCAAACCGGGCGGCTTTAGCGGCAGCCGAGCGCGAAAATTTAACTTATTTTCATCCTTTCGCCGACGAAGCAGTTATTGCTGGACAGGGTACAATTTCGCTGGAAATTTTTGAGGATGTACCAGAAATTGATACTTTGCTGGTGGCTATCGGTGGGGGTGGTTTGATTAGTGGGGTGAGTTTGGCGGCTAAAGCGATTAACCCGAAAATTAGGGTAATCGGAATTGAACCAATTGGCGCACCGACCCTTTACCAAAGCTTGCAAGCCGGAAAGTTAATAGAATTGCCCGAAATCCGCACCGCCGCCAATACCCTTGCTCCCCGCCAGAGTGCGGATTTAAACCTGGAAATAATCCGGCAAAACGTGACCGAGATTGTGCTGGTATCAGATGAAGAAATGTATGAAGCAGCCCGATGGCTCTGGTTTGAGATGGGGATTGCGGCAGAACTAAGCGGGGCGGCAGCTTTGGCGGCTTTGCTTTCGGGCAAAATCGTGCCAGACCAAGATGAAAAAGTGTGCGCTTTGGTATGCGGGGCTGGTACGGACGGATTAGACCATTAGTATTAGACTTTCACGATTCAAGCCTGAAACGATTTTTGATAATTACTTCAATTAAATTGACAAAACAATTATCGAGTGCTATCATTTTTCTATAGTAAAAGTAAAAAATCAACTTGTGAACAATTTATGGCGAAATTGTACTTGGATAAATTTGAGTAGAATATGGTATTAATTGGTGGGAAATGTTTTTGCATTTACTATACCTCAACTTCTCGCTTTACTCTTT
>JBBQGP010000247.1:0-7483 GCA_038323095.1 Chloroflexia bacterium | reverse complement strand
GCGGCGGCCAGATTAAGGCAGTTATCTTCCATAAATTCGCCAAATGTACCTTTGGCAATCTCAACTATCCCTTTGGGGGGGGCTTGCGGTTCTTCCTCAATTTTGTTATTTTTGTCCTTGGCGTTATCCTTAGCCATTTACCGACCTCGCTTTGCTTATTATCACCAACTGTACGTTAAAATATGCAATTACCTGATGAGTATAAGTATACCAGTTTCATCAAGACTTATAAATCAAAAATGAGGCCAGCGTTAGCCGGATTCGCTATAAAAGTAATATGAATATAAAAAGAGGATTTACCAAATTGGAGTTTGATAAATCCTCTTTTTACTTGGTTTCAGAAAAGCGAATTAGCGCAGAAAAGTTGGCGCGTTTTTTTCGGCAATATCGCCCGCGATGGGCAATTTTATGTGTTTGTACTGGTAAGACATTACCATCATGTAGATAACATAAATGATGTAAGCAAACCAGACTATGGTTGAAATCAGGCTTAGAATACCCCAAAATGAGGTAAACAGGAAGGCCGCCGACAAAAACGCGAATACAATTGAAAACAGAGTGTACGCACCACTGACTACAATAGATTGCATGGCGTTAAAGCGTACTTCCGGGTTATTCTTCTCAATTGCCAGTACGACGAGGCCACCCAGCCAGCCAAACAAATAAGCCAACAAGCTCATAATATTGGGCTGAATACCACTTCCTGAAGCTACGCCCGGCTGCTGTTGGTAGGGCTGGCCGTATTGCTGCTGCTGTTGAGGCGCACCGTAAGGCGGCTGGGGCTGACCGTATTGCTGTTGCTGCTGTTGATAAGGCGGCTGCATTGGAGGTGGCCCGGCGTAGGGCGGTTGCTGGCCCGGCGGCGGCGCACCATAGGGCGATTGCGGTTGACCGTAAGGTGGCTGATTCGGCGGCTGATATGGAGGCGGGGGCTGACCATAAGGCGGCTGTGGCTGGTTGTAGGGTGGTTGTGGTGCGCCATAAGGCGGCTGCGGTTGCGGTTGATTAGGCGGCCATCCCTGGGGTGGTTGGTTAGGTGGTTGGCTCATCGTAAGACTCCTTTCCCAATTCCTGTTATGTGTAGTTTTTTTGTCTTGCAACTTGTAATAGATACGCTCTTGAAGTGTATGTCGAACGGTGCAGCCTATCTCACCTTAATTACTAGCGATAATCACTAACGACCCAACGCAATACACTGTAAATTGATTATACTCCATTTTCTCATTTAAAGTATATTATCTTCGTCACACTTGCATACCAGTTTTGTACAAATTGCAAAGGCAAAAAGGATTTTCCCCTGTTATAAAAATTTGAGAGAAATTCGTTTGGAACTTTGTCGAATCAGCAAAGTTTGTTCGTCATTATATTGAAACAGGTAAATGAACCTGTGGTAAAATCTTAAGTACAGGTATGGAGGCACGCATGAAGTACATAGTGTTGATTTACAATCAGGAAAGCTTTTGGAGTAACCTTAGCCCCGAACAGCAGGGCCAGATGTACGCCGAATATGGCAGCTTTACCGAGGAAGCATCCAAAACTGGGATAATTCTTAATGGCGAACCGCTTCAGCCGGTAATGACTGCCACAACGGTACGAGTGCGCGAGGGTAAAGCGGTTGTAACTGATGGGCCTTTTGCCGAAACCAAAGAACAACTCGGCGGCTATTATTTGCTGAATTGTAATAATTTGGACGAAGCTATCGAGTTTGCCGCCAAAATCCCTGACGCGCGGGCTGGCTCAATCGAGATTCGCCCAATTATGGAGATAGCACAGCCGAGCTAAAAGCCGGAAGAGGGATATGTCACTCGAAGATGCCGGGATTGACCAAATAATCGAGCGAATATTTAGACAAGATGCCGGGCGGGTGCTGGCAAACCTGATCAGCACCTTGCACGACTTTGATTTGGCCGAAGATGTGTTGCAAGAAGCTTTTATAATGGCTTTGCAGCACTGGCCGAAAGAAGGTACTCCGGCTAACCCGGCGGCGTGGCTTACTACTACCGCCCGACGTAAGGCGATAGACCGCCTGCGTCGGGCTAAAGTGCTGGCTCAAAAAGCGGCACAGTTAGAATTGTTAAACGAACTAATTCAAGGGGGAGAGGAACAAGAGGAAGAAGAAGTGGAGACTATTCCTGATGAACGGTTAAAACTTATCTTCACCTGTTGCCATCCAGCCTTGCCATTGGAAGGGCGAGTGGCCTTGACCCTGCACACACTTGGTGGCTTAAAAACAAGTGAAATCGCCAGCGCATTTTTGATTAGTGAAACTACGATGGCACAGCGATTGGTGAGAGCCAAACGCAAAATCAAAGAGGCGGGCATCCCTTATTATGTACCACCCGCCCATTTATTAGCCGAGCGAGTACAAGGGGTATTGCTGGTAATCTATCTGATTTTTAACGAAGGTTACAGCAGCCATAGCGGTGAAAGCTTAATGCGACCTGAGCTTTGCGCCGAAGCTATCCGACTTTGTCGGGCGGTTATCCAGTTAAGCCGCCTTGAGCCAGCTTTAGCCGGAAACGCCGAAGCAATCGGCCTGCTGGCTTTAATGCTGCTCAACGATGCGCGTCGCGCCGCCCGTACTGGGCCAAACGGCGTATTAGTTTTACTGGAAGAACAAGACCGGGATTTATGGGACAAAAAGCAAATTGAGGAAGGGTTGAATTTGCTGGAAGTAGCCTTGCGAATGCACCTCCCCGGCCCATACCAGATTCAGGCCGCTATTTCAGCTTTGCACGCTCAGGCCGAACGCCCCGAAGATACGGACTGGCTACAAATCGCGGCTCTTTATGGCGAACTGCTGAAGTTAAACCCCTCGCCAATTATTGAGCTAAACCGGGCGGTAGCTATCGCAATGGCCGATGGCCCGCTGCGGGGTTTGGCTTTACTTCGCCAGCTTGAAAATAACGAGCTATTGCAGGATTATTACTTGTTCCACGCCACTCGCGCCGATTTGTTGCGTCGTATCGGAAGATTTGAGGAAGCCGCTCTGAGCTATCAAAAAGCCCTCGAACTTACCCAAAATTCGGCAGAGCAGATTTTTCTCAAAGGCCGCTTGGCCCAAATTAACTACTAAAAATCTTTCGCCAAAATCTTGCAAAATTGGTAAATTTGCCCGAATCGCTAGATTCGTCACTACAATCGGCTAAAGCATTGCATGAAGCACTGCATGAAGACGCTTGCTCAAAAAGAGGTCATGCCCTTATACTATAAAGCATAAAGCGGCCTTTGCAGGCCGCTGGTTGGTTTGCGTTAAAAGAGAGTTTGACTTGCTTTGCCAGGTTGCCACCAGTCTAAGCAGTCAAAAGATGTATTCCATAAAAGCGCGATTTGGCGCATAAAGGCGAATCAAAGCTCAGGCAGCCTGCCACAAACAGGCCGCCGCAATGATTTGCTTTTTTGTTGTATGAATTAGGGGAATTAGGCTCAATAACTTCTAGCCTAATTCCCGCTCAAAGCATACCCTACTGTCCGCGCTGACGATAGCGCAGGAAAGGCGGAATATCCAAATCGTCATTGACCGCTACTGCCGGGCGATAAGGTACAGGCGGCGAGGCGTACTGCTCCTGGGGCTGTGGCTGTTGGGGCGTACCGAGCGGACGCTGACCATTAAACGGCTTCAAGGCCGGTTTACGAATGGCATCAAAGCCCGTTGCAATTACCGTCATTTTGACATCGCCGTTCATGCGCGGGTCAATTACTGCTCCAAAGATAATATTGGCTTCCGGGTCGGCAGCTTGCTGGATAATTTCGGCAGCTTCGTAGATTTCCAGAATACCCAAATCTTCGCCGCCAGTAATATTGAACAATACGCCCCGCGCCCCTTCAATAGAAAGTTCGAGCAAGGGACTTTCGACAGCTTGCTTGGCGGCATCCACACAACGATTATCGCCTGTACCGCGTCCAACCGCCATTAGTGCGCTACCGGCATCGCTCATAATGCTTTTCACGTCGGCAAAGTCCAAATTTATCAAACCGGGAACGGTAATCAAGTCCGAAATACCCTGAATACCTTGCCGCAAGACTTCATCGGCAATTCTGAAAGCATCCACCATCGAAGTTTTGCGGTCAGCTACCTGTAATAATCGGTCATTCGGGATAGTGATAAGGGTATCTACATGCTCCTTGAAGCGGGCAATCCCTTCGTCGGCGGAAGCTTTGCGGCGATTGCCTTCAAAGCTAAAAGGCCGGGTTACTACCCCTACCGTTAAAGCATTTAGCTCTTTGGCGATTTGGGCAATTATCGGGGCTGCGCCTGTGCCAGTGCCACCGCCCATCCCGCAGGTAATAAAAATCATATCTGCGCCGCGCAAAGCTTCGTAAAGCTCCTCGCTGCTTTCTTCGGCAGCTTTTGCCCCGACTACCGGGTTGCCGCCCGCGCCCAATCCTTTGGTTACTTTGTCGCCAATCCGAATGCGGTTAGGGGCTTGCGAATAAAGCAATGCCTGAGCATCCGTATTGACCACATAAAATTCTACCCCGCGTAATTCGCTGGCAATCATTCGGTTGACCGCGTTGGAACCGCCGCCGCCAACTCCTACTACCTTAATTTGCGCGAAGTTTTCCAAATCAGCTGCTGTATGCGTCGTTTCCCCTTTAGGTGCGCTAAAGCTGCTGTTATTTCCAAACGACGAGCCTTCTCTTCGTCCAGTTGCCATGACCGTAACTCTCCTTTAGATAACGCTTACCAATTTCGCCATTGAGAAGAGAAGTTCCGTTTCTCTTCACCCTTACCGCCAGAAACTGCTGTTAGTTGTTAGTTATTAGTTGTTAGAATCTTACCTATTACTCACAGCTTTTGCTGACAATTCAAGATTTTTTCTAGCAACTCACAACTCGCAACTCGCAACTCTTATGGCAGAAAGTTTCTGAACCACCCTCCAACTTTACGGCCTAAAGCTAACCCGCCGCCACCGCCGCGCCGCGATTCGTGTAGTAACTCCTCGCCGGTGGTCTTTTTTAGACCCCATAATACTAGCCCAACGCTGGCCGCGTAATGTGGTGCGCCCAACGTATCTGACAAACCGCGCAGGCCACGCGGCACACCCACCCGTACTGGTAGCCGCAGAACGTGCGCCGCCACATCGGTCATACCGTGCAACGCCGCCGAACCGCCGGTTAAAACCAATCCGGCTGGAATCATACCATCGTAACCACTTCGCTTGATTTCACCCTGCACCATCTCGAATAATTGGCGGGCGCGGGAATAGACAATTTCATTCAGCATATTTTTAGAAACATACTGATTAGGGCCACCCTCAAACCCTTCGACTTCGATGATTTCATCGGGCTTTTCGGGTTCGCTAGTTTCCTGCACCGGGCCTTCCGCCGTTGCCTGTGGCCGGACGAATTTACCGCCCAAGCCGTAGTAATCGGCATAATAGCCCTTGTTCGGCCCGACTACGCTGGCATCGCCATGCTTCAGCTTTAGCCGCTCGCCCACTTCGGGCGGAGTACGCAGTACAATCGCCAAATCGTTACTAATCTGGGAGCCGCCCACTGGCAAAACTGCCGTGTGCCATATTGTACCATCCATGTAGATAGCTATGTCGGTAGTGCCAGCCCCAATATCGACCAATACTACACCAAGCCGCTTTTCGGCTTCGCTCAGTACCGCTTCGCTGGCGGCCAACGGTTCAAGCACCAGTTCATCCACTTCAATCCCAACGCGCTGCACCGCCTTGAAAAGATTGTTAAGCGAACTGACACTACCCGTCACAATATGAGTTTCTACTTCCAGACGATAGCCGCTCATCCCTAACGGGTCGCGTACTCCGTCCTGCCCATCAATCACAAAAGTACGCGGAATAACGTGCAAAACTTCGCGTTGGGAAGGAATAGCCACGCTACGGGCCGATTCGATGGCGCGGGCTACGTCATCGTGATTTATATCCCGGTCTAGTTTGGCGATGGCTACCACACCCCGGCTGTTGACCGAACTGATATGCGCTCCGGCCACCCCTACAAAGGCTGACCCAATTTTAAGGTTAGCTTGCTGCTCGGCCTGGCGCACCGCTTCGGCAATCGCGGCGGAAGCTTCTTCGATATTAACTACTACGCCCCGGCTTAATCCCCGGCTCTCGGCCTGACCGACCCCAATAATGTTAATATGATTGTCCCGGTTTACTTCGCCAACAATCACACACACTTTAGCAGTACCAACGTCCAGACCAACTATCAGTTTCGCGTTTTTTGCAGCCATCGTCTTACCTTAGTTTTGAGTGTTAAGTTTTGGGTTGGCAGTTGTTTTCACAACTTAAAACTCAAAACTTTACTGTACTGCCGGTTTGTCAACAAAGCGCAAATCGGCAAAAGTCCATTTCAGATTCTGGTCAAGCATGAGCGATTTCAGGACGTTTATCTTACGGGTAAGCTCGGCATCCGTCCCAATTAAAACCCTGCGGCTGCCCTGTTCCTTGATACCCATCGCAATCAGGCCAGTGCTCGGCGAGTAATCCAGCGAAGTTGTGCCAAAGCCGACTTGTTCCAGCATTTGAGCAATCCGTGGCCCACTCCGTACCGCTACCGGGTCAACTTTATCGCCGATTTTTAGCGGCTTATCGTCCAAACTTTTGACAACCGTAAATTTGGCGGCATTGTTGGGCAACTGTACGAAGCTTTCCAGCACTATTCCATCGTTATCTACCAAATAATTAGTGCTGCCAACCTGCCAGTTTAGCATACTATGTCGCTCGGTTACTTCGACTGTCACCGAGTTCGGAAAAGAGCGGCTCACTCTGGCATCCAGCACATACGACAGTTTCTTGACGCGCTCGGCCATATCCGCTTCGTTCAAAAGAAAAATGTTCTGGTCGGTAATGGCGGTGGCGGCGATAACTTCATTTGAGCTTAGAAAACGCCCACCCTGCACCTCGACATTGCTAATTCTGAAATTCGGCGAAGTCAAAAGCCAGTAACCCACCCACAAAGCCGCCACTAACCCGGCAAAGCTGATAATTCGCGCAATCGTAAGGCCCGAAATGCCGAAGCCCCGCGATACTCGCGAACCCGCCCCAATCGAAGCAGTTGAGGCAAAGCGCACCCAGCGCGAACGATTGCGAGGCCGTCGACTTGTTTCCGCCTCTGCCGTGTTAATCTTGGGGTAGGCCGGATGCGGCGTAAACTCGGCGGACGATTTGCGGCGTATAGCACTGGCCCGCGCTGCTCGTTTTATTCGATTTTGCGAATTGCGCTCCTCGTCCATTTTTCCAGCCCCTGATTCCTGCCCGTATTTCTTTGTAGGATATTACTCCGTCACGTCAATCGGTAAAACCACTACATTGGGTAGAGTTCGTTACGATTTTTATCGGCATGGCGTTCCAGTGCCAGATTTATTAGCCGGTCAATCAATTCCGGGTAGGAAATGCCGGAAGCTTCCCACAGCATCGGGTACATACTAATCGAAGTAAAGCCGGGAATAGTATTTACCTCATTCAAATAAAGCTGGTTCGTGTCCTTGTCCAAAAAGAAATCTACCCGCGTC
>JBBQGP010000246.1:0-7506 GCA_038323095.1 Chloroflexia bacterium | reverse complement strand
AACAGGAGTGGCAATCAGTAATATTAGCCCCAGCATAATAATAGCAAAGGGCTTGAATTGAGCCACTCCTTCGATTATTTCGGGGGAATTGAGCGGGAAATAAAGTGGCCCGCCGTTCGCCTCATCGTGAAAAGCAGTGTAATCCCGCTTCGTCCCGGTATCCGCCGTGTAACCGCTTGTCCCGGTTATCAAGAATAAAATCAGGCCAAATGCAATTATAGTCGCGCTAATAATTACACCACCCCGCAATATTAAACTTAGCAAGCTAAATTGGCTAACTTGCGGACGGGCCAAACTTGGTTGACCAGAACCGCTAACAGGTGTCTCCAATCTATTTCTCCTCGGTTAAATCCCGATTCCAAAGGCTTTTAATAACATCTGGATTGTCAGAATTACTAATACGACAATAAAAAGTTTGCGAATAACTTGCCCTTTTAATATTAGTAACAAATGTGTTCCTACTACCGAGCCAAGCAGCACACCCAGCGCAACCGGGGCGGCCAGATAGGGGTTAATGTAGCCTCGCGCTAAATAAACTCCGGCACTGGCGGCGGCAGTTACCCCAATCATAAAATTGGAAGTCGCCGAGCTAACTTTTATTGGCAGTTTCATGGCAATATCGAGGGCCGGAACTTTCAGACCGCCACTCCCAATGCCAAGCAAGCCCGAAACTACGCCAGCGACATACATCAAGCCCAAAGCCAGTTTTGTACCTTGCACTTCGTATTTTATTTCCTGTTTCAAGGCCGTATCATAATACTGGTTGCCCAACTTGAGTTGCCTGCTCCACTTGTCCGGCACAACCCCCTCGGGTAGTTCCTCGTCACGCTTGCGCCACATTACGAAAGCCGACAGCCCTAGCACCAGCCCAAACACTAAAAACAAAACTGGCCCGCCCAGATAAACCCCGATAAACGCTCCACTCAATGCCCCAACCGTAGTTGCCATTTCCAGAAAAAGGCCAACCCGAACGTTGGTAATATTGGCCTTGATGTAGGTTGCGGCTGCCCCGCTCGAAGTAGCGATTACCGAGACTACGCTTGCCCCAATCGCATAATGCACATTTATCCCGAAAAACAGGGTCAGCACTGGCACAATAATAATGCCGCCGCCCAATCCCGCCAATGCCCCAAACGCTCCCGCCACTAACGCTACGCCAAACAGGGCTATCAGAATTACCAAGCTTTGAAAATCCATCGTGATTTCAGCCACCTTTTGTTGTTGTCAAACTTACTCCAACATATTGCAAGCAGGTTTTGTACCGTTGTTAATTATATAGCTTAACATTAAATTATAACAATTTCATCCTTTAACTTTAATAAAAACGTTATTGACAAAATCTTTTGGGTTGAGTATATTTATTGTAGAAATATAAAAGCAGTATCATTTTTTCTTCCCGATATTCTAGCCAAGTCAGGAGCTTACAATGCAAACAGTATTCACCCCCAAAAGAGCGGGTCGTATTAGCCCGGTGCTGCTCTTACGCTTAGGGTTAGCCCTTTTCCTAATCGCTGGGCTAACTTTTCCCCTCGATATTTTTAGAAATCCTACCGCTACTCTGCCCGCTTCCGTTTCCACTTCCCCGCTACAAACTCAGGCCCAACCTTTACAAACTAACTCTGCGGCTACTCCGGCCAGTCTCAATTCTGCCGGGCGAAGTTTAGCCAGCGATTTTGGTCAACTTCCCTTGAGCTTTGAAGCTAATGCCGGGCAGCAACCCGATGCCGTAAAATTCTTGGCACGCGGGGCAGGTTATCCCTTTTCCTCACTGGCGACGCGATGACGCTGGCTTTGCAGCAAACCCAATCAACTGATAGCGAGGCTGATACCAAAGAACTTGCTAACCCGCTAACCCAGCTTACCAAAGCTAAAACTGCTCCTTCCCAAACGGCTTTCGTCAAGATGAGTTTTGCCGGAGCGAACGCCAGCCCGGAAGTTAGCGGCCTGGAAGAACTGGAAGGCAAAACCAATTATTTTTATGGAAATACCCGCAGAACTGGCACAGCAATATTGCCAATTACGCGAAAGTGCAATATCACGAGGTTTATCCCGGTATTGATATGGTTTACTATGGCAACCGTTGCGGGATAACCGGCAGTCTCGCTATTAGCGTCAGTGGCCCATAATTCAAAACTCTAACTTGATTTTAAGCAAAGAGCCGGATTTTCATCTGGCTTTTTTGCTTTTCAGCTTACTTTCGTGTTTGCGGTAAAGCGAGCTAAAGCTTATAATGCTGTTTAGTGATAGCGAAAAAATACTACTGCTAGAGTTACTAGAATCGGAAAAAGGATTTACCCGAATGGAGATACAGCGTAAAAACGAAACCAGCTCGGCGGACGCAAGCGGAGCGGTGGATGAGCTTGATTTGAAAGCTTCCCCACCCGTCGCCGAAGCCGCCAAGACCCCGTTTCTGCTCCCGATTGTTTTTGTAAGCGGGATGACCGTAATGGCTACCGAAATGTGCGGTAGCCGTCTGATACAGCCCTTTTTTGGCGACTCGCTACTTATCTGGGCTAATTTGATTGGCTTTTTTATGATTTATCTGGCTTCCGGCTATTTTCTGGGCGGACGCTTGGCTGACCGCTATCCGCGCCCGTCCTTTATGTACCAGCTAACCGCTTGGGCCGCTTTTGCTATTGGCCTCATCCCGGTACTAAGCAACCCGATTTTGACTCTTTCTAACGAGGGCTTTCGGAACGTAGACGGCGGGCTTTTCTTTAGTTCGCTGGCCGGGATAATTTTCCTGTTTTCTGTGCCTCTCGTCTTGCTTGGTTGCGTTTCGCCTTTTGCCGTCCGGCTCAAGGTACGCGGGGTGGGTAGTGCGGGCAAAGCCGCGGGGTCGATTAGTTCGCTTTCGACGGTTGGCTCGATTTTGGGTACGTTCTTGCCAGTGCTGGTGCTAATCCCGACTTTCGGGACGAGGGCCACCCTTTATATTTTCTCGGCGGCTCTGCTGATTTTCTCGCTTTTGGGCCTGTATATGACCAGTCGGAGACGCGCCCCTTTTTACGCCCTGCAACTGATGGTGGTGCTGTTGCTGGGCTTCCTGATAACCACACAAATCATTAAAGAGCCGCTTGACGGCAAGCTCGAATATCAAAAAGAATCTTCTTTTAATTATGTTCAGGTAGTGCGGCCCAATTATAATCCTGACCAATTAAATTTGGTGTTGAACGAGGGTCACGCTATTCACTCGATTTACAATCCTAAACAAGTTCTGACGGGCGGGCCATGGGATTATTACATGGTCGCGCCTTTTTTCAGCGACGGGCTGAACGAGAAGAATTTTAACAGTGCCTTGATTATCGGGCTGGGCGCGGGAACTACTCCCAAGCAATTAACCAAAGCTTATGGCACACATTTGCAAATTGATGGGGTAGAACTTGACCCCGAAATTATCAAGGTTGGGCAAAAGTATTTCGATATGAACGAGCCAAACCTGACCGCTATCGCGCAGGATGGTCGTTATTTTTTGATGGCCAGCCCCAAGAAATACGATTTGATAGGTATGGACGCTTATCGCCAGCCCTATATTCCTTTTCACCTGACTACCCGCGATTTCTTTCAACAGGTTAAAGACCATTTGACCCCCGATGGCGTAGCCGTAGTAAACGCCGGTGCGCCGATAGTGCGGGGAGAACGGGATTTCCGTTTAGCCGAAGTTTTGGCAAGCACCATGAAATCGGTTTACCCAAATGTTTATATGATTAAGCTCAAAAACTTAAATAATACACTGGTAATTGCTACCAATAAACCCACCAAAGTTACCGATGTCTCTTTCCAGCAACTTGTTAGCACAACGGTCCAAAACGAATTAATCAAGCAGGTAGCCGGACGTATCAAGGATGAAGGCACAATTGAGGAATGGACGAAACCCGGCACAATTTTTACCGACGATTTAGCCCCGGTGGAGCGGGTTATTGACCAAATTATTATTGATTATGTAGTGGGCGGCGGAAAGTAATTAGTTTTATGCAAACCAAACCGGGCCAATCGCAAGCTATTAGCGGCGGGGGTGCCGTTGCGCCTTCGCTGGCTGTTTCTGTTAGTAAGCGTACTCCTTTTCTTTTAAGCCTTGTTTTTATTGAAGGTATGTCGGTAATGGCCGTCGAAATGTGCGGCAGCCGCCTGATACAGCCTTATTTCGGCGATTCGCTGCTAATCTGGGCCAATCTTATCGGCTTTTTTATGATTTATCTTGCGCTGGGCTATTTTTTTGGCGGACGTTTGGCTGACCGCTTTCCCCGCGCCATTTTTCTTTATCAATTAACTGGTCTGGCTGCTTTTGTAATGGGCCTAATACCCATGCTGGCTGCACCCGTACTAAAACTATCCAGCGAAGGCTTTCAAAATGCCGATGGTGGGCTGTTTTACAGTTCGCTAATGGGTATAATTGTTTTGTTCGCTGCACCCCTGATTTTGCTTGGCTGCGTTTCGCCTTTTGCTATCCGGCTCAGGATGCTCGAAGTAGCGGGCGCGGGTAAAACTGCCGGGACAATCAGCGCACTTTCCACCACTGGCTCAATTTTGGGAACATTTTTGCCCGTCTTGCTGCTGATTCCCTGGCTCGGAACGCGCCCTACAATTTATCTTTTCTCAATAGTGCTGCTGGTTTTTTCGATTTATGGTCTCTGGAAAAGTAATTCTAAACGCTGGCTTGTTTTCACCGGGTTGTTGCTGATTATGCTAGTCTCGGCTTTTCTGCTACTTGGCAAGCTGGTAAAACCGGCGGTGGATGGAGAATTAGTTTACGAACGCGAATCGGCTCACAATTACATTCAGGTGGTGCGCCCGAATTATAACCCCGACCAATTAAATTTGGTGTTGAATGAAGGCCACGCTACCCACTCGATTTATAATCCCAAACAAATTTTGACGGGCGGCTACTGGGACTATTATATGATTGCGCCTTTCTTCAACAAGAATCAGCAAGAGCAGGACGTAAAAAAAGCCTATATTGTCGGGCTGGCGGCGGGGACAGTGCCGCGTATTATGTCGGCGGGCTATGGCGACCAGCTAAAAATTGACGGCGCGGAACTTGACCCGGCTATTCTGGAAGTGGGCCGCAAATATTTTGATATGAATTCCCAAAAGAATCTGAACGCCGTCGCCCAGGATGGCCGCTATTTTCTGGTAACAAGTAGTCAAAAATATGATATTATTGCGGTAGACGCTTTCCGGCAACCTTATATCCCGTTCCAGTTGACTACCAAAGAATTTTACCAGCTTTCATCCGACCATTTAGGCCCGAATGGGGTGTTGGCCGCTAACGTCGGCAGCCCTGCCGTAAATGGTAAACGAGATTATCGGCTGGTAGAAGCTCTGGCAAGTACCATGCGTGCGGTTTTCCCCAGTGTGCATATTATGGACGTGAAGGGAACATTTAACACGCTGATAATTGCCACCAAGCAACCGACAGATACAGCGACTTTCCGCGAAAACGTGGCGAGGTTGCAAAACCCGCTTTTGCGTCAGGTCGGCGAAAACGCGGCGAATAATTACGATATTCGGGACTGGAACGACACCGGGACGGTTTTTACGGACGATTGGGCGCCAGTAGAGCGGCTGATTGACCAATTGATTATTGATTACGTAGTCGGCGGCGGCAAGTAAATAGCATTAAGTTAAAATAGGGAGAAAACAAAAGAATGCGGCTGAAAATCAAGCATAAGGTACGCACAAGCAGTTCGGAGCAGTGGACGTTGTTTGACCTTGACCAACGCGACGAGACGGGTGGCCCGCAAAATATCGGCAAGCTGGATTTGCACTATGACCCCGATATGACCTACGCGACGCTTTTGATATGGTCGGAACTGGCCGAAACCCTTGAGACCGACACTATTCAAGCCATTATTGATGATTTGGTAGATGAAATCATCGAGCCTATCGGGGTAGCGGCGGATTATAGCCTTGATTTCTTCACTCCCAGCATCGAAACCTACAAGTTTTACACCAATTTCGATGATGAACTCGACGAGGAAGACGAAGAAGACGAAGAAGAAGACGAGAATGAGGGCAGCGAGCGCAACGGCTTGCGCTAGATAGTGCTGGCTAGGAGTGATGAGTAATTAGAAAAGCTCATCACTCATTTTGTAAGTTTATTTTGTAAAAAAATGGATTCTTACGCAGGACTAATTGCCGAAATAGGGGCGCAACCTGATTTTTATCTACGTGAGCCAACTTTGGCCCGCTTTGAAATGTTGGTTTACGGCTACTGGCTGGCTTGCCTATGGCGCAACGTTCCCGACGTGGGAAACGATTTTGCTTTTTTTGCTTTTAATGATTGGTTGCGCGAAAAATTCCCGGAAATGCTGCCCGCGCATAATTGGTCGGCCTTCCTGCGTGCCAAATACAAAGACGAATCGCTCGCTTTGCAAAAGTTCTTTGAAGAATATAATGAGTATAATTCGCTAAAATTAGTAAAATCTTAATTTGCCCTTATAACTTATGCCTCAAAATCCTTCATCACAAGAAATTATACATCTACTAGAGTTGCTCAAAGAGCCTGATTCAACTACTCGGACAAACGCTGTTCAACAGTTAGGCCAGTTGGGTGATAAGCGGGCGGTAGAAGCTTTAATTGAAGTGCTGTCTCAACCCGGCATTACAAACAAAATGGCTGCGGCTCAGGCTTTAGGGCGAATTGGCGATGAGCGGGCTATCGCGCCTTTGGTAGAAGCTCTGCGCTATTATTACCCCGAAGTAACCAACGTAGTTAGTGAAGTTTTGGTCGGCTTTGGTAATGCCGCTATACTGCGATTAGTCGTGGCCTTACAAGACTCAACCTATACCCTGCCCCATAACGCTGGCCTGACGCTGGCAAAGCTTGGTAAACCGGCAATGGAACAAATCCTTGAATTGCTAAAGTCAGACCTAAAAATTGATTATATTCCAGACTCAACCTTAGTAGCATCTTTAGCTTTGTTTGGCGAAGAAGCGGCTCAACCTTTGATTCAAATTTTGTTTAACGAAAATGTCAATTATAGCTGGGAAATAAGTGAGGCCCTGGTAAAGATAGGTGAGCCAGCCTTAAATGGATTGTTGGAAGTTATCAATAGCCCAGAAGCCGAAAAGAGACTTATTGCTGCCCGCGCTTTGACGCATTTTAGTCACGCTTACAGGCAGCAAGCTTTAAGCGAGTTACTCAAATTATCCGAAGAACTAAACGCGGATAGCCGGGTAGCAGTGGCTATAACCCTGCAAGATTTCAAGGGAGAGGCGGTTGAGCAAGCTCTACTAAAGCTTTTGCAAGACGAAAATGTCAGGGTAAAATTTAGTGCTGCCCACTCATTAGGTTTTGCTGGAACAGAAAACGTTTTGTATCCTCTTAAAAAATTGGTAAATGATTTGACCTTTGACCCGATTTTTGGGCAAACTTTGGGTGAAATAGTGCAAGAGGCCATCTATCGTATTAAAAATGGTCATAACTATTAAAGTGACTTAAAGCTAGATTGGGACAAAAATAAATACACAGAGAAGGAATTATGCCGCTTAATAAAAATAATA